>JAFDFZ010000043.1 GCA_019309565.1 Deltaproteobacteria bacterium
GAGCATATGCTCATATTTTTGCGTCGGCTATGACCAAATACACGTTTTCAAAGAACTCTCTATACTGCAAAATTTTTAAAACAGATTCCGACTAAATCATTTTGAAATTGGCTCTCCTATTATCCATTTTCTAAACATAATTTTATCTTTCCCAACCCAAAACTCGTTCCCTGGCCTATATTGACCCTCTCGCCCAGCCTGATCCAAGGCATAAATGGGTTGAGCACGCCGGAGAAGGTAATCTTCCCTCTCAGTCCACCAAGTTTCATTGAAGCTTTCTGCCGACCGGAATATCGATCCCACTCGTACCAGTAGGTTTTATCGGATACCGTATGGATGTGCTGAGCGGCTGTCAACAAAGATGTGAAATTCGGCATTTTTCGTTTTTTGCCGTAAAGGCCGATTAAAAGCGCTAACCGTTGGGTCATGCGCTCGAAAAATAGGGAGAAATTAAGCCGATTGACAAGTTTTCCTCTTTCTTTCAGCCGAAGAGGTGTGAGAAACTGAATTGTTATTTGTTCAAGCGCTGCATAGGAAGCTTCAAATAATGTCTCCGGTACCGAAAATGTAGAAAGTATCTGAGAGGTATCATCGTAGATTCGAATTGCAGTATCTCCGTTTACCAGATCTACGTGCTTAAGGGTAAACTTGCCTCGGTCTTTTCCCAATCCCCTTCGACCGATCTCGTTAAAAGTTAAAACAAAATACGGCAGGGTATCGATAAATCGGCCCATCAGCACAAGTTCAAATTGAAGTGTTTCATCAGGATGAAGAAGTTGGCGGTTATCCAGGGGTGGATTCAATACAAACGGAGGAGGAGCAGGGCTGAACTTGGCTGCATCGGGAAAGTCAGGAGGAGGTCGAGGATTGAAAACAGCCGGGAAAATGCATTCATTTAGTAACAGACAATTCGCGCACTTCCACTTTGGATTGGCACACACAATTTGTCTGAAAACGCTCCCAAAGGCGTCCCTGAAAACCGCCCCTTTATAAGGAGGTAAAATCAGCGGACTGGTCGTCTTAAGAGAAAACTTAAATCGCGCAAGAGGCAGGGCGGCTTCTTTGGCTTTTGCTGAATCAGCCATGGCGTTACGCCCTCTGTATTTTTATCCGAGGAAAAAAATCGTAAATGTCGTAACAGGATTTGGAGCTGATTGCAAATTAACATACCGCTTATTATGGAGTCAATCAAAAAATTAAGGTTCTTTATTCTCTGATTGCCGATTTCTTAAATCCCCCCTTTCGCGCTGCCTCCTTCCATCAATTGTCTGCTGGAAACCTGATGCCGAATGTAACGCTCTAAGACATTTTCTAGCGATACTTGATGCAGGCCTATTTGAAAATCCTTTTCATGACTTCAGATTCCGGTTTTTGAGTTTCACGCCCCCCTGAGGAGACATCAAAACTTAAAATAGTATTGACTACATAATCTGCTTTGGCTATTCAAATGAATGTTGATTGTGGTAATGACCGATTCAATATGCTGGCCGGATATGAAGGCCATACACAATCCAGCATTTCCGATTTATTCGAGCTGAAAAAGCGGTTCCTTATCTTTTTCCATTTCGGAGAAAAAAGTATCCAGGGCAAAAGAACAGCAAGGGCATGCACATCCTGATTTAGATGTTGAAGCTAAATCAGCCGCCTATTATTTTGACTATATTTACAAGCACGGAGAACCCCCGAGCTAGAACGCGAAAAGAGAAAAAAGAGCGGATTTCTTTATAAATGGCGTTATCGCTGAGGAACGTTTTGAATGAAAATGGAAAACAAAACGACCGTTTTGGGTCGGCCGCCTGTAAGATCGGCTTAGGCGTCGATTCTGATGTGGCCCGATGGGCAATAAAGGAGATCAAAGAATATTTTGATACATACAAAGAATGGATACACAGTGTGGTATTGTTCGGCAGCTACGCCTTGGGGCAGGCTGGATCTCATTCTGATGTTGACTTTTTGGTACTGCTTAAAAAGGGCAAACAGGTTGATAGGATCCGTAAGATTATTTTTGATTTTAGGCTGAATCTGAAGCGGAGCATTGCGAATGAAGACCCTGTTGAAATTCAGATCGTAGATTTTGATGAGAAGGGCATTGAGCATATTTTTGAACTTTCGACGCCTTTGGCCCATGCGGCCCGTCACGGTGTGGTCATTCGGGATGACGGTTGGTTCAAAACTCTGCTTTCAAGACCCTATCCCAAATGGCCGACCAAAGAGGCTTCAATCCATGCCTTTACGCAATGGATCGTGTGGATGTATTACCGGTGTGCAATACATTTGAAGCATGAGATGTTGACTGATCACGCACCTGAAGGATTATGCACACAAAGCGGCAGATGCGTTGGGCATTTTTCAGGAGATATCCTGGCGAGAGTAATCTCAAGAATGCTTTATGTGACATTGCCTGCAAGGGGCCTGCTCCCACTTTGCAAACCTGACGTGGTAAGGATGGCAGAGGTTTATGGAAAGAGTTCCCTGAAGCCCGTTGTGTTGGCCATGGATGTTTTAAGAAACGACAGGGCCATTACTTATTGCGAGTTTCAGGTAATGATGCCGTTTGCCCGTAAGCTGTTCCGTGAATGCATAAGGATCTGTGGGCCTAAGAATCAGGCGGTAATCAAAGCTCTGAGGCGTGAGGCTGATATATACAGACGTATTAAAAGAGATCTTAAGAATTGCAATGAGAAATAGCTGAGGTTGTTGCATAATTTTCGATATGCCCGCAGTAGACCCACCCATATGTCTAGCGATCTCGGCTAAAACAATTCCATAGTTTTATACCAATCCAATAGCAACCCTAGCACAAACCGCAGACATCTCCTTGTGTCCACTGCCGGATCAAAATTCTTTAATGGAAACCTTTCCATTTTCGGACACTTTTGTGATGGGTTCAAACAGGATAATAGGTGAAATAAGCATCACCCTTACAGGCAGGGCAGACGGGGCCAAGACGTTTCGGGTAAAATTCCCCGCATTCGGGGCATCTTATGGTGGTGACGTGTTGCGAGTCTTTCAAGGCGCGATGAAGTCGAACCGGCCTATGCCGGATCAAATCTCCTCTTGCCTCCAGGATCTCGGCCGCCAGTTTTTCAAATGGAGGTTTTGCTTCAGCAGGGGTTTTTCTTTCAAACCACTGTCGTATCAATGAAAAGCGTGCCAGAACATCGGCATTTAACCAGGTGCGTACCCCCGAGAGCGTTGTACGGTCATACAGGGTAAGGGCAAATTTACCCCAGTCCATGATTTGCAGAAATCCATTTCCGATGGTACAGGGAGTTAGCAACTGGACCGCATCGGGCAGGCACACCACAGTTTCGGTGACAGCATTAAGATACGGGGTTGGTTTCATTTCTTCTTGGGCCACATCCAGCATCAATCCGCCAACCAGGATCCCGGGTGACCGGTAACCATGAAACTCCTCCATCTGAATTATCAAATCAGAAAAACGTATACCGCAAATGACAGTATCGATCATGAAGAACACCTCTTTGGTTTAAAGAGTGACGTTGAAAAAAACGC
Source organism: Deltaproteobacteria bacterium (assembly GCA_019309565.1). Taxonomy (GTDB): domain Bacteria; phylum Desulfobacterota; class Desulfobacteria; order Desulfobacterales; family SURF-15; genus JAFDFZ01. The sequence continues at coordinate 3,517 of JAFDFZ010000043.1, forward strand.
TCAAAGATGCAAAACAAACAAGCGGCTTGTGGATTCACAAGCCGCTTGTTTGGAAGAATGGAGGAGGATGGAATATGGCATCTATTCCGTCCGCATTTATAATATATCTGCCACATTGTGGCATGTCAAGATCTTTTTTGCGGAATCGGTAAATTTTTACAGCCGGTTTGTTTCGCAAACCATCGCTGCCAACAATCAGTTCCATTTCCTGGTTCTATCCAAGCACCCTGCGAATTTCTTCAAGCAAATCTTCTGGTTTTAAGGGTTTTACCAGATGACCTTCGGGGGATATCTTCCTTGTAACCGATCTATCAAGTAGCTTCTTAAAATCCACCTCTTTGGAAATGCCGGTTATGATGATTACAGGAATATTTTTCAGATCCGGATCATTTCTCAAATCCTTATAGGTCATCATGCCGCTCTTTTTCGGCATCATGATATCCAGCAGGATAAGATCGGGCTTCTCTTCTTGAGCTTTTTTCAGTCCTTCAACCGGACTGTTTGCCGTAATGGGAATAAACCCGCCGTCCTCCAATACCTCCGAATAAAAAGTCAGCGTATCCACCTCATCATCGATGGCCAGGATTTTCTTTTTCATTTATAGCCCCCCCCTTTTGAAAAAATGGTTTTATCTTCTTTTTGGTCTACAGGTAAGCTAATGGTGAAAACAGAACCTTTTTCAGGTGTCGAATCAACCGTTAAGATGCCGCCATGCTCCTGGACGATTTTTTGGGTAACCGGAAGTCCAAGACCTGTTCCCTTCGATCCCTTTGTGCTGAAAAGGCCGGTGAACAGTTGCTTTTGAATGCCCTTGTCCATCCCGCATCCGTTATCGGATACCTGAATCATAATACCACCATCAGGCTCCCGACGAGTGGTCACCTTTATAAAATGCGCTTTGGCTTCGTTTGGATCATAAAAACAGGCATCGATGGCATTGGAAACAAGATTCAGCAAACAGCGGTGAATTCCTTTCGGATCGAGGCGCACCTTTCCTATTTTCGGGTCAAAATCCCTGATCATCTCTATTTTTCCAAAAGAACTATGCGTTACTCTGGGCTCCATTAATTCAACCACCTCATTGGCAATTTCATTCAATGAGCAGTATTCGTAATCCGGTAATCGCTCTTTTGAATAACTGAGAAGATCAAATACCAGGGCGGAAACTTTATCGATGTTTCTTTGAACCATGTTCCAGCCGGTGTACAGCTTATCTTTATCGTCGATTCTAAGCGCCTTATTTACAACATACACACCACCTTCAAGACCAAACAGGATGCCCTTCACACAGTGAGCAATCCCGGCCACAGTCTGTCCGATGGCGGCTAACCTTTCTGTCTGAACCAGTTCCCTCTCAAGGCGCTTGCGCTGGATGATACCCGCCAGTGTATTAGCAACGGCACTAAGAAATGCTTCTTCTCTTTGATCCCGCTTGTGCCCCTGCCTTACATACATGTTTATCACGCCAAGTACTTTCTCACCATGTACTATGGGCACGCAATAATGGCCATGAGGAACGATCCCCTCATAACGAATTTCGTGGCGGTCATCCAGTCCACTGGCGAACTGTAACTCTCGTGTCATCGCGGCACGTCCGCAAAGGCATCGCCCAAATGGGAGTTGAGCACATTTCACTTTAATGTTCTCCGAAAGACCGCTCTGAGCTTTCATTACCAGCAGGTCGCTGTCGTTTTCCGTAAGAAAAATGCTTCCCTGTTTTTCAAAGGCAAGCCAGGGAACAGAAAGCATAAGCTCAACGGCTCGCTTCAGAAACTGATCAAAACCGATGTCTTCAAGCGACAGCCGCAGCAGGGAATTGATCACAGCCTGCGTCGTCTCTCGATTGGAGATGATCGCTTTCACCACATCTCCGATGGAAATAATGCCTAAAAGTCGTCCTGAATCCAGTACCGGCATATGACGTACGCGCCTTTGGGTCATCAGTGCCATGCAATCCTCCAGGGTATAGTCCGGCTGTGCACAGATAACCTTGGACGCCATAATCTCCCGTACAAGCGTATCCCTGGAGAATTTTCCCTTGAGGATTATTTTGCGCGCATAGTCTCGCTCGGAGATAATTCCCGTAAGCTTTTCGCCTGCCATCACGACAAGCGCCCCGACACCTTTGTCCGCCATTAATTTTAAGGCTTCAAACACGGTAGCATCCACCGCGACGGTATATACATCGTGGCCTTTTATCTTCAGTAAATCCTTTACCGTTACCATGATCTATCTATTGTTTTACTATTATCCCAAATGAAGGTATTAACAACTCAAGCCGTAGGCTATTTCAACGGTCCCAAATGAAACGGCCGGCCAAGCCCAAGGGTTTTCCCCATAACCTCAGAGTGAAAATCTTTTTGATGAACGGTTTTAAAGGCTCCGCTCGGAAAATTCTTATGGCATGTTATGCAGGTACCCACTTTCTCCATTCGATCCCGCATCTCTTTTGGCAGCGGTCCGGAAAGCGGCCAGTGATGGCCCACGGTTTGTAACTGTTCGTCTTCTCTTGTGACCACCCGATCATATCCCATGGGCAAATCCGGTATAGGGGGAATCTGCAATTGCGCTTTTGTACTGATGGGTTCACCCTTTGTTGTTGTGATGTCCACATAAACGCCTTTTTCATATGCTTTAAGATATCTACCGTCATGAGTACCATAGCCAAGGGCCTTGCTGCTGGCATGGCAGGAGGTGCAGGTGCGAGCCTCCCGTGTACGGGTATGTGGAGCCGCAGGGGCCATATCGATGCCTCGCTGTCCCTGCAAGCCGCCGTTTTCAATGTTGGGGCCGGTTCGCCAGATCCTGTTCTGAACAAGGGTTTTTCCGTCCGGTCCAATCACCGTTGTAATCTGCTGGCAGCCGGGAATGATGGGGCTTACCCGGCCTTCTCCGTTTATGCCGAGAACCGGATCTTCCCATCTAAGATATCCCCTCGCTTCTGAGGCCTTGCCAGGGCCCCTGATTTCACTGCCATCACGCCTGGATTCGGCGGTATGGCCATCCGGATACCTCCTGTTACCGGAAGCTATCCAGTCGATGGAAGTTTTTCCATTGGAATAATCCACTTTCACATGGCAGCCATAACACTGTGGAGCCCAGGCAGAGTGACAGGTGTAACATTCCAGTTTTTGGAGATGCTTCGGAATATTTATCATGGCAGAACGAGCCCGGTCCGGGTTCTGCCATTTGTTTTTCAGGTGAATCTCCTTAAGCGAGGGGACCCGAAAATCAAGCCCGCTGGCAGAGTGAACAATCACTGTATTTCCTTTTCTAACCACATTGCCGAAGGGGTTTCCGCGGGTGGTCAATAGATAACCGTCTTGCGGTGGGTAGCGGGTGTTATAGACCCTCTGGTTTATTAACAACCTGTCGGTTACGCCCCTGGGTTTGTTCATGTCCAACCTGTGGCCGAATTCGTCCAGCCAGCCAAGCGGCAATTCCCACGGATAGGAAGTTGGGGTTCCATGGCAGTCGGCGCACTCGATTTCCACATTAGCAAGTGTGGTTCCGGTAATATTTCCGTTTCCATGAACAGAGGTGGTGGAATGGCAGTCCTGACAGAGCAGGCCGCCGGACGGGTTTTCATCTCTGCTTTCGATTCGGTGGTGAACGTCGTCTCTTATGTAAAGGTAGTATTTGGTATGCAGTTTCGGCATTTTTTCCCCGGTTTTAGTGTATGGTGTGCCATATGGAAATTCCATCAGCCCTTGAAAGGAAACGCCGATGCGTTTACCCCGGTTGTGGCAGGACGCACAGGTTTCATGCGGAATACCAGAATAGACTTTTCCGTTCACAACCACCTTCGCCTCCCTGGAGGCCTGGATCGAATGAACCAGCGAATGTCCCTTTTCGTCCTTCGGGATACTGGCATCGGTACCTTCGTAAAACCCCTCGTTGCTATAGGGAATATGACATGCGGCACATCCCATGCCCCTGAAGTCCCCGCGCTTGTCCCGGCCGCGAACCCCCAGATGACAGCGCTGGCATTCGGACCGGATATATGTATAAACGGCCTGTTCGGGATTTTTATCTATAGAATTTAGATCGACAGTGGGAAGTTGCCGGAGCTGTGAAGGGTAGTTTTCCGGAAAACGATCCATCAACTCTCGAATATAACGCTTATATTCCCTGGTACCGAAAATAGGAAAAGGACCGTCCGGGTCATCGATGTCGTAATTGCCATAGCGTTTTTCGTATCCCGTGCCCGCAGGCCCCCAGCCCCAAAGCGCTCCCTGGATCTTTCCGGCCTCTGTATTCATGATGGATCGGTGTTCGGCATACACCCAGGCCACATGGCATTGGCCGCAGGTACTATCATTTATCGAAAGGGAGGCCGAATGACGGTTAAAGGCCTTGAGCGGACTTCCTGCCGGGGCTCCCTGATGAGCCAGTTTCGCGTTTTTTTCTTCCTTTGGGTTCCCGCCATGGCAGACCACACAGCCGTTTGGATCACCCAGTATGGCGCCTCTGGTATAGATCTGAACGGCCATGTCGGAATTGTGTGCCCGGATGGGTTCAATTACGGAATGACACGCGCCAGAAGCCAGACATCCCGTTCCAGGGGCCGGGTATCCCTTTGGATCCATCTCAGGAAGCGGATATTCTATGCTCAGGGAAGGTATGGAAAATATGAAAAGAACAACGGACAACATAATCACGGAGCCGTATTTTTTACATTTGTGATTCGACAGCGCCATATATCTTCCTTTCGCTAAATGCCCTTTCCAAAAGGGCAATGTGGATAGCTGCATTCAGAACAATCACGGCAAAGTCCCCCATGGCCCAAAAAGGCAAGCTCTGCCTTACCGATTCGCTCACCGGCTAAAATCCGCGGCAAAACCAGATCAAGCACCGTAATCCGGTGGTGAAGACCGCAGGCCGGCACACCCAGCAATGGAACGTTTTCCAAATAAGCCACCAGGAACATGGCACCCGGAAGCGCAGAGGCGCCGTAGTGGATCTCTGTCGCTCCTGCCAGCTTGATTCCGTAACGGGTCACATCATCCGGATCCACACTCATTCCACCTGTAAAAAGCAGCAGATCACATCCCATCTGCACATGGGAATGGATCGCATTGCTGATCATTTCAGCGTCATCGGGAGCAAAGATAACGCTTTGTACCTTAGATCCGAGAGCGGTTATTTTTTCGGTAAGAACCGGAGCAAATCTATCCTCTATAAGGCCATGAAAAACTTCGTTCCCGGTGATTACCACCCCTGCCTTTGCTTGCCGAAGCGGTCTTACAGAAAGCACACCCCCGTTTTGTGCGGCTATCGAAGCGGCTCGTTCTATGGGCGCTCGCTTCATCACAAGTGGTATTGCCCGGGTGGCGGCAACCAGCTCTCCCTTTTTTACCAGCGTATGATTGTGAAGGGTTGCGCACATGACTTCTTCAATCATGTTAAAGGCTGCCAGTGCTGCGGTGTCAACGAACAGAAGCCCGTCACGCTTGGCATGCAAACCGATTTTTCCTTCCCTTGGATCGTCTTGCCAGACAATATCTTCCCCGGCAAGCGATTCGGCAAGGATGGCAGCAGCCTGATTTTCGTGAATTTCATCTTCTTCAAGTTCGATCAGGTAAAGATGGTATTTCCCAAGTTTCTGAAGATGGCAAAGGTCTTCATGGCAAACGGTGTGTCCTTTGCGAAAGGCCGGACCTTTGAATTGTCCGGGGCGGATTTCTGTAATATCATGCGCAAGCTGTGTGCCCACCGCATCTTTTAACTTGATTTTTTTCAACACTTTTAGACTCCTTCTTTAACAGATTGCCACCCCGCCATGCTCTCTCAAAGGGAGAGCATGGGAGGGGGAGAAAAAGTTTCAATGGGTTTAATTTCCTCATGCTAACGGCTGACTGCTGATGGCTGACTGCTCCAATTGGGCTCTCGGTTAATTTCCGGCAAGGAAATTTCCCTGGCATCATAGAAATAAGCCCCGCTAAAACATGGCCGGCAGAGGGGGTATCCGTCCTTAATGACTTCACGGCCGTCTCGCACCACCTGACCACACCTGCGACAGGCGACTTTCCGGCGGGTCGGGCCCGGAAGATCGGTATCTTCGATGGAAACCGTAACCTCTTGAACCTTGAAAAGGACACTGTCGGGCATGCGCTTGTATGCTTCCAGTTGTTGCAGGTGCTTTTCGGCAATTTCAGGCGCATAAACAAAAGACAACTCGCGAGCCTCTTCCGTTGAGATCACCCTAAAAGCTTTGTTCGTTTGCAGGTTGAGGAAAGTGGCGGCCATGATTCCGTAATCCACGTATTTCAAGGATCGACGCCCCAGCTTAACCCCGGTGACATGTGCAATGGCATCGGCCGCACAGCGGTCCATTTCAACATAAACAATCAGTTTTTTGATCTGGTCATGGCGTGTTGGTTCTTCCAGTCCAATGAGCCGACAGCCCAGCATCGCCATGCGTACACCCACTGCCTGGCCAGGACAAAGATGACCGTGGGCCTCTGCCGATTTTTTCAACAACACTTCAAAGAGTTCCATTTACTTATCCAATCAACCTGTTTGCATTTAAGAAACTATTGACCAGCAGGTAAAGGCAGCCGGCCAACATCGTAAAACCAAAAACATAGTAAATCATCCGTAAAGTGAAGGGGGGTTTATCGATCAGCAAACCTTGCAATCTTCCCTCCTTTTCCAGTCTTTCAACCCAAGCCGGCCGCTCATGTCGAACTTTCTCAAGATCAATGCCTCCACCGAACATCACCAGATCCATTGGAAAATTTTCTTTTCTGAGATGACCGATAAAAAAGTGGATAATAAACACATGCGCCATGGCCAGTACGGCCTCAATACGATGTACCCACAGGGTGACGTTTATCACCCAGCCTTTCACATAGCGGCTTGAGGTGACAGGATCGTAAAGAATCATGCCTGTACCACCCAGGATGCATATTCCCCAGAACACAGCCCAATAGTCAAACTTCTCCCAGTATCCCCAGCGATCGAATCGGGGTGGTTGTGCAAATCCCATCAGCCAGCCAAGGTGTTGTCGAATCTGCCCAACATCTTCCCAGCGCGGCAGCAAGGAGTCCGGTCCATAAATGCTTTTTGGAAAGTTTCGCCAGTTGATGAACATAAAGGCAAGATGTGCAGGTAACCCCTTCGTTGGAATGGGTGGAGAGCTTCCAGCTATCATACTGCTTGTGATGCCCGGTTGCAAAATCATCTGCATATACCTCTTTAAGGTCTCCATCTTCGTATTGCTTGGACTTAAAATACAATCCCAGAGCTCGGCCCGGCTGATACCCCACCGGCCATTTGACACCGGGTGCCTTGATGGACGACCCACTGCTGTGGCAGGAGCCACAGATCTGGGTCCTGAACCCCGCCGGCAGATGAGAGGGATTGACAATGGTCGACCGTTTATCAAAAACAGCTGTCTCGGGAAGAGCCACGTGGTGGAAACCTGGGCCATGACAGGCCTCGCAACCAACGCTGGGTTCCGAGAAGGTGTTGGTTTCCAAATCCACTCCCATGGCGTGACAGCCGGCGCAATATTGAGTCCATGGCCGTTTGTTCCAGTCTTGCTCGTGGTAATTCATCCATCGGTTGGCCTTTGCGCCGTATACAACAGGAGCAACATAAAGTTCATCGTTTTTTTCAACCAAAAGCATCTGCTTCCATTGCATACCGATGGTGTACTTAACCTCCTCTATTTTAGGGACATAGATTTTATCTGAAGGCACCTTGAGATCCTTTTCCAGCTTTCTTAGGTCTGAACGGATGGCTTTATGATCGATCTCCGCGATCAGGGCATCCCGATTCTGGGTCACGTCCATTATGGTTCGGCTGTGAAGTGTATTCTTCCACGAGTCGTAATGTTCCAGATGACAGAATTTGCATTCCTCAGATCCAACGTAGCTCTTGGGTTTGGCCAGCAGTTGCTGAACATCGATTTTGGGTTCCTCTGTAGCGCAGCCTGCAAGCCAGACAGCTATCAGTACAGATAAGACCAGCTTGAGACACTTGCGCGTCTTCATGTTTCCCCCTTGGGTCCCTTTCAAAAAGGGTATTAATGAAGCTGGATATATCGGCCATAAACGATGCCGTTTATCAGAATATAAAGCCCAAAGCCTAAGGCGGTGTAACCGAAAGCATAATAAAGCACCCGATACCAGCGAGACGGGGGTCTGGCCTTCATTTGCTCCAGTTTTCCTTCTTTTTTAAGTCGTTCCACCCACATGGGTTTTTCTTTTATCAGCTCCTCAAGATGGACACAGCCCGAGAACATGGCTTCATTCATCGGAAAACTAAAGGGCCTTAAGTGTCCGATAAAAAAATGAACTATAAAGATGTATGAAGCCGCTAAAATTGCTTCGGCTCGATGCAAAAGGGCTGTGATGTTCAAGGCCCAGCCTGGCAAAAAGTGAGTTGTAAGCAGAGGAAATCTTAGCATTATCCCGGTTGCCGCCAAAAGAGGCAGTCCCCAAAACACGGCCCAGTAATCGAACTTTTCCCAGTACGCCCAGCGGTCCAGTTCGGGAGGGGGACCGAGCCTCACGGTCCAGAGTATTTTCTGGATAAGATGCCGGCCATCCTGAACCCATGGAACAAGCGAGTCCGGTCCCAGGAGGCTGTTTCTAAGATCCCTTCGATCGATTCTCGTTACCAGATACAGGATGTGTGCTGCGAAACCCGCAATCATCAAAACTCCCACCCAGAAATGTATCACAACAGCGGTGTCATATCCCCCGAAAAGCCATACAAGAGATCTGCCAAAGTCAGTTGTAATGAATAATCTGCCGAAGCCCGTTCCTGTCTGCACAAGAAAACTGATCATCAAAAAAAGATGAAACAGACGCTGAATTCGATTGAACCGTCTAAGGAGCATCTCCTGAGTTGACCTCATTATTTCTCTTGATTTTCTTTTCCTTAAAGAATTTACGTAAACCCATCAGAAAACGATGAAACATCAAATTCAGTTTTTCAAACAGCTCCTGTGCACCCATAGTGAAACGATGCTGCACCGAACTTGGCAGTTTCTCTGATAACTCGCGCACTCCCACCATCAAACTGTGGGGTATAAAGAAGGCCAGGGTGCCAAGGAAAAGCAACAGCATCCCCCAGCTCGTATAAAACAAAAGCGGAAAGCTCTTTCTGGTGGAAAGCGATGTCGATGGAGGTTCATGGACATAAAAGCTGGCAAAGGAGGCATTGGCCCCTTCGTGGCACTTGGCGCAGATGTAAGCATGGCGGCGGATGGGGTTTGTGGGAGCAAAGTAATGGTTGATGGATGGAATCGGCTCCGGTCCGTGACATTGCCGGCAGGTGATTGCCGCCCGTAGCGAATGAAGGTTCCGGGCCTGCTGTGGATGGCATTCAATGCATGTATTGCGATAATAAAACTTAAGTCCTCTGTGGGAATCAGGAAGCCGGGATCTGATTCGCACCATGGCCGATGCGGAGCCGAACGGGAACAGCCCCCGTTTAACCCCGGGCACCTCAACCAGAGCCCGCCTGCGTTGCGGGCTGACTTCATAGCCTTCATAGTAACCGGTTGCCACCCGTTCACGATACCGATAGATCTTAGATGTGACCTCTTCCTGAGGCCAAACGGCCCCGGGTGACACGACCAGCAGTGCGGCAAATCCGGTGAAAAGGCTTATTGTTCTCCTAAATGAGGTTAAAGAAATTTTAAATCCAGCCTTTTTCATGATTACTCCTCGTTTCAGTGCCTCGCTGGCTCCGGATGCCGGTGCACGGAAAAGGGCAGGGGCATATCTTTCTTTTTGGCTGCCTCTAAAAAACCCACCAGATCCTCAAGGGGAGTGTCCTTATGATGATGGCAACTGCTGCAGGCATTGGGCATTTTATCAGTACCACCGGCCTTCAAACTTTCCTCCGGAGACATGAGCTTAAAGGTGTGTCTCAAAACATCTCCCGTCTCAGGACTCATGTGAATCCTGGGCATATGACAGCCTATGCAATTAGAAAAAGAGTGGATGGAATGAGCGTATTTATTGGTATTGCCGGTATGGCAGGCCAGGCACTGCCCGGAGCCTGCCCCTACGGTCTGAAATTGCGTCGGTGGCAATCCCAGTTGATGAACATAATGGCACGATGTGCAGGATACGCCCTTTTGAGCGTGAATGGATTGCTGCCAGTCGTCGTATTGTTGGTGATGACGATCAACGAATTTTTGACTGTAAACCTCCGGTGTGTCTTTACCGGCAAGGGGATCGGGTGTGTAATAACCACCCAGAGCTCTGCCCGGGAGGAAACCCACCGGCCAATCAACCCATTCTATTTTTGTCGATTTGCCGTTTCCATGGCAGGCACCGCAAATCTGAGCCCGAATACCCGCGGAAAGCTTAGATGGATTTACAATGGTCTGGCGTTTATCAAAGACCGCTGCTTTTGGCAGGACAACATGACGGGAGGCAGGTCCATGACAGGCCTCGCAGCCAACACCGCCTTCGACAAAGGAGCCTTTTTCAAGATCCACGCCTGTCGCATGACAGCCCCCGCACTTTTCAATCCAGGGCCGCTTATCCCAGTCCGCCTCTCGGTAGCTGGTCCATTCGTGGCTCCAGGCGTTGTATTCGATGGGAGCTATATAGAGTTTGCCGTTCTTTTCAACAACGTACCGCTGTCGCCACTGAACACCCTGGGTGTATTTGATCTCGTCCATTCTGGGAATATAAATCTTCTCTGCGGGCACCTTTAGATTCTGCCCGTTTTTTTTCAAAGCAGCACGGATCAGCTCGGGATCGATTGGAGTGATCAGGGCGTCCTGGTTTTGGGTTACATCCTGCAGTGTACGGCTGTGCAACGTCATTTTCCAGGAATCGTAATGCTCCAGGTGACAGACTTTACACTGCTCTGAGCCCACATACGTTTTTGGGCCAGCCACCGCTTTTTCGATCTGAGCCTTTTCGGATCCGCAACCCACCAGGCCTGCAGCTGCAAATGCTGTTATAGCAAGGTGGATCCATCTGCTTTTTTTCATCTCTCCTCCCCTACAGTTGTGAAAACTTTCAGCTCTCCTCCATCACCGGACGTGACAAGAATTCCTTTCCTTCAATGGCAGGAACTTCACTGCCATTGTGTAAGCCAGCAACAATGCACCGATAATCCCACCGATCAGTAGCATTTCCATAAAGGTGGGCAAGTAAGAATCAAGGGGACTTTGTCTTTTGATAAAGGGATATACCTGTGAGGCCACCACAAAATCATATCTTTTCACAAAATATCCCACCAGGACCATTACAGAAGCAACCATCACACCGCCTATTTTCCTGTGCCTTGCAGCGGCAAGCAGGAGAAATATGGGTAACAGCATTCCTGTTACAACCTCGAAAACCCAAAAGGCCTTACTGAAAGGTCCATTTAGAAACAGCAAAATCGTTTTTGTTTTTTCGGGTTCAAAAAGCCCATGTGCCATCTTATATGCGGTAAAGAGAATCCCCAGGCTCAGAAGAACCGCCAGTATTTCCGCCATTTCATAGATCCATTAGCCTCACCGGAATCTCCTCCCCCTTAACCTTATATGTAATGATGCTCGTTGCCATGATCCAACTAAACCCACACATAAGAGCGCCAAGGAAAAAATCGATGGGGTAAAGGGTGCCGTACCAGAACGGCCTCGTTTCGATATGGGCGAACAAAGAGCCTTCCACCGTATAGGCCATCAAAGCCAAAACGACCGCCATTCCTCCTAATATGCTGGCCCATCTTAATTCCGCGTCCCTGACTTCCATCTCTGAGCCGATTTTCCTCAATGGAAGGAGCCGGTAGTCCAGGGATCCTATTTTTTGAAGAGGCAATCGCCCGTAGAGATATGCTTTTATACCCTCAAGAGCCATTAACCGGTAGACTTTTGCGGTCAGTCCACTGGAAGTTTCTGCTGTTTTGATCAACTCCTGCCTTGTCAGCACCCAGAACCATATCGCTATGAAAAGAATGTACGGCGGGTAGAGGACTCCCATCCACCACATGGCAGAACGCAGGTTGGGTGTTAATGCATTGTAAACGGCCCCCCTTTCCGGATGTCCAAGGTGCAGGCCGATTGAGGACAGACCGAATATGATGGTAATCAGGGATAGAAAGATACATCGTTTTCCGATCAATTCATACCGTCGCAGGCCGAACACATAACCCATAGACGCTATCAGGCAAAGCCCCACGCTTGAGCCGACCAGAAAAATGTAATTGGAAACCATCATCTCCCATGGAATATTGGTATAGAATTCAAGGATTTCCATGCTGTGAACCACAGACATCAACAACGCATAGGCGCCTAAAAAGATCAGTGCTAAAAGAAAGCTCACCCAGATGAAGAAACCAGGTGAGCGTTCCATCTGGCTTTGAAGCAAATCGAAACGTCTGCTAACTCGGTCAGTCATGGTTGTTCTTTGTCTTTTTCCCTTGTTTGACTGGCGTATGCGTACATGGCACCGCTCAGAGCCGAAGCCCCCATAATTCCAGAAGCGGTGATTCGTATTTTATCAAGGTCATGGTTCACCACCTTTTTCGGCGCTACAACAAGACTCAAATCCAGGGGCTGGGTTGGCAGAATCGTCAGCATGTCCGTTCCCCCTGCTTCCTCAAGCCCCATGATGTAATATACCCCACCCCTTTGATAGAGCCGCCGCTTTGCCTCCTTTATGACTTCGTGCTTATAATCGAAATAAAGCGCCCCCACCGGACAGGCCGCCACGCAGGCCGGTTTCATGTAGTTGAGAAGTGGTACCCGGTTGTAACACATATGGCATTTACGGGTGACCCGCTTTTTAAAATCAAACCGAGGCACTTTGAAGGGGCATGCCTGAAAGCAGTAGCGGCAACCGATACACTTTTTCTCATTTATCACCACAGGCCCTTCTGGCAGCTTGGTGATGGCCTTGACCGGGCAGACGCCCGCACACGCCGGTTCTATGCAGTGCTGGCAGGCCCAGTGTATATAGGTCCTGGCCGTTCGGTTTTTGGAATCGATCAGCAGATTGACCACAACCCAGTTGTTGGCCGTAAGGTCTGTCTCCCGGTCGGTGACCAGTTCATCACGCTCAACTTTAAGATTGTTCCATCGTTTGCAAGCAGACATGCAGCGCTTGCAGCCGATACATATAGTCGTATCCACCAGTTTCCCGTAGCGATGCGTCTGCGTATGAGCGATCTTTGCAGATCCCAGTGCCGCATAAATGGGCACGCCCGCCAGAAGTTTCAGAAAATATCGCCTGCCGATTGGTTTTGCCCGTCCGCTCATCGGTCATTCTCGCTATCGTTAAGGTGACTTGCGATGGACATTAAACGGCATCGGCATATCGCTTTTTTTCGCCCCTTCTAGAAACGCCACGAGATCTTCCGTTGGCGTTTTCTTGTGATGATGGCAGGCGTTGCACGCATTAGGCTGCTTGTCCATCCCCCCAGCCTTCAGGGTAGCCTGCGGGAACATGAATCTAAAGGTGTGGCTGTGAGCATCTCCGGCCTCACCAATGCTTGCCACCCTGGGCATGTGGCAGCGCACACAACTGCCAAAGGTATGAATCCGGTGTGCCGATCGGTACTGGAGCGTGGTGTGGCAGCTCTTGCAAAGCTTGTCTTCAAACAATCGGGTTTTCGAACGAATTACTACCAGAGGGTTGGGCACCTCTCCCGTTGCCTCAAGGGCACTTTTGCTCCTGTGGACATCGTGGCAGGTTATGCACGTTACCCCCACCTTTGCATGTTCGCTTTTCTTCCAGTCCAGGTACTGCTGGTTGCTGTGTCTGGATTCCCCGCTCAGCCAAAAATAATCCGGTTTCGTGGCAGGGGTGAATTCATCGAAATACAATCTGATGTTACCGATTCCCTTGTGAATCTGGTATTTCATCGGGTATGCGTATTTGCCCTCCTTGTCCCGGCCTCCTGTGTGACAGGAACCGCATATCTGGGCTGCCAGCGCCGGGGTTAATCGGGATGCCTGGATGATAGTGGGGATCTCATAGCCCGGTAATGCTTCAACATGGTTGCTGCCGGGACCGTGGCATGCTTCACAGGCGATTCCCATCTCAACGAATGTCTTTTTTTCCGGGTCCACACCGGTGGCATGGCAGCCGGCACACTCCTTGAACCAGTCTCTTTGGTTCGGATTGTCCGGAAAGTACGCCTTCCACTTTCCGTCAAAAACATTGTACTGGGCTGGAAGCACGATGAGATCCTTACCTTTCCTTTTCAGATATTGCTGCTTCCACTGGCTGCCCAAAACATAATCCACATCTTCTTTGCCGAACGTTCTCACCTTGCTGGGAGTTACAAAATCGCCGATATTTGCAAGGGGCTCGAGCCTGACATCCCGCATCATCCTTGAATGCAGTGATGTGCGCCACTCCAGGTAGGTTCGTTCGTGACACTTTTTGCAGGTCTGCGAGCCCACAAAAGTGGCGCCTGTTCTATCTTTGAATTTTCCCTCGAGCTGGGTTACTTTCAGACCCTGCTCCGCTTGCTTCAAGGCAATGGTTGTCCCAATAACCACCGCAAGCGCCAGTGCAAAAATCCCTCCAATGATCAACGGTACCCTGGGAATTTTTTTCATTTTATGTTCCAGAATATTGGCAGAGCTCCTTCAAACCATTGTTGGATTGTTTAAGTTAGTTCGTTTCGGGTCCGATATTCCAGCGGACAACGCGCCTGTGTTCTGATCTGACCCCATATACGTTCCCGCTGCCATGAGGTAAAAAAACTGTTATGTTAGATGATCCGCATACCGGTTGACTTCCTGTTTCTCAAATTCTATGAACTTTCGGGTAAATGCGGCCAGCTCCCTGTAAAACGGCAATTGCGCTTCATCCATGACCTTTTCGCAAAAGGGCGGTATCCATTGTGAGAGGTGGTCTTCGATAAATTTCTTTTCGATTTTGCGGCAAAATACAGCGCCTTCTCGATCCGATTCTTCCCATGCCTGCTCTTCTCGCAGAGTCAACTGTTGCATGAATTCAAGTTCGACGCTGATGTGATCCGGAAGTCCCTTGTACTCCGGCTGATAATGAAGCCCCGTTGACTCTATAAATTTTTTTACCTCAACCGTGGACTCCCCCCAGAGCTGGCCCCATTTGCCATCCTCTCTTTGATGGTGCACCGATTCGTGAGGGGAGACATGTTTTCCAGGGCCCAGAAACAGTTTAGCGTACTCCACTGCAAGATCCTCCAGCAGTTGCGCCTCAGGCTTATCGAAAAACCCTTTTTCCAGGCGGATGCCCGAATCAGACAGGACCCCCAGAAACTGGGGATCTTTAATCTGATTCAAAAGGTCCGAAGTCACTTCTTGCCGGTAGATCATGGCCAACAGACCGTAGAGGATGCTTCGCTGTTTAGCGATGGTGGATCGTTCAATTTTCTCAAGCGTACTCATGCAACCCTCCCCTTCAAACTATGCTCTGCTCACCTGAACCACGGTATCCATCCACCGCTGCTGGCCATTAATCGGATCCGGTTTGTTTGGAATGATCCAGTTCGGATGAACGCCATATGTATTCCAGGGTTTCAATTTCAGATCCGGGTCATTATCTCCGGCCATGGGCGCTTTCTTACCGGAAGCATATCTTCCATACTCCCAGTGACCCAGGTGGTGGGAGATGGCTATCACTCCGGGGACGATCGCCTCTGTCACGTTGGCTGTTGTTGTAATTTCACCCACCTCCGATTTTACCTTGATCTTGTTACCGGTTTTAATTCCAAGAGGTTTGGCTGTTTGGGGATTTATCATAGCCGGGTTGTTATGATAAATCTCGGTAAGCCATTTGCAGTTGGCAGAGCGCGAGTGTATATGTACCGGAACCTTGTAGGTGGTAAGTATCAGGTCCTTGGGCCCCATCTTCTCGTGTTCGGGGATTGGCATATAGCTCGGAAGGGCGGGAAATCTCTTAAGCTCCAGCAATTCGGAGTAGATCTCAAAATAGCCGGATTTGTTGAGCTTATCTGGCTTGAAGCCTTTATACACCTTATCGCCGATCTTCTGCCCCACGTACCCTTTGTATGCGTTCTTTGTCAAGGTGTATCCCTTTTCCTTTGCTTCGGCTTCGGTTTTGGCCGCAGACTTTTTCCAGTTCCAGTAAACGCCCGTAGTTTCATCGAAGATAACGCCTTGCTTTTGAAGATTCTTTCCACTAACTTCCTTCTTGTACATATAGTATTTGGGCTTTGCCTTTGGATCGTGCCACACACCGTGTTTTTTCATGTACTCAAATCCTCCGGCTTCCTTTACACCAGGGGTCATTTCACAGGAAAGTTTCACAAACTCCTCCGCTGATTTGAACCCGAACGGAAATCCGAGCCGTTTGCCCAATTCGATTACCACATCCTTGAAATCGCGGCTTTCGCCCAAGGGTTTTACAAAGGGTTGGCGAATGTAATATTCCGGGACCTGAGTCGGTGAGGCATGATCTTCCCAGTCCCACCATTCAAGATAGGACGGATTTGGCAGAATCAAGTCGGCCAACGCCGCTGACTCGTCATAATAAGCATTAACACAGACCAGATAGGGAATGATGCTTTCATCCTTGAGGATATCGATGTTTTCCTGGCACTCGCCGTTGGCATACACCGGGGTGTAGCAGTACCACATGTATATTTCCGGTCTGCCAGCCTTTCCTTCCTTGATCATCTTGAGAATTTGATGATTGGCATGATGTGTCGGGTAGGCGGCGTCTCCTTTGAATCCGTCCAGGATTTTAAGCTTTTTGGCCTTGGGCCCCTTGGGTCCCTTGGGATACTTCCACTTGGCTCCCACGGCTCGACACCGGCCGCCGGGGTTGTCGATGTTTCCGGTGATGGCCGCCAGCATCTGGATGGCCCGTTCAGTATCATTGCCGTTGTAATGGGCCACAGCACCTCGATAACTGATCACACAGGCCGGTTTTGCCCTTGCAAACTCAAGAGCGAGGGCTTTGATCTTTGCTGCCGGCGCTCCGCTGATTTTCTCAGCCCACTGGGCAGTGTATTTGTTCAGATGCGCTTTTAAGGCCGCGACTTTTTCTTCCGTTGTGGAGTTCTGGTTTTTGGTTGCCTTGATAAATTTGAAGAAATCCTTGTCGTAAAGCCCTGCTTCCATGATTTCACGGCACATAGCAAGCGCTACTGCGCCATCTGTACCGGGCTTTACCGGCACCCATTCGGTGGATTTTGCAGCAGTATGGGACAACCTCACATCGAAGGTGACCATCTTCACCCCTCGTTCCACCATGGCCGATACCAGCCGCTGGGAGGTGGGAATGTGATTGGTATGGCTTTCCAGAACGCCGCTTCCGAAATTGAGCACATATTTGGTATTGTCAAAGTCCCAGTTGTCGTAATGCTTGCCCCAGGTAAGTTCCTGTGCCGTCCACTTGCCACCTTCGCAGATAGACGTGTGATTGCCTATCGTTCCTGTACCATAGGCACTAAGAAACATCTTGACGATCTTGCTGGAAGATGCTTTCATGCGGCCGTAATGAAACATGAACTTTTCCGGATGACCCTCATCGCGAAGTTTTTTCAACCGATCGGTCAGCTCATTAAGTGCCTCATCCCAGCTTATGCGTTTCCATTTGCCTTCCCCGCGCTTGCCCACCCGCTTCATGGGATACAACACGCGGTCTGGATCATAGAGCTGGTTGATGCCTGCTGCTCCTTTGGCGCAGATCTTTCCCAACCCGCGAATGGAATCCGGTTGCCCCTCAAGCTTAACCAGCCTGCCGTCTTCCACAAAACCGATCAAGGCATCTCGCGTTACACAACTCCAGCAGGCCGATGGGATCATCTGTCTCTCTGCACCGGTTTTGGGTGAAAAATCCTTTCCGCCTGCAGACAGGTTGATGGTTCCCGCCAGAGCCCGGGATCGCATTGCCTTTCCGGTTGCCAGAACCGCTGCACTGGCAACACCCAGCCGGATAAGGTCTCGGCGATTGATATCTCGTTTCATTTCATCTCCTCCTTCAAAGCTTTTAAAATCGCATCATGAATCAGCAGCAGCCGTAATCGTGCACTGCTTGAATGCACAATGGAGCCCCTGCTGATGATTCCCTGATGATTCATGGAACGATAAATTTTAATAAACACCACGGCTGTTAGTCATTTATATAACTGTGTCTGCTATGGCTTCGTTTTCCTTAAACACCTTTTTGGAAACCACCATCTTTCCGAGCACTCCCTGCGGGTCGATATAAAAGCACATGGGAACCGTGTTTTCTTCCGGAAGCAGGGTTGTCTTCTCTCGGTTTTCCAAAAGTTTGAACTCCTTTGCCAGCTTTGCAACCTGGCTTGAGGAATCGTTTAGGTCACCAAAGAGCCTTGCCCGGCCCTGGCAGATGTTAACACAGGCTGGCATCACGCCCTTTTCGATCCGGTGCTGGCAAAACGTGCACTTGGTAATGCCGTTCTTGGTCTTGTCTTTACCTGCGATAAGGCTCTTATCCCAGCTTCTGGCTCCATAGGGACATTTGTCGATGCATTTGCCGCAACCAACACACAATTCATTATCCCAGAGGATCAACCCGTCTGGCCGCTTGTAGGTCGCGCCATAGCGGTACCGGATTTTCTTTCCTTCCGGTGTAACATACTTTTTCCGGCCCTTGGGATACTCCGGGCAGATTTTGACACAGGGTGGAATTTCGTCTTCTTTGTTTCCCTCGCAGTGATTACAGAGCCTGGGTAAAAAGAATTTTTTGCTTTTCGGATACTTTCCGATCACTTCCTGGTAGACGGCCGCACGGAATGCCCCTAAGGGCACCTGAAATTCGGCCTTGCAGGCAACCGTACAGGCCCGACAGCCTATGCAGCGGCGCAAATCAACGATAAATGCCCACCGGGGTGCTTTGGCCCGGGCTGCTTTCGCATTGTCGGTGACAGCAAGATTTGCCGCCCCGCTTAAGGTAACCGCGCCTGCTCCCTTAAGGACCTGGCGTCTTGTGAGAGTTACCGATTTGAGCATAACGACCTCCTTTTCATTTTCATTGGGTTTTTTGATAATGCTTGCTACTGATTTTCTTCAAGATAATCCAGCACGTCTTCATAACGACTGATGGACGCATCCAGCACATACATGGCGTATTTCTTGTTGTGCACACCATTGCCGAACCGCACCATATTGAAGTTCTCCCTGCCCTCCTTGAGCATTCTGGTGGCTTCTTTAACCTTGGGCTCGGGCAGCGTAGCACTGGCCTCTTTCAGGGCCTGCAATGCCTCCTGTTCCACCTCTTTTACTTCCCTGATGACATCGGCCAAATCTGCCTTCCAGTCGCTGAGCAGGTTTTCACGACCTTTATGACATTTCACGCAAGCCCTGGCAGATGCCCTAAGTACCTTCTCACCGCTTTCGGTTATCTTCATCTCCTGATGACAGGCCATGCAGTTGGCCCGTGCTTTGAGATGAAAACCGGGTGTTTGCGGCACATCCTTTCGCTTAAGCCCGGCGGCCAGCAGGCGTTGTAAGCGGTGAGGTTCCGGATGACAGGCCGTGCAACTGTCCCGAATAAACTGGTCGTGAAAAATTTTCTCTTCAGCAGATTGCGCGCTTTCTGCTTTTACAACCACAGGCTGAATCCAGTCGGCCTTCTTGTGTCTGATTAGCTGGTGGCAGTCGAAGCACCTGGCTGTCTTGACGGTTACGTGTTTTTCGTGCATCAGCTTTTTGTTCCCTGCCTCTTTGAGTGCTTTGGTCTGGTCATGGCAGCCTCGGCAGTTTTGTTTTTTTATGGAACCTGCTCCCAATACCACTGCAGTCTTAAGGACCCCGTTTTCAAAATAAGCCTCATAAGCGGCCCGACCTGAAGCCTGGATTAGATCATAATGGCAGCTTCCACAGGATACCCCGGATTCTTTGAGCATCTTGTGGGTTATGGGCTGCTCTCCTGAGGTCTGGATCGGTTTTTCCGGCAGTGTGTGGCAGAGCTCGCATCTGCCTCTTTCTTCGTTGAATTTGACATTTGTGAAATGGCACAGGTGACAGGAGGCTTTTGAAACTTCAAATTTTCTCTGATCTGTTTCGTGTTGATGACAGGAGGTGCAGTTGATCTTCTGGCCTTCGATCTGATTTTTTTTCTCAAAATGCGGCTTGTGCACGAAGGTCACCTTTTCCGTAAACGCTATTTTTTTGGTCTTAAACGTGTCTTTCGGGTTTCCGTGACAGTTGGCGGTCATGCAACTTGCATCGATCACCCTGGGTCGTGTTCCTATTACCTCCCCGCCAAGTTTGACATATGAGAACCGTTCCGGGGGGGTTTTGGGAATGTGGACTGCTTGGGTGTTCCGGGGAAGAGATGTGTGGTTTGGAATAGACTCTTTTTGAGGTGGATAATGGCATTCCACACAACCAAACTTGTTGTGTTTATCCTTTTTCCAGAGCTCATATCCCTTTTTGATAACCTTCGGATAGGTGAGCACGTGGCAATATCCGCAAAAGAACTGGGGTTGTGGAATATCCGGTGGCGGAAGCTCCATCTGGATCTGTTTTACTGTCTCGGCAGCCAATGCGCCGTTTAAGGTAGACACGCCGGTTGACATCGCCAGAGTGGCAACCAGCACAATTGCTAAAACTCCTAATACCTTCGAGTAGTTAGTTTCCCGGTACATCATTGGAATCTTCATCATCTTGATAAATGCTCCTTACCCAGTAATAAAGCTCATCAGGGTCGATGGGTCTGTTAAGGCAGGCGTAAACATGATAGCAAATGGCATCTCTTAGTTCCGGGTGGAATCGATACCTGGATATGCAGAAAAAACAGATGCCCGGATAACTTATGGCCATGGTTCTGATATCCCTGTTCGTAACCGGCACGGTGTCCACGTCCATAAAAACTGCCAGGCAGTCTTCTGTGTTCAAGTGGTTCTCCAGCTCTTTAAGGGATCGAGCTGGCAATGCCGGGTATTTTTCATCCTCCAACATCCTGCACAGCTCCTGGCATTGCGTCATATCCGCATCCAAAACGACAATTTTTTTCATCTGGTTTCTCTGGGTCTTCCTTCGCCAAAAGACCACTGAGTTGCTTGAACAAACTGAGTTTTTTGAACAAAAGGTACAAGATATCAGGATTTGTATTCCAAAAGGGACCCATTATAGATGACACATTGTGGCAAATAACATGCCACCCTCGCCTAAATCAGCTTCATGCAAGGGAAAATAGGAATCGTGTGTATCCTAAATGCCTAAAACCATAAGGAAAAATAGTTTTTCAATTAATTTACATACCGACGATAAAATCAAGACCATAACCGAATCATGAAAAGGAAGGTCACGGAGAATTCGGCGTATCTGTCCATATATCGAGACACAAAAACACCGTTAATTTTAAAATAATAACAATTTAAGGCAGATGCATCTGTCCATATTTTGGACACTTTCTATTTGATTAACCAGACATGCGGCTTAGAAATGAGGGTGGCAGGCTGGTGGTGAGAAAAATCTACTTCTGGCTGACGGCTGGCGAGAGAGAGTTTAAGTCCACTATGAGGTTTCAATGAATGGTTGGTTTGGTAATCTGGTATTTTTTCAACTTGACATACAGCGTGCTGCGGCCGATGCCCAGGCGGTTGGCGGTTTCTTTTTTATTCCAGTTACAGGATTCAAGGGTTTCAATGAGCAATTGTCTTTCGCTTTCCTGCAACACCGTTTTTGACTCGGCAAACGTAGCAGCAACTGTTTCAGAAAGGCCTGAGGGTAGATCTGAGATCTCAATATGCTGGCCCTTTGCCAGAACAATTGCATGTTCGATGCTGTTCTCAAGCTCTCTCACGTTCCCGGGCCAGGAATAATCAAGCAGTTTTCGCATGGCCCCGGAGCTGAAATCGTTTACTGCTTTTCCCTGCTCGGCTGCGAATCGGCGTAAAAAATGACGGGCCAGCAAAGGAATGTCGTTACGTCGTTTTCGTAAAGGAGGTAAAACAATTGGAATGACATTTAGGCGGTAGAAAAGATCCTCTCGAAAATTGCCGTTTTTCACTTCCTGGCTCAAATCCTTGTTAGTGGCAGCAAGGATACGGGCATCCACCACAAGACTCTTCTCCCCGCCCACGCGTTCAAACTTTCGATTTTGAAGTACCCTAAGCAGCTTGATCTGAGCAGGGGGAGCCATCTCACCCACCTCATCCAGGAAAATGGTGCCACCCATGGCAAGTTCAAAACGCCCTGGCTTTTGACGGGTGGCTCCGGTAAAGGCCCCTTTCTCATGGCCAAACAGCTCGCTTTCAAGCAGGCTTGCCGGATATGCCGAGCAGTTGATCACAACAAAGGGTTTATTGTTCCGCGGACTATGATCATGAATGGCGCGGGCGACCAGCTCTTTTCCGGTCCCGCTTTCTCCCTGGATCAAAACCGTGGTATCTGTGGCAGCCACATCCTCAATCAGTTTGTAAATAAGCTGCATCTGAGGATCTCTTCCGATCAATCCGCCAAATTCAGCGGACTGTTCGATACGGGAACGCAGGTGCTTGATCTCCTCTGCCTGCCTGATAGTGCGCAGAAGAACACCGGATGTCTGATTGAGGATAAGCTGGATCACATCCAGCTCCTTGGTGGCACATCGACAGTCGTCCGGACATGCGATCAGCATCGCACCCAGTGGTTGATGCTCATGACATACGGGAAATACGGCGATTCTCTGGGCGGAGTGAAATACACGGGGCAGTAAATGAGGGGGGATTTTCTCTTTCATGATAAACTTTACCGGGTTGGTGTCATCAAAAATGGCCTTCAGGGTCTCTTCAGGCAATCCATCTTCTATGGTTTTGGTTTCTTTTTCGGTAAAAATGGACACATTATCGTTCAGAGAGCTTTGGATCAAAACGGCAATATCGTTGCAGGTGACAATTTCCCTAAGCTTACTGATCAGATAAGCTGCTACCGCTCTTAAGTCCGGCAATGCGCCGATTTCCTGTGCAATGGTAAAAGAGGTTCTTGTTTGCCGGTGAGCGCGATCCAGCTCCAGGTTCTTTTCCTCCAGTTGCCTTGTGTATGTCTGAAGGTGTCGGGTGTGCTCCCTGATGCGGCGAAGCATATTGTTGAAGGAAGCGGCCAGCATGCCGACCTCGTCCTGGCCTTTTACGCGAATATCGATGTCAAGGTGCCCCTCGTCCACCTTTTCAACCGCTTTTGTCAGGTTAAGCAAGGGCTGTGTGATCCTCCTGATAAAGAGATGGCTTACCAGCAGGGAAAGAAAAAGTATCAAAAGGGTGGCCGCACTCATTTGAACCCAAAGGCGCATGACCTGGTTTCGGTAAGGACGCTCGGAATACCCCAGGCGAAGAAAGCCTGCCTTGCCGGAGAAGATCGGCCAGGCGATGTCCAAATACCGTTCTCCATCATTGGAGACGATTTTTTCCAGATGTCCCGTATTATCCCTCGGATAGTTGGCATCGATGAGTTTGACCGGCATACCACCTGTGAAGGTATGGGTTAATATTCGTCCGTTTTTAAAAATGAAAAGATAGGCTATGGACGGGTTGCTCTTCATCTGATCGTCCAGCAGCTTTTGCAAAGCCACCAGATCGTTAATGAGAACCTTATCGGCCGCCTCAAGGGCCAGGGAATGGGCGATGTTTTCCGCCTGAACAATCGCATCTTTGAAAAGACTTGAGCCGTAACGGTGAGTGACGATCTGAGAGATCATGATGCCGCTGGCAATGACCAGTATGGAAACCGTTAAGTATAATTTCGTTCTAAGACTTTTTGATCGCATCAGGTGCATTCTCCAGGCTGCGCATATGCTGATTCATCATGCGAACCGGATCATACCATTCATCCCGGGGCAGCGTGAAACGATCGATCATCAGCTGTTCAAGGATTCGATTACCGTTGGGATTTTGGTGCATAGAAAACAACAGGTCTTGAATTCTTGATTTCAGGCGATCCGACAATCCTCTGGAAGCGACCAGCGGGGGGCTTCCGAAATTGCGTGAGGTTTTTATTATCCGTGTGTTAGAGGTATGGATAGGGTTTCGGGCGTGGTAATATTCCCATATAAGGCTGTCAACCGCAGCGCCTCCAACAAGCGATCTGGATACGGCCAATATGGAATTGTCATGACTGTAAGTAAAGCTGAAGCTTTTAAAAAAAGAATCTGGTCTTTCTCCCATCTTAAGCAGCCAGTATTTGGGCACCAAAAACCCGGTGTTGGACTCCGGGTCGGTAAACGCAAAAACATATCCTTTTAGATCCTGTAATTTCTGGAACTTGCTGTATTTATGCACGATAAGGTAGGATCGATAAAACGGTTCTCCCCGGACAACAGGTGTTGCCAGAGCCTTGAAGCCATATTTCTGTTTATCCATGGCATAGGGTCCGGTACATATGAAAGCAATGTCGATATGCCCTTTATCTAATAATTCATTGATCTCCCCGTATGTCTTCCTCTGGATGAGTTGAATCCTGTAATTAAGCCGGGTGCCGATATAATCAAGCAAATCCCTATAATAAATAAAAGTTTCTTTGGGAGACACCATGGCAGCCACCGCCACACGCAGGGTGGCCTGATCGACACGTTCATTTTGAGGGACTTCAACCAGCATGGTTTCAGAAAAGTCAACAAACTTATAGTCGCCTTCCTTTCCGCAACTATAGGAAAGGAGAAGCAATAGGAAAAACATAAGACACCGTTGCAGATGCTTTCCTCTATGATTTTTAAGGTTGAATTTCATTTTTTTAATTTATTATTTAAACTGATGGGAACTTTCGTACCGCTAAATTAGATATCACACTGTGGCAATTGAAGGCAAGCTAAATTTACAACACCCGCTGCGCACTCGATTTAAGGGCAACGAGCGTTTACCCCGTTAGAGAAAGCCACCGACTCCAGTAGGGTTGTATAGATAATTCCTTATAGATGGTGGTTTAATGCCACCATCTATAGTCGTTAGAGAACGTCGTTCTCTAACGGGGTTTACTTCCATAAGAAAAGGCGCTTACGCTTTCCGTATTCGAAGCGTCCAGTGATCGCCCGTTTTTTTCTGTTCAACGATCTCGTGGCCTTCCTCGGCAACCGACCCCGGAACATTTTCGATGGGCTCTCCGTCATCCAGAAGAACCGTAAGGATTTGTCCCACTGCCATGGCAGCCAGATCCAGTTTCACTTTAACGAAATTCATCGGACAGGCAACACCCCGATAGTCCCTGAACAGTTCTACGGTCTTGTGCTCTCCGGTAAGCGCTTGAATAGGCGGTTCGAGAATTGTTTCCATTTTCTTCTGTTCGGGAAACTGCAAGGCATCGTCCATGGACTGATATAGTTCCTCCATGGATTGCGCCAGTTCATAGACCAGCGGTTTCAAATGAACCAAAGCTTGTCCATTCGGGTTCTCGGCGGCCTGAAGCACCTTGCGGAAACGGACATCAACAAGCCCGGTCCGGATAAAATGTCTGTCAAATGCATCAAATATCGTCTGATCAGACCTGACTTCCACTCCACGGGTTATCAATAACATGCGCGAGGCAGCAAGGGTGATCTGATATAAGGCTGTTGCTAACGGCTCCAGATCGGTAAGAGATTCCAGCTCCCTTCGCTTTTTTCGAATCATGTCCCGATCCACCTCGATAAGATCAAATAATCCCGCAGAGCACTCCCCCATTCCCATTCCAACCAGCGAGAATTCTTCCGCAGCCCCCCAGTCGATATAGTAGGTTTTGTCCTCTTTAATATCCGGGATATCCCGGTACCGGTTGCAAATGGCCCTGATATCTTCGGCACCGCAATCGTCGATGTATGCCGCAAAGGACGTAAAGTAAGGCTTTTTCCGACGATATGTGTCTAAAAACTTGACCACGAAATCAGGAAGATTCCGAGCGCTGATCCGGTCGATTTTCCTGGCAAGACGGGCTTGTGTATCTCCGGCTACAGCGCCTGCTACGATATGGTATTCCGGATACATCACGTTGTTGTTGCGAGCGGATCGACCGTAAAAACCGAGATCGGCACAAGCGTGCATTCCACAGGTATTGGGGCAACCCGAAGTATGCAATTTGATATCAGCAAGATCATCCAGATGCTCTTTCAGCGGTTTGAGGCGATTCCTCAACTCGCGAAGAGCCCCCTGAGAAAGACATATTCCCAGGGTGCAGGTATCCGCTCCGGTACATGCAGTCCAGTTTCCAACAAAGCGTGGTTCGCCGGACAGATCAGATACAGCTGTTGCAACCTGGAATAGATTGCCGAGATAGATCTCGGGGATGTTTCTTACGCTTAAGTTCTGATCCATGGTACAGCGCATTACATTGTCGCCAAAATTGCTCAGAAAATCGGCCAGTGCAACCGCATGCTCGTTTTTAAGATTACCCAGAAACAAAGGAATACGAGCGGCATATAGATTCGGTTGCTTTTGTCGCGTGACATATCGTTTTTTCCAGGTAGCGAATTCAGAGCAATTCTCTTCTATTGCTTTTAGAGTAATGCCTGATTTCGACCTGTTATCCATCTCTTTTATCTCAAGCGGCTCCACCTGCTGATGTTCCAACCACTGGAGTTCCTGGTGGTAAAGAGCTTCAAACTCTTCTCTGCCAAGCCTGTTCCGCAGGAATCTTAAACGTGCGGCATGCTTGTTTTTTCGGCTTCCGTACCGGGAAAACACCCGCTTTACCGACTCGGCCACAACGTAAACTTGATCGGCGGAAATAAAATCGTGCAATGGCTCCGCCACCTGAGGTTTTAACCCCAATCCTCCTGAAACATAAACCTTAAACCCCCTGATGCCGTCTTGAATTCGAGCCACAAATCCCAGGTCGTTTAAGCAGGCATTGGCATTGTCATCATCGGAATTGGAAAATGAAATTTTGAACTTGCGTGGTAAAAGCCATGAATCAGGTTCGGCAATCAACCGGCTGGTCAAAGAGACCGCATACGGTGTGACATCAAAAACCTCCTTCGGGGATATTCCGGCATCCCATGAGACCATGATGTTGCGTACCGTGTTGCCCCCACCGCCCCGGGTGCTCAGGCCCACTTCCTTTAATTTTCGTATAACGGCAACCACGTTTTCGAGCACCACATCATGGATCTGAAGCCCCTGGCGAGTCGTAAAATGAATGAAATCGGCCCCATATCGGCTGGAAAGCTCTGCAACGGCTCTGAGTTGATGCGGGGTTATTCCTCCTCCCGTACAGCGGATTCGGATCATGTAAGTGTCTTTGGAGCGCTGGGCATAAACGCCAAACGGGACACGGTGTGCTTTTAGCTCTCTAGCGGTTATGATACCCTGTCTGAAGAGGCGGGTTTGATGTTCCAGTTCCTCTATCTCCGCATCATATGTTGCCGGAATATCATAGAATTTTACTGCACAACGATTGATTCGCAACAGCAACGCTTTTCCATTGCTAAACGGGGCGGGTTTTTCCAATATTTGTTTGTCAACCCATTGCTTCACTGCTGTAATCCTCCGGTGGCGCCTGAACGATTTGGATTTCTTCGGGCTGGACAGCGTGATTGCGAATTCTGAACGCTTTGATAGTTTCTACCCCATTATAAAGGGATACAATTACATAGCTGATATCAGGGTCATAGGCCAGGCGGATATCTTCCTTTGAGGGCCAGGCCGCTGTAACCGGATGGCTATGATATACTGCCGCCAGCTCGGCTTCTTTCTTTTGCATGTCTTTTAATGCCTCAAATTGATCCTGCGGATCCAGCGTGAAGTGAACCGCAGAGTATTCCAAATTCTTCAGCCTGTATTGGTAGACGACAATCCCGTTCCTTGAGGCTAAATAACCACAGGCCTCGATGGGGACTACGGACTTTGCATGGTCGATCAGTCCGGTAAAAACTTCAGACGTCATCTTCAACATGGTGTTACGAATGTGCTGCTGCTTTCAGATCGCAGGTCCGCTGGTGTTCATCGAAAAGCTCATGGATCGTGGGATGATCTCCGCACAACGGACAGTGCCTGTTTTTTTGTAGCCTGTGCTTGGTAAAGTCCATGGTAAGCGCATTAAAATAAAGCAGCCTGTCGGTCAACAGGGTTCCGGCCCCAGCCAGGAATTTGAGGGCTTCTGCTGTCTGGATGGTACCCAGTATACCGGCGATGGCCCCCAGCACCCCCGCCTGAGCACAGGAAGGCACGGCATTATCAGGTGGGGGGGCTTCAAACACGCACCGGTAACAGGCGGTTTTACCGGGTATAACCGTCATGGTCTGTCCATTGAAGCGCAGGATGCCACCGTGTGAAAAGGCAATACCTTCCATCATACAGGCATCGTTTATCAGAAATTTAGCGGCAAAGTTGTCCGTGCCGTCGATAACAAACTCATACCCTTTTATGATGTGTCTTATGTTGTCTGCTCGGATAAATTCCGGGCAAACCTTGACGGTAACATCCGGGTTAAGGGCCTTCATCTTCTCTGCTGCCGAATGTACTTTAGCTGTATTTAGATCTTTGGTGAAATGGATGATCTGTCGCTGTAAATTCGATAGCTCCACGATATCCGAATCCACGATGCCGACGGTTCCCACACCGGCCGCCGCAAGGTATAAGGCAGCAGGAGAGCCCAACCCTCCTGCACCTATTATCAGCACCCTGCCGTTGATGATCCTGATTTGACCTTCAACTCCTATGTCCTTTAGTATAATGTGCCTGCTGTAACGTTCCAGTTGTTCTTCCGTAAAATTGATCATGCTATCTTATTCCTGTGTATGGTTTGGTTAGTCATACTTACACTTGTTTTCGGTAATTGACGTCTCAATCAGAAAAAACCCTCGCTACGCATACGATCCGCCGCTCATGAAATAAAGAAAATCGATCTGATCTTTTTCCTTGACCACCGTGGTTCCGAAATTTTCCCTTTTGACAAAGGTGCCATTGATTTGAACCGACACCATATCAGGGCTTTTAACGCCTCTTTCTTTAAGGAGCTCAAGAATCGTGATGTTTTCTTTCTGGGTTTGATAGGTTTTTCCATTTACTTTGATCATGAATCAACCTCCTTTAATCGATAGAAAAGCTTGCAGAAAATCTACAGATATTTATATAAAATGCCACAATGTGGCATGTCAAGAATTTTTTTACTTATATTCGGGCACGGGCGGCATGAGCAGGTCGTATAGAATCCAATACCCAGAGGCACTATATCACCTACTTTCACATGGAAACTGAAGCGAAGAGATCTTTATAGCGCACAGGGACCGCTACATTTATTAAATACGCTCGGGGAATTTTCTGAATGATTTGATATTGATGCTTTCGCCTATGTGCTTATGGACAACATTTTCCACATTTCAGGTTCGCACGCGGAATACGAACCTGAAAGATGCCATACAGTGGTTGGGCACCAGGTTTACTCAACGGTCTAACAGGTGCAATTTTAGATGCGGACATCTTTTTTGAGGGCAGATACAAAAACATAATTTACGAAACAATGCGTATCTGTTGCAGCTTGCCAAATCCGCCCAAAGGTGACCTAAAACGGAAATCAGAGGACATTTTATTACGTAACACTAAGAGCCTTTTTTAAAGCAAATAGCACCCCGAACATTTTTCATAGCCAAAACCTGGCCTTTTTGTTCTGAGTCGAAAATGAAAACTATGCGAATTCCACCCCTTATTCACGAGGCTCTTATCTTTCCTCTGCCTGTTCAAGGGCCATTTTCATAATATCATCATGAATCCAATAGCCGGCATTTCGCATTCCCTCAAGTGCCTCTCGGACGTTGGAAATAAGACATCGGTGTTTGGCCTCTACAAGAATGCGAGCTGAACCCACTACATGGACCCCGTAAATCTCCCTGGCAATCTTCCTTGCCTTTCTTTCATCGATCAGGACGAAATCAGCACCTATCTCCCGTGCAAGGTGAATAACCGATGCTTCTCCCTTGTCGAGGAGGGTTCCAATAAGAGGTTCGATCGAGCCGGCAAGGGATCGCACCTTTATCCATCTCGCTTTCCGGTAAAATCCCAAACCGGCAAAATCTTTGCCACCCTGCATGATCTCATTATGCACAGTTTCCGGCAAAACTACCTCTTCAAAGATTCTCTTGAGAATCTCCAGATAACCGATTGAACTCAGCGCGATAATGGGTCCGGTATTAGAGACGAGCCTGCCTTTCATGACAGGACATCCTTGAACTCGGCCTCGATTTCTTCCCTATCCCACATTACGGTGGAGGCCCCATATCGATGACAGTTCAAAAGGAAGGTCACCCGTGGCATGCCTGCCAGAGCAGCCGCTTGACCTGAAGAAAGCCGTCCAAGCTCAAAGAGTTTGACAGCCAGAGCTAAACGTGCCTCTTCTTCAAAGGACTCAGCAGACAGGTTGAGCGCCGCCGGTATAGATTCTGGATACTCGATTTGCATTGTCTTCATGCACTGCACTCCAGCTTCAGGTATTTCCCTGGTTTTTTCCTTTTCATATTATATTATATTTATTGGATTTTGCAAAATTGGCTACCTCCACATAGGCCCAGGCTAAATATCTGTTGCCATTTTTCTTGTTGTTCTCTCCTTTTTTCTTGCCTGCCGAAAGCTTCTTGCTGTCTACACATCGACTATAGGATGAGTAATCTACCACTGTTTTAAACCGATAAAAATTTAATAGCTAAAATATTATTGCTAGCCATAAACAGTAAATCGGCTGAATCAAACATCACTTCAATATCTTTTACCTCAAGCCTTTTGATCTTGTTGTTGGACACTTTGAGCCCAAGATGCCTGTTAATCATGCTCTGCAAGCTTAATATATGGCTCTTTCCTGTTTTGGATATATGTAGCCTTCCGGTAGTATATTTAACCGTTTCATATTGCACAACCAAAATGAGTCCCATTTATCATCGGTATGCTTCAGCCCCTCATATTGCTTGATCGCTGATGGGTTGGCCAAATACACCTTGTATCCATGCTCCTGAAGCCCATTTACAAGTCAATACCATTATAGGTCGATTCCACCACCACCACCACTGCCTTAAGGCTGTCTTTGTATGGCTCAAGGGCCTTCAGTACCTCCGGCAATCGGTTCCGATGCCGTTTGCCATAAAGCCTTCTATCCCTTTCATCGATGATTCCCACGTAATTATTGCTTGAATGTAAATCGATTCCAGCGTATGTTTTCATTGGACACCTCCTAAAACCAAATTGAATGTCAGCCCTACGCCTGCTGGTTCCATAGCATATCCTGCTATGGAGAGGGAGGTGTCTTTTCAAGCTCCTCAGGCCGTAGTGACATTTACCGACCTGTCGGGTCGTAGCTCTCAGAGCGAAGCCCAAAGCGCCTTGCAAGGTAAATGTCACGCTTGACGAGCCAAATGCTCTGGATCAATCCTTAAGGCTAACCCCTTTATATGATTATCAAAGTTTCCTATCCTGCCACAACGTGTGCGGCGGGTGCCGCGGCAGTTCAGTTGGATCGACCAGCGGCTGGTCCGTGAGCAATACGTTGAGCGTTTAAGCCATCGGGCAGCAGCACTGTATCTGTTTTTGGTCACTGTGGGCGATGCAAAAGGGATGAGTTACTATGTCGACACATCCATCATGAAACGACTTTCCATGGATCTGACACTGCTTGATCAGGCCAGAGACGAGCTGGTGCAACTGGGCCTCAAGACAGTTCCGGGTTGTTCTGGATACCAATCGCTACAGTGTGCCTGCTGAGTTTGCCGGCCAACCCCTGACAATGAAAGTCTATCCGGATCGGCCATGCATCTATCACCAGGAAAAACTCATCGCTCGACATGTGCGAAACTATGATCGGCACGAAGTCAATCAGCGAAAAGACCGCGCTACCCAGCGTCGAATCCGCGCCGCACGCTTTCCTCAGATCAAAACCCTTGAGCAGTTCAAATGGAACTGGCCCAAGAAAATCAACAAAATCCAGGTGCAGAACCTGTTCAGACTCAATTTTATAAAGCACAAAAGTAATGTGGTCTTACTCGGCGGCGTTGGCCTTGGGAAAACCCACCTGCCACAGCCCTCGGGCATCAGGCATGTTTGAAAGGCTATTCGGTGCTTTTTACCACCGCAGTGGACGCGCCTATCGATCTCAGCCAAATTTTTGCCACCCATTTGTTTAGAATTTTCGAGACATGTAATATAAATGGCATAAGGTTTTACGCGAATTGATGTTCGAATCTGCAAATATTTATAGGCGCTTAGGGACATCATATCGACAATTTGTTGTCGTTATCGAATAACATGCTGTGTTCATAAAGAAAAATAGTGAACTAAAGTTTAAAGTGAGCTAAAGTGAACTAAAGTTAAGGAATTTGGTCTATTTTTAAAATGAAAGAGCGAAGCGATACCTAAACTTTAGGCACTTTAGGCACTTTAGATCACTTACAACTGGGTTCTTATTTCAACTGCCCCCAAAGGGG
>JAFDFZ010000135.1 GCA_019309565.1 Deltaproteobacteria bacterium
CGAAACTCTTGCACAATCCAGAAGGCTATTTAACGTATTGAGCAGAACATGCGTTCCCCGCAACGTCACCAAGGCAAACCGGTCCTTAGCCGGATCGAATTCTCCGCCTCTGAAATCAGCCCAAAAGTCGTCGAAGGCCTTCCTGCAGGTTTCGTCCTTTACGCTGATCGTAAACTGCCGCTTCACCTGCGTCGCAAGGCGACGGACCGTACCATCTGGCCTGCGGGCAACCACGAGAACGTCGTCGGTCTTCCAACCGAGGTGCTCTACTTGAAGATGCACCTCTTTGGCCTGGCAGTCCTTCAGGATGGGGAGTGGCGCGCGCACAAGCAGAAGCGCGAGAAACAGCGCGTCAACGTGCTGCTCAAAAAATGTTCCGCCTCCACCTGTGGAAACGGGACTTGTTGCACTCATGCCGTTCATTCTTGATATCGATCGTTCAACCGGCGTCATTGAATCCTATCTATTTCGCCTTGGTTTTATTCCGAGTTTTAGCAACCCAACGTGGCAAATCAGCGGGCGCGTTAGCGATCCGCTGCATTTGCATTGTTATATTTTCTTTTTTCACTTAGCCAAAAGAAGAACATTGCCAGAGCAAAATAAGTCATTATGTCGATTGGGCTTTCACCAGCTCCCAAAACTGGTTGATATTGTCGACTTCCTAAACCGCAGGTAAACCAAAACCCAATCACTAAAGATGTATAACCCGCTAACTTAAGTGCATTATCTTTGAGCCGATCAGCATTCATCCAAAGAATAAAAAAATAAAACGACAAAATCAATGCGCCTCCAATCCCAAACAAAGCAGGGATATGGGGAACTGGTCCATTAGCAAAACTTATGACAATATAGCCGCCGATTGTCCCTAAGCTGAATCTAAGGATAGTTATTCGTGAAGCTTCAGCGTGTATTAAAATACCAATTGCGGCGATGATAATGCCAAGAGGTGGAGTAAAAGCCCAAGCTGTAAAGCACAGCGCTGGGTAGCTCCAAATCGTTTTGGGAAGATTTTCTGGATCAAGATTGCAAAGCGCACCAGGATCAAGACTTACGATTAACCCAGTAAAAACCGTTATAAAAACGCCACCCCAAAATATTGCTTTCCCCTTATTTTTCATTATCTATGATTTCCTTTTTAAAAGCATTGAGTGCCAATAGAAATATAACGCTGAGCTTCAGCGGCGGCGCGCAGCGCCGTCCGCTGCAAACTGTTGTTAGACGGCCCCTTCACGCGATTGCCTTGTTGATGGTCTTTACCAAAGAGTAGAACTTCCCAAAGTACTGGTCGCCAGGCTGTGCGCGTTTCTTAAACTCATCGAGGAGCAACTTCTTGAGCCGCGCCTTGGCGCTTTTCTGCTCTTCCCTTGTCCCGGACGTAGCGGCTTGAACTAGGTCGGCGTTACGGCCGTACACCGCTGTCATCACTGAGTTCGGAAGCAGACCCTCGATGTTGCGCTTGCCCGCCGCATTCGACCCTACCGGGAGGTAGTGCTTACCCTTCTCAAGTTCAAGTGCCTTCAATTGTTTCTCGATTCGCTCAGCTGCGTCTAGGTCAAAAGTGACGAAGAACTTCGGGTAGCGGTTCTTCACGAACCGAAGCAGGACCGTGTTGCTTAAGGCGCCCGTGCCCTCATAGGATACAATCTCGCCTTGA
The DNA here is from genome assembly GCA_019309565.1 of Deltaproteobacteria bacterium. Lineage (GTDB taxonomy): Bacteria > Desulfobacterota > Desulfobacteria > Desulfobacterales > SURF-15 > JAFDFZ01. The sequence goes on from JAFDFZ010000135.1 coordinate 1,655, forward strand.
AAACGAAGGCGGTTATTGCCGTGCTCTGGCTTGCGAAGCATCTCGAAGTATTCCTTGTCGGTTTCGCCTTCCACAAGAAGCACGGCATCCGTGTGACCCATAAGCATCTGCTTCCACGGTTTGAATTCGTCAGCACCAAGTCCTAAGGCGTGGGCAAACGGAGCCATCCAGTTGTCGCCATCTGTCTGGACCCGTTCGGTCTCCCGTAACTGTCGATATACAGTCCGGCGGCGGAGCAGAATGTTCGAGGACGGGTCCCTCAGGTTTAGCAGGTACGGGCTGTGCGTGGTGACGATCACCTGCACTTGGAACTCCTCGGCAAGATCCTGAAGCACCTGCCCAAACTCTGCCTGGGCGGATGGGTGCAAGAAGCTCTCCGGTTCCTCAACGATGATGACAGGGGTGATCTTCGCGGCGGAGGCCTCCGACATGCCAATCTGTCGTGCGCGAAACAGCGCTAGCAGTACAAGAGTGCGGTTCTTCGTACCACTGCCCCAGTCGTCAAGTGGGACTTCAACCTTGCGATCACCCAGGGTGATACTGAAGGGGAGGTAGCTGAAGTCGAAGGAGGGCATCGAAAGCCCGACCTTATACTTCGTCCGCAGCCTTCCCAAAAGGCTCTCAAACTCTGCTTGCTGAGACTTCGAGATCCTCGCCAGCCCACGGTTGACCGTCTTCTTCATCGAGGCGACCAGAGGTTCATGCTGGCCTGTAATCTCTCGAATGTGTCCTGCGACGCTTCGTCCTGGATAGACGTAGCGCGCTTCAATTTCCGTGGAATTATGGAAGATGATTGTCCTTGAAGATTGAAGTTTCTTTAGTACCTCTTGCGCGTTCAAATCCGTGTACTGTTGGTCGCGGGCAGTAACAACGACTGCGGGCTCCGGCTTCTCTGGCCGGTAGGTGACAGCGATACAGAGGCGAAGGGCCTCGTCGGGAGCTGGGAGTGAGAGCTGTTTTGTTACGAATTGGTGAAACCCGATATCCCGCGTTTTGTTGAGTTCAATGGTAACTTCGAACGAGATCTCACGCTGCTGTGGTTCGGTGTCCTTCCACTTGGGGAATTCGTCCTTGATGGACAGGTCTTCGTCTTCTGGCGGAAAGATGAAAGGTCTTCGCCCTTCGCCTCTCACGAGAGTTCTTATCGCTCGGATGACGTTCGTCTTGCCTGAATCGTTGGCTCCACAGATAGCCGCATAACTAGATGGAAGCGGAATGTCGATGGACGCAAGTGTGCGGTAGTTGCGAATCTTGAGCTCACATAGCCTCATCTTGGTTCCTCATTCGCTCGTTGGCCGTCTAATGCCGAGCTGACGCGCGGCGCAACCCGCTAACGGGCCGGTAAGGGGGGGTTAGCGGGTGAGCACGTCGCGTCGAGCGTTTGGTTACCGAGGCGCTGTGCGCCGAGGGGCCAGACGCGATGACGCGTCAGCGGCAGCTCGGCATTACCGGGCGCTGAGCAAGGCGAATGGCTGCTGGCCGCGCTTTTGTATCGAATGACTTTATGCTCCCCTTCCCTCGCGGGCGCGCAGCGCCCGGTAACAATTTATTGTTTGGCAAATTTGCTTGATATCAGTATATAAGAGGGAAAACGGGCAAATTTGCTGGTTGACAATATTTTATATTTCTTATATTATATTTTTTTAAAAAAGTCAAAGGAAAAGTTAACATGACAAGAAAACTCATGGATGAAATGCACAGCGTGATGCGACGCCGGCATTACTCCATACGCACCGAACGAAGTTACAGCATGTGGGTGAAGCGATATGTGGCGTTTCATAAAATGAAAAGCAGAGCGGATCTGAGAAACGGAGAAAAGAAAATAGAGCAGTTTCTGGATCATCTTGCCATTGAGCTGAAGGTATCCCCTTCCACTCAGAACCAGGCGATGAATGCCCTGGTGTTCTTGTACAAGCATGTCTTAAACCATACCATGGACAAGTCGATCAATGCAGAACGCGCCCCCAAACGGATCAACCTTCCCGTGGTGCTGACACGGGAAGAGACCGCGCGTATCATCACGCTGATGACCGGTGTTCACCAGCTTGTCGTAAAACTGCTGTACGGATCGGGACTGCGCATCATCGAATGCCTGAGGTTACGGGTACATGACATCGATTTTGAGATGAAGGCCCTTGTCGTACGAAACGGCAAGGGGGCCAAAGACCGCATAACGACCTTTCCTGCAACCCTTGTCGAACCTTTAAAATCGCATCTCAAGCGCGTTAAGCTTATCCATGAAAAGGATCTGAACGACGGTTACGGTGAAGTTTACCTGCCCCATGCCCTGGCAAGAAAGTACCCGAAGGCTTCGAAACAATGGCAATGGCAGTATGTGTTTCCGGCGGGGCGCATTTCCACAGAGCCGAAAACCGGAGTGCAAAGACGTCATCACCTTGATCCAAGCCCCATCAACAAGGCCATCGCCTCGGCCGCTCGGCAGGCCGGTATCGATAAGCGGGTCACCGCCCATACCTTCAGGCACAGCTTTGCAACCCATCTGCTTCAGCGGGGAACCGACATCCGGACCATCCAGTCGCTTCTCGGCCACAAGGACATATCCACCACCATGATCTACACCCATGTTTTACGCCAGGGCGGTGAGGGAATCGTAAGCCCCCTAGATGATCTCGACATATCCTGATGGGTGCCTAACACCAACTGTCCAACGGCAGTAATTCCCGGTGAAATAAAGGTAACTATTCACAGGGGTAAGCTAGTTGAAGCTACCCAACCCATGCCAGATTCGGCATTTGTTCTTTGAAATAGGCGTCTACCATTTCCACCAATATAGGAAAAGGAGCCCTGGCTTTGATGGGACAGGTCTCTTTCAGAGACAGAATGCGCTCGACCCAGCGCAGTCCTTTGTCACTTTGACTGCCCAGGCTGCGCTTGCGCCATAACACGCCAAAACGCAGAGTACGCTCGGCTTTGTTATTGGTCGGCTCTACTCCGTTTTCTTCCAAAAAGACCCATAACGAGTCCATTTCGGCAGCAAGCGATCGGGCCAGCTTGCCGGCATCATTGTCTGCTGCTTCGTAAAGCATCAACAGCAGGACAAACTGGGAGTAGAAGTTTTTCCATTTCCTTGGTCCCGGCGGCGAATGGGCAAAATGACACAACTGCTGCAACAGGGTAAGCATCTGTTTGCCGAAATGTGCAATTTCCTCATCACAGCTTTCTGAAAGCCCCCTGGCTTTCCGGATGTAATGGGAAAGACAGCTCTCACCCTGATTGACCCACTGCCGCAGCTGCACACCGAAAGCTTGACCAGGTCAACTTTTGTCCGCTCAAGCAGCTGCTGACGGTGTCCACGATGACCCTTCTGCCCGCCGCGCTTTCGCTTGCCCTTTTTCTTTTTACGCTCCGGCTTGTTAAAGGGTTCATCGGCAGATGGCGGTTGATTGGAGTTTTGGTTATTACGATTAACCCGCTGCTCCAGTTTTTCGGTGCGCCCTTTCAGCTCGGAAACGGTGCCGGACAACTTAAGGATGCTTTTTTCAAGCATCTCGATGTAGCTGCGCACAGCCTTAGAGCTCTGAAGCCATTCGGCTGTGGAAAATGGCCGCTTAATTTCCATGGCCGAGTGTTTAGCATAGCTAAAATAAAAAAGCTAGGTTTTTATGCAATAATCTCAATAAGTTGTATAATATTTAAATTTAATGTAATATCAATAGGTTACATCGGCTTTATTGTCTCACTCGGGGAATGAAAGAAAAACCCTTGCCTTTAGGCGAAGACTTCAGTTTAATTGTTGGTAATGCAAAAGGGTTCAAGGATTCGAGGGGTCAAGGGTTGCATAAAATGCTTGTCGGATCCCATCACTTGATCCCTTGATCCTTTGGAGCCTTGGACCCCAAGCCTTCGGCTTTAGCCGAGGGCTGTTGACTTATCTATCGTACCCCTGTGAATGGGTACCCGTGTCTATGAAAATTTTCCCTTACTTTAAACAATTTTCCTGAACTTCAATACGGCGCTTGACAACCAACTTGAGACAAAAGTATAAAGTGATAATATTGATTCACGGTTCCATGACTCATCTTTGTAGAAGTTACACTGTCTCTCCTGTTGATATTACAGGCTAAAGCACGTTTCATCTTAAATAAACAATGATTCTTGTGCTGTCCTGACCAATTGGACTCAACCAGTAGAACGTGTTCCGAAGCGAAAACCATGAAACAAAATCGGGCAATACAACGCATGATGGCCAATGAATCCAACATGAACCATGATCCATAAATACACGTCTCGGAAATTCTCCAACTATGTGATAATAAGCGATTAAACCTCCAATCATTTGGGTCGCATGGAGTATTGGAATACTGGGTGGTATAAACGGTAATCATTATTATCAAACCTATTATTATTTCAAGAAAGGAGGAGGCACATGAAAAGCTTAATGGTAATTACATTGGTTCTTTTTCTTTTATGCCCGAGCGCGTTCGCAAAACAAGTCACCCTCAATGTGGCATCTGAGCTTCTGTTCAGAGCCAATCTCAAGGGACCGTATCAAAAATTTATCCGGCTGTTTGAACAGAAGCATCCGGATATCAAGATTAACGCTTACGGGTATCCGCTGGCAGAGTTTCATCAAAAAATCGTAACGGAAATCGCTGCCGGCAATGCTCCGGATATCTGCCAGTCGGTGGCCATGAGTTTCTTCTCCCACGCCATGGTCGGGGAGGGTTATATGCCCATAGAGGACCATCTTGAGAAATGGGGCTATTTGGGTGGAAACGGATTCGATCGAGCCATGATGGCAGATTACATGATCGATGGAAAAATTTGTGCACTGCCGGTCGGTGGCGTGAGCTGGGGATATTGCTATTGGAAACCCGCTTTTAAGGAAGCGGGTATTCGGGCCGCGGATTTGCAGACCTGGGAGGATCTTATAGCTGCTGCAAGGAAACTAACGGTGGATCGTGATGGCGATGGTAAGATCGATCAATACGGTTTTGGTCTGACCAACGGGCGTGATATGTTCGATCAGATGCACTGGGAACAACTGGCCTGGAGCATCAATGGCGGTTTTTTCCCGAGCGATCAACCGCCCTACACTCCCGACAGGGTATCGGTAAACAGCCCGGCCAGTATATATACGATGAAATTGATTGCAGATGCGGTGAAAAAACATAAGGTTACAGTTCCGGGCATTTGGACAAGCGAAAAGGCAGCGACGGACCTTCTGCTAACCAAAAAGGCGGCGATCGTTTTTGTTCACCTTGGAATGATCGGCGGTTTCAAATTTTTAAAGCCCGATGAGTTCCATAACATTGGATGGTTCAGGAAGATGAGCGTTCAGTGGCAAGGGAAAACCTGGAAACCGGGTGTTAACATCGGATGGCAGGCCTATGGAATTCGAAACGAAATTCCAAAGGAAAAACTTCCCGCCGCTCTTGAGTTCATGAAATTTTTTGGCAGCAAAGAGGGGCAGACCATCCTTGCAGAGGGTGGTCAGATGCCCATTCGAAAGGATGTGGCAAATGAATTGGACCCGGTGAAATTTAAACATGTGACTGACTTCTTTAATTTTCATAGCCAATACTATCGGCACATCCCCAGGCACAGCAACCTGAAAAAGAGAGAAATCTACTCAAGGTTCGGTGGAAGTTACTATCAACAGATTCTGGTGGGAGGTCAGGATCCTGAAAAGGTACTCAATATGGCTCAGAAAGAAATCGTGGCAATCATGAAAAAATGAACTCCTATCCCGTGAAACGGGGATTTAGGGGTCAAAGGCAAGGGTTGTTCTGTCAATCCCCGAATGAGACAATAAACGAACGCCTAAATATCCTGTTCGTGACTCGGGGCCCGGCAGACCATTGTGGTGCTTTTAGGTGATAAAGATAAGAAAATTGCCGGGCTTCGCTTATCAAAGCAAACCAGGAAGGTGAACCTTGACCTCGAGATGGCTCCCTTACATTCTGATTCTTCCAGCGGTTACAATCGTGGCCGGTACTCTTCTTTTGCCTTGTATCAATGTCGTGGTCATGAGTTTTTCGGAGTGGTATCTATTTGCTCACCGTGCCGGTGTTGTAGGTCATCCGTTTGTCGGCTTGAAAAATTACATCGCTGCATTCAGCAGCTTTGTTACCTGGCAAGCCTTGAAAAATACGCTCATCTTTGTGATTGCCTGTGTGGTCATAGAATTTTCAGGAGGATTGGCTGCCGCGCTTCTTTTAAATGAAAAATTTCGAGGACGAAGCATCGCTCGAACCTTAAGCCTGATTCCCTTTGCCATACCCGCGGTGCCATGGGCTCTGGCATGGGTGGTCATGCTTTACTTTGACGGTATTGTGAATCACATTCTGATGAAGCTTGGCCTGCTAAACGAAACCATTGCATGGCTGGGGAATTCAAAAACTGCGTTACCTGCGGTCATTCTTGTAAGGGCCTTTAAACTGGTTCCTTTCGTGCAGGTGATGCTGCTTGCAGGACTCTCTGCTATCCCGGAAGAATTGTATGAAGCCGCAAAAGTGGATGGTGCACCCGTATGGAGACGGTTCTGTCACATCACGCTTCCTTTATTGAAACCGGTAACCCTGGTCACGAGTCTAATTCTTGCCGTATGGCATATCAATGATTTCGCAATCGTCTGGGTGATGACACAGGGCGGACCCAGTAACGCCACGGAACTGATTGTCATGAACGCATACAAGGTGGCATTTGAGGCATTCAGGTTCGGAGAATCTTCTGCCATCGGAGTTGTGCTCTTAATCTTTTCGCTTATTTTTGGCTTTCTGTACCTTAAATCAACAAAGGCTTTCGAGTAAAATGACATGCTAAATCGGTTATTCCATAACAGGAGGCAGTTGCTGATATACCCGATCGTTATTTTCTACATTTGTATTTCCGTCTTTCCGTTGATCTGGATGGTGATGGCTTCGTTCAGTAAAGATCCTTATTTTTCTTCCATACCGAAGACATTTAGTTTGTCAGCATATAAACAGATTTTATCCCCCACCGATCCAAGCCTATCCTATCCGGCCTGGTACATGAACAGCGTAAAAGTAACCGTTCTCGTCACTTTGTTCGCCACAGGGATTTCAGCCTTGGCCGGTTACAGTTTTTCGCGGTTTCGCTTTCATGCACGAAGTTATCTGATGTACACGATTTTAATTGGACAAATGCTGCCGGGGGTTGTCCTGCTTCTTCCACTTTATATTTACCTTAAAAATTTGAGACTTTTGAACACTCATTTCGGCCTTGGCATCGTATACATGACCTTTGCAATTCCCCTCTGTACATGGCTTCTGAAAGGGTTTTTCGATACGATCCCTACAGACCTTGAAGAAGCCGCTATGGTAGATGGTTGCAGCAGAATAGGTGCGATGGTTAGAGTGGTATTGCCCCTTGCAGCCCCCGGTATCGCCGCTACCGCTCTGTTTGCCTTTATCACGGCATGGAATGATTTTATGTTTGCCCTGGCGGTTCTAAATTCTCCTGCGAAATTCACCATCGGACTTGGACTGATGAGCTACCAGGAAGAGTATTTTTTCCAATGGCATAACCTGATGGCCGGGGGTGTTCTTATGTCCATTCCAGCGCTTGCGCTGTATCTGATATTGCAGAAATATCTTGTCAGGGGTCTCACACGAGGCGGGGTTAAAGGCTAAGTTTACCTTTCAACCCTAATCAACGTTTTCATGGAAATCACTTACCTCCGGAGGTAAAATGATGAAATGGTGGAACAAGAAACAATGGTTGTCTGAAAACCGGTTCGTGCTTGGCACGTTTCTCCAATTTTATGACACGGCCGGTGTGGAAATTCTCTCTGAGGCGGGCTTTGATTTCGTCATTATCGACCTGGAACATGGTACGTATTCTGCTGAAACGTTGAAAACCCTTATCATCACCGCTCACCTTAGGGAAATCGTACCCGTCGTTAGGGTAAAACATAATACCGGCCAGCTCATTATGGAGCCTCTGGATGCCGGGGCACTGGGGGTGCAAATTCCGTTCATCTGCACTGCCACGGACGTTGCCCATGCCGTTGCCTCTGCAAAATACCATCCCCATGGCAATCGGGGCATGAACCCGTATGTGCGGGCAACCGGATACAATGCAGAGACATTTCAGACCTATATCCGGTGGTCCAATGAAAACAGCATCGTAATCCTTCAGGTAGAAGGC
>JAFDFZ010000280.1 GCA_019309565.1 Deltaproteobacteria bacterium
TTCTCCGACAGTTTCCAGAAAGCATGGTATAACAACGTTATAGAGGTCATTGATAAGTATCGTCCGGATCAACTATGGTTTGAAATCGGCTTCAGTGATCCGAAATGTATAGGCGAAAACTATGTAAAGTCAGCCCTTGCCCATCACTTCAACACTGCCGAGAAGTTGGGCAGGGAAGTCGTGGTAACGCGCAAGTCGGATGACCTTCCTCTATCCTGCTCGGTATTAGATATAGAGGCAGGACAATTACATGAGCCTCAAAAAGATGTCTGGCAAACCGATATATCTCTCGGAACTAACCATTCGTGGGCCTATTCACCGGATGCAGTTTGCAGGCCTGTCAAAGAGATAATAGACGAGATAGTGGACAGGAAGAGTAAGAACGGTGTCACCCTGCTGAGTGTTGCTCCTAAGGCTGATGGAACGCTCCCACCTTCCCAGGTCGAGGGATTGAGGAAACTGGGAGAGTGGATGGACGTGAACAAGCCAGCCCTCTACGCCTCGAAACCTGCCCCGTTCGTTGCCGGTGGTGTTGACGTGGCTGAAGTGGGATCTATGAGGTTCACCATGAAAGGAAATTTTTTATACGCGATTGATCTGGAGGAGCCAAACGCCCCACACGTGATCCCTGGTGTAAAGCCTGTAAAGAACTCCAAAATAACAATGCTCGGTAGCAGCAAGAACCTGCCATGGCATCAGGAAGGGAATAAACTTGTGATTGAAGAGATCCCCGACTCATTGCCGTGTGACTATGCCTGGAGTTTTAAAATTCAGGTTCTGCAGCAGAAACTCTGAGGCGATACCAGACTCATGAAGTATATCGCTGAATAATATTTAAAGAACAATTATTAAGACTCGAAATGATATGCAGTTTCCTTTCTTGTAATGCTTTCTGTTTATTCTTCTATTTCCCTAAGTGCAAACCAGGAGGATAAATTTCAGGCTGAAGGTTTAACCGAACCTGTTTCCAAAAGGGATAAAGAATATTCGGTAAAGGTTACTTTTTCCGACGCTGACTTTCACATGCTTTTCGACCCGCCAAAAGTAGCAGCCTATTTTACCCCGGAAGGTATCGGCTTCTCAAATGAATGGGCGGAAACCGCGTCTATTGAAGAAGAACACCCTGGGTGGGGAGAAGTCTTATTTGACCGCAATGCTGTCATGTGGATCGAAAGGCAAAGTCCCGCTCGTAAAGTCGTGCGTTTTCGCGGAGTTATAAAAACCCCTGAAGGGGAAGTCCTGCACACATACGTTGACAGCGGCTCACCCTATGGCGAAGGTGATTGGTCGGATGAATGGTTCTATATTTATCCGGATGGCGCAAGCGCTCGTGTTATCAAAATTTATACGGGAAAAGCAGAAGATGCGGTCGCGTTTTGGGGACTGCCCGGACACTGCGCTTTCTGGGGCATTCGGGGAACCGTTTTCGAAACTCAGGAAACGTTCATTCACGGTGTGCCAGGCCTGCAGCCTCCGGATATTATAGAAACCGAGGCGCTGACACTCATAACGATGGATGGCAAAAGCAAACGTATCTCTTATAAACCCTATCCTCCTGACTGTAGCTTGTTTGAGTCGGCCAATATCCAGATGGTTAACCTCAAAAGCAAATACCATCCCTTTACGATTGTTACGGAAGGTAATGTGGAGATTAAACCTTATTACATGCCAATGGATGACCATCGAAATATCGACAAGACCGTTTTCATTACCTGGCCTCGCCTTGGCCATTTCCCGGACGGAGACTACACATCTGCCTTGTCGCATGTGATTAAGTGGGGCTGGCATGAGAAAACAGAAAACACTTTAGTTCAAATCTATCTTTTAGGAATGACTGATGAACCCACTGAACAGCAGCGTGTTGACAAACTCGTCAGGCTGGCAAGAAGTTGGCAGTATGCACCTGAATTAATCCTGGAAGGCAATGGATATCACTATGATGGCTACGAAATAAAAGAGAAAGCTTACATACTGACCAAAATCTCTTCCGACCAGAAGGATATACATTTTTCAATAAAGGCCAGCCCTGAAAAACCACTCTTTAATCCGGTCTTCGTAATAAAACAGATGGATGCTAATAAATCTTTCAAGCTTACGATAAATGATTCTCAAGTAAAAAATTATAGAGTAGGAAATGAAAATGGAAACATGATCCTGTGGATTCCATTAACTTCAATTAAAACCACCACTTTTAAACTAATTTACTAACCTTTATGAAAAAAATATATTCTTTAGGATTCTTAAAAATGAATAACAAATCAATCAAGTTGCTGTTTGTTCTTATTGCTTCTTTGATTTTTATTTGTTCTTTTGCGTCCCAGAGTATCGCTTCAGAAAAGTTTTACGCGGCCGGGACAAGCGAACCGGTAGTGAAATATTTGGAGGAACCGAGTTGGCCGGTCCCACGTCAACTTCGCAAGGTCGCCGTTGAGGTGAACTTC
>JAFDFZ010000281.1 GCA_019309565.1 Deltaproteobacteria bacterium
ACGGAGGAAGTGATCTCCAGGTTGGGAGAAAGGGAGGCTGGAGCGGAACACGGGACCAAGCTCGCCCGAATTCCCTTGGGAGAGGCCGGGAGGCCGGGGGACGTGTCGGACGCCATCCTCTATCTTCTCTCAGAAAAGAGCAGGTCTTGTACCGGGGCCCTCTTGGTGGTGGATGGTGGATACTCCCTAGGAATCCCCTCTTATGGGGCCAGATCCGGGAAGAACGAGAAGGGCGGGGTATTTCAGGAGCCGTGAATTCGGAGCACGAGCCCGGCCATCATGGCCGCACCAACCGGAAGAGTGGCGTCCGTGAAATCGAATTGATCGTTGTGGAGACCGATGATCTCTTTGCCCGGGAGCGCCAGGCCCAGACGGAACAACACCCAGCGGGGGATTTCCCGGAGGTAGAGTGAGAAATCCTCTGAACCCATGGTAGGCCCTGGAAGTTCTAACACACTACATATTGGTATATCTATTTGAATTTATGGATAATATTGAAAAGCCCAAAAATGATGGTGATGCGATGCTCCAAATATTATAGTTTTCAAAAGTACCATTTAATCGTCATGTGATATAAAAAAGCGGATGGCTTTGAAAAACGAAACGAAGCAATATCTCACTGTTATTATTGATAATTTTATGAAAGCAGAACTTTTGGGGTTGAACTAATTCTTATACGCCTTTAATAACGCGAAAATCGGTGATAAACAAGCTCAAAGTATATATGCTTTTGTTGCTGGATGATTTTTCCCGTTTTATTTTGGGCTGGCGGCTGCTGACCGAAAGTTCCATTGATGCGCTCATTTTGTTGGTTCAAACAGCTATGGATCGCTATGGCAAGATGCAAGAGATCTTAACCGACCGCGGTTTTGTCTTTTATAGCTGGCGGGGGATCAACCGTTTTGAGAAGTTTTTGCAAATCCAGGCAATTGATCATACCCATGCTCGGGCCCATCACCCACAGACGCTTGGCAAGGTTGAGGCCTGTAATCGACGTATCAAGCAAGAGCTTATCGATCAGCAGCATTTTGCAACTGTGGCTGCGGCCCGGTCTGGCATTGGCAACTGGGTTTACAATTACAATTACAAGCGCACCCACCAGGGCATCGGAGGGTTTGTGGTACCTGCTGAACGCTTCCACGGTCAGGCCGATGAGGTATTGGCCGCTGTGGCAAAAGGCATCGACCTGAGCACCGATAATTGGTATAGTCTCGCTGGTACTGAACGCAGTATGATGAACCTGGTGCTTGGCCCGGATGACCAATTTACACTGTACATTTTGGGTCGGCCGATTCCTTTACCAGGAGGTGCGCATGTCAGTAAAACTCAGCCCTCAACAGGTGGCCACAGTGATTAAGGCCAGAAAGATTCTCAATGCCCAAGGCCTGGCTGCGGATACAGATGTTAAAACCATCTGTCAGCTGGCAGGGATATCTCGCAAAACCGGTTATCAGTGGGCGGAGAAGTTAGAGCAATCTTCTGATTTAAAACAACAAGCGCTTCGCAACCTGATTTAAAACAACAAGCGCTTCGCAACGAGCTGGAACAACTCAGAGCCCAGCATGAAGAACTGAAAAAGCGTTTTGAGGATGTGTGTTTTGAAAACGAAAGGAAAGGGGTCAAACCTTTGATATTACCTTAAAATTTTTAAATAGATAATCAAAGGTCTGACCCCATTTCCGATGTAACCCTTGCCAAAAACCTCATCAAAGTCACAATTCCTCCAAGGAAAAAGAGATCTCGGCTTCCCCAGGTGCTGAGCCATGAAGAAGTTGAACATCTTTTTGAAGCTGCCGCCAACTTCAAACATCGCGTGTTTTTGATGACCACCTATGGAGAGGGTTTACGTGTCAGTGAAGTGGTGTGTTTAAAGCCCATCCACATTGAAAGTGATCGAATGATGATCCGGGTTGATCAGGGCAAAGGCAATAAGGACCGTTACAGTCTTTTATCGCAACGGCTGTTAGAAGAACTGCGCCTTTACTGGAAGACATATCAACCGGGAAGGTATTTGTTCTCAGGCAAAGACCCAAATAAGCCGATGCCCATCGGAACCGCTCAAAGAATCTATTACACCGCTAAACGTAAAGCCGGTATAAAAAGAGCAACAGGCATCCACACGTTAAGACATTGCTTTGCTACACATCTTCTTGAAGCCGGCACCGATATCCGAACCATACAGATGCTGATGGGCCATAAGAGTGTTTCAACCACCATGGTCTATTTGCAGGTGACAAGAAAAAAGATTTCCTCAACCAGAAGCCCTCTGGACCTGCTGCAGCTACCTGAGAGCAAAAATCCGGTATAGGCAGGTGCGCCATGAGAGCAGAACAGAGTAAAATGGCTGATAAACAGTATGTTGCCGGAAACCGACCCAAATGGGAATTGGCCTATATCTTTCGCACCTATGGCAATGCATACCTTGCTTTACATCCTACACCGTCAATAGACAAACAGGTGATGCAAGACATCATGCTGTGCAGAACAGCGTATCTGGGTGGGCACATCCAGCAGTGCGACACCTGTGGTGCTCAACAGATTGCCTATAACTCGTGCAGAAATCGACACTGCCCCAAATGTCAGGCATTGGCCAAAGCAAAATGGCTTGAGGCGCGTAAAGCAGAGCTTTTGCCTGTAACCTATTTCCATGGGGTCTTCACTGTGCCACATGAAATAAACGCCGTCGCCCTTTGCAACAAAGCGCTGATTTTCAATATGCTTTTTAAAGCCGCTTCTGAAACACTGCTTGCATTTGGAAAAAACCCGCAAAACCGTCTCGGCGGCCAGTTGGGATTTACGGCGATCTTACACACCTGGGACCAGTTGTTAAAGTCCCATCTGCACCTTCATTGCATAATCCCTGCCGGCGCACTGTCTTCAGACGGCACTCAATGGGTGCCGGTTAAAGGGGATTATTTGTTTTGTACCTTGGCTATATCAAAGGTGTTCCGAAGCAAGTTTATGGCATTATTTAAGAAAGCTTTTGAAAAAGGAAAGCTTAAGTTCTGCGGCAAGGCAAAGGTTTATGCTGCAAAAGGCGATTTTAAACGCCTCAGTGATACCCTTTGTGGTAAAGACTGGGTGGTATATGCCAGGCCGCCTTTTGGTGGCCCCAAGCAGGTACTCGATTATCTTGGACGCTATACCCACC
>JAFDFZ010000282.1 GCA_019309565.1 Deltaproteobacteria bacterium
GGTAATAGATTCTGGAACAGGAATCGAATGTTTGATCCTAATCTTTTCCTGTTCAACAAAAATTTCCTTTACAACAAGCCTCAATATTTTTTGACGCTCAATTACATTTAAAGTCATTGCTGTCCGGATAAATTTTAATAAATTAATGTAAGTATCTAAAATAATGTGGAATATTAACAAAAAAATTTTTTGAGATTAAAGATTTTCCAATTTTCGGTAAAAATACCCCGTGAATCACATAACTATTCATCACCGATTTTCGCACAGCTATAAGCGTCACGACAATATAAGATTTTAAGATACATTTTCACTTGAAAATAAACTGGAGAACAGCCCCTTGCAGCCACGACAACTTAGTTGGCAACCTGTGCCAGGGAACATTTCTCAATATCGGATTATGCGCTCTTCGAGGAAACGTGACCGTAATCTTGTCGCCCTCGATTAGGTATCGGCAATCATGGTCATGATAACATCGAAGTGGACTTTTACTAGTATTGGAGAAGACAAGGCATTGAGGTTGAAAAATTTGACTGCTTCAGAAATCACATTTTCAACCCGCCATCGTCTGGCATAATCGCCGACAAGTTGTTCAGCAGCAATATCCAGATCATTTGAGATAAGAAAAGCGGGTTTTTCATGACCGTTTCCCCGAACAACGATCTGTCTAATCGGGCCGTCGTAGCCTTTTAGTGAAACTAATGAGTCATAAATTTGCGGATTCGGATATTTTCTTTTTGCATGAGGGATGTTCACTCGCCTCCAGGGGCCGATGTGTTCAAGCTGCTGGATCAAATTTTTTCCTCTCCGTCTGAGAGTTATAAATTTTACACCCTCAGCATTGAGCTGGGACAGATTCGCATACGTGGTAAATTTAGAATCGAACACCAAGGTTGGAAGAACTCCTCTTTGGATATTTTTCCAAAAGGATAGAAATTCGAAAACCTGCTCGTCGGCTTCTTGCCGGTTGATGTCTGCTGCCGTATACGGGATGAGTTTGGATTGAGCATCTTGTCCGATCAGGGTCAAAGCACCTTTCATCTTCTTGTTTCTGGAGTCGGCCCAATGCCTTTGCAGAACCGATTCAGCCCCGAAATGGGGCACGGTGTGAAAGTCCAGGTTGATGATCTTTTTATCGTAGAGCCCTTGCCGATTGGCATGAGATACAAATGCTTTTTGGAGCTTAAAAAGATTCTGTGCGTGGAGCTTAAAAAGATTCTGTGCGTCCAGCGAATATGAGTAAGTGGACATGGCGGTACATTTGGGAAGAACATTGAGACCGGCAAACAATCCTAATCCATAGTCAAAGCTGTGATCATTAACGTGGGCAAAACGCTGGGTTCCCACCAGCTTTAATGAAAGAAACGACAACCAATAGTTCAGTGCAGGAATCGCCTTGCTGCCAGGCAGGTCGGCCTTTTTTACAACTGATACTAGATCTAATTTTTCAACAAAAGGAGCAAATAAAAATATGCCTGCCGATTCACCTGCCGATTCACATTCCAATACCTTCCTGTCGCTATCGGCAATGCTGATGGTCTGAGATGTGGCAGCAACTTGTGCGCCTTTGACAGTAAGGCCCAGTTTGAGTCTGGTACGACGGGGTAATCTGGGATACCCTTCTTCGGCCAAAACGCGTTCCACGGTCCGAACCGACAGTTCGATGCCTTCTTCTGAAAGAAGCTGTACAATCTCTTGAGCAGACAACCGATGTTGGCGCCAGTTGCATATTTTTTGTCGAATTCCTGAATCGACGAGCCGCCGACGGGTTTTGCCTTCAGGTAGGGGTTCTGAAAAATCAATCTTGCCATGGGCAAATTGGTGCCTGAGCAAATAAACATAGTTTGTCGAGTATCCAAAACGATCGGCTACCACAGTGGCCGGTAGGCGTTCGACAAAAGAGGCTCTTAAGGCTTCATACCGCCTTTGCCATTCATGCACAGGGTATAGGAAATATTTTTCATCCGGCATGAATATCTTATACAAAATGGCGATTATCATGTCAAGTAAAAAATGTTAAAAATATCAATATTTGAAATGATTGATCATTGTACACACTACATATTGGTATATCTATTTGAATTTATGGATAATATTGAAAAGCCCAAAAATGATGGTGATGGGCATACCTCCCATCGCCTTTTTCAATATCTCACCCAGGCTTATCGCTTCTGACATAGCAGGCCGTTGTGGTGGTGGGGTATGATCTAAAGACAATACCTGGTACAGAGGTTTTTTCCATGCGATCAACCCCAGTTGCACAAGCTCTTCTCTGGCCTGATCAAGGGCAGTCTGATTCATGGAAAGCCGATTAATGATCGATGTGTCGGCATAGTAACTCATCCCTTTCGCATCGCCCACAGTGACCAAAAACAGATACAGTGCTGCTGCCCGATGGCTTAAACGGTCAATGTATTGCTCACGAACCAGCCGCTGGTCGATCCAGCTGAACTGCCGCGGCACCCGTCGCACACGTTGTGGTAGGATAGGAAACTTTGACACCATAAAGACCTCCTTTGCTGCATGTTGTATATTGATTCGCGATATCGCGGCCCAATTGTTGCAGACGCAGAAGGGTTATGTCGATGTCATCTTGTAACGCAGTGCCGGTGAAATTAGCGATTAATCCAAGTAATACAAAGGGTTGTCCGATTAAGAGATCTTGTAACGCAGTGGATTCCAATATGCCGGTATTCTTATTGTTTTCAATGGGTTGGCAGATTAAGCGATCTTGTAACGCAGTTTCATTCAAATCAGGCTTCTTACGCCAGTAGCCCGGATGTGCACCTCTCCACCTCCGCACCCGCTCAACATGCTCGTGGCCGCAAAAATAATCTCGATTCTCCGGCTTATTCAACCACTTGCGCTGGCTGGCCTTCTTGCTCGCTGTGCGACATTCAACTTTTGAACAATATTGTTGACGCTTGACGTTGCGCGTATCCGGAAAAAAGAAAATGTGACAATTCTTACACTTACGCTTTTTGATGGGTAACATCGGCCATGTTCCTCCTCATGGCCGATAATAAAATACACAGCAAGGAAAAAAATAGAAGAAAACTTATTATTTTTGGAATCTTGGAAGAAAATGACCTCTAAGAAAATACAACATTTTCATCCCGCCTCTTTTAATACACTTTCAGAACGACCCTGGCCCTTGCAAAAGATTCACTGCCTTTCGGATTTGAGCTTTTATCGCGCCGCCGGCGTTGGCTTTTAATATAAGTGATCGTTTCAAAATCGTCACGGCCTGGTTAAGTTTGTGTTTTGAAACGCTGACATAATCCGTTTTGCCGTGTTTTACGGCCTGCTTGGATGCGGCCGACATTTTAGCATCGCTTTGATTGGTATCAGCACATATACTCTCAATATAAGCGATGACGTCTTGTTTAAGTTGCGCAGGAACACGCATGGTTGTTGTTTCTCTGTATGGGCCAAATCTTGGGCGTCTACCGGCACCGGCTCTTTTACCACCTCGCATAATGTCCTCCTTTCTTTAGCTGTTTTGTATAAAAATTAATTGCCTTTTGATAATGTTACATAATCTTAAACGACTGTCAATACACTATTTCATCGAGGATCGACAGCTCGTGAAAAAGATCCTCAAACACCTGGACTTATGGGATGTCAGGCGCAAACCGCCTGCGCGCGCTCATGGCCCGCCAACTGAAACCTTTATCAT
>JAFDFZ010000136.1 GCA_019309565.1 Deltaproteobacteria bacterium
CAAGACCTATGGCTGCCTTAAACCCCTTGCTATTTTCAGGATGGCTGATTGGTGGATTTTCGAAATCGAACACGTTGGGGATTATTGTAGCGGCAATGCCGGTTCGCAGAGCTAATTGTTCACGAGCCGCTGAGTTTATTACTACGTGCTCAAGGCTGTGGTGATTCGGTGGAAAAGCCATTTGAAGATACCCGGCCACACAATTAATCGAAAACCGGTCCCTTTCCCAGTAAAAATCATGATGGTGGGCGATAGAGGGTATCTGAGTTTCTCCTATTAATTCTGTCAATGCCAGGCCCAAAGGCACATGCATGGGGATCGTAAGCACATTTTCCACAACAAGCATGTCAAGCTGAAAACGTTTCAGAAATTCATGCAGCTTTATCTTTAGATGCGATCGCATGGTGTGAATCGCGTCTGTCACCTTAGGGTCTCTTCCACGTGTTCCGAAAATTCGCTCATTTATCCATTTGTTCTGAGCATGTTGAAAATGGGCTTCGTTCACCAAAAAACTGACTTCATCATTTTTGTCCAACTCCCCTGCAAACCAAAAAATCCGATGCCCATAGTGCTCCAGTACAGTAGCCCATTTGGATGCTTCCAGGGAAACCCCGTCTGTACCGGCAAAGCGCGTTGAAACAAACCCAATATTCTTTACCATTGCCTTTCCCTTTCGATGTTAAATCAATGTTAAATCAATATATATAAACTTAATTCACATTTTTTCATGTTCTATTTCAGACCGGTTCAATTCCAGGCAACCTCGCAAACAACATTCGCGGCAGATAGAATGTCACCCGACAAATGGTCGCACAACTATAGAGTATCTTACAAATATTCCCTGCTCCCATCATCGGATAAAAAGTAAACCCCGTTAGAGAACGATGTTCTCTAACGACTATAGATGGTGGCATTAAACCATTATCTATAAGGAATTATCTATACAACCGACAGGAGTCGGTGGCTTTCTCTAACGGGGTAAACTACGTACCGGTTTCAAGCCGGTAGCTTTAGGGGGCAAGGGGCCGAGGATTCAAGGGGTCAAGTGCAAAAGCCTTACAAAGAATCTCCTTGAACCCTTGGGCCCTCGAATCCTTGAAACCTTTGGGGATACTAAAAATTAAACTGAAGTCTTCGCCAAACCCCGTTGTTGAATTACAACTCTTGTCGGAAACCTGTAAGTTGGGTTTAATTGTATGTTAGGGACATTTTGCCATTTTTTTTCTGCAACTACGGGGTAAAGGCGAGGGTTTTTCTCAGATTCCCCGATGGTGACAATAAAGCTTTCCCAAGCATCCGCTTCGTATCGGAGGATATGATTTCGGGCTCAGATCAGAACCTCCAAAAACCAGGAGCACACGCATATGAAGTGCTAAGATCCATAGGATATACTGACGCCGAAATTGCCGCCTTAATTGATAAGGGTATTGTATTCATCAAAACTTGAGGAAGAAGATTTGCTGAAAATACAGTTTCCTTTTTGTCGTGAAATCTGTTAAAAAATTAGGTGGCAAAGTTTTGTAAAGAAAAAAAGGAGAAAGCCTATGAAAATCAAAGCTAATGGTATACAGATAAACTATGTACTTTCCGGAAAAAAGGGGGCGCCGGTTGTCATGCTAAGCCATTCTCTTGGTTCCAGCCTGGAAATGTGGGATCCACAGATGCCGGCTTTAGAGCCACATTTTCGTGTGCTTCGTTACGACACACGGGGTCATGGCGAAAGCGATACGCCCGAAGGTCCATACAGCCTAGAGCAACTGGGTGCGGATGCGGTGGGGTTCATGGATGCCCTGGATATCGAAAGGGTTCACTGGGTGGGCCTTTCCATGGGGGGTATGATCGGCCAGTGCATCGCTCTTAATTATCCGGATCGTCTCATTACTCTTGCCTTGTGCGATACGGCTGCTGTCATGCCACCAGAGTCGAAACAGATACGCCAGGAACGCATCGATATCGCGCGCAGCCAGGGTATGGCGGCATTGGCCCAGTCGACCATGGAGCGATGGTTTACGGAACCCTATTTGAAACAAAATCCTCCTCAAGTGGAACGCATTCGCAATATTTTTCTTAAAACACCTGTTGCGGGCTATGTGGGCTGCATGGAAGCTATCGACCAGCTAAATTACTTGGAACGGCTTTCTGAAATCAACAAACCCACCCTGATCATTGTGGGCGAAGAAGACCTGGGCACCCCGGTTTCCGCCTCTAAGTCCATGGACGAACGAATTTCGGATTCAACGCTCGTTATGCTAAAATCAGCCGCACATCTTTCCAATGTGGAGCAGGCAGAAGCTTTTAACGATGCATTAATCCGCTTCTTGCTCTCGCACCGATCATAAATACCAAAGGAAAGCAAAATGGGCGGCTGTTTTGAAAATATATGTTTAATTAAAGCCCCTATGTTATTTGATCTTCCCCATGCTCAGGATACATCTGATTTTACTGAAATATGTTACCTTGCGGCAATGGTGGAACCCTATGTGAATAGTGTCAGCATTCCGGTTCACTTTTACTCAGGCAAGCCCTATGAGGTGTATGTTAAATTTCTGAAAGAGCATCCGGTGGATCTGGTGGGGATTTCTTCTATGACCGGGGCCTTCAACAATGCCATTCGGCTGGCCAAGATTGCCAAAGAACACGATAAGTATGTGGTGATGGGGGGATATCACCCTTCTGCGCTACCCGATGATGTGCTGAAGTCACCCTATGTGGATGCCGTGATCATAGGCGAGGGTGAGTTAACGTTTAAGGACCTTGTGGCAAATGGACCCGGCAAGCATGTACCCGGTATGGCATATAAAGAAAACGGAAACATTGTATACACCGGTTTTCGTCCCCTGATTGCGGATCTAGACTTAATCCCGCATCCATTAAGAAGCGCTCGGCCCAGGCGATTTGGTGAAAAGGGCACCGAATACTCTATCGATACGGTTTTTACCTCAAGAGGATGTCCATGGCAATGCAGTTTTTGTGCAAACGATGTAATCAACAAAAAGTGGCGTGCCAGGAGTCCGGAAAACGTATTAGAAGAGCTTTCTCAACTCCACGACCCAGATAAGAAAAAACTTATCAAGATTTGGGATGCCAACTTCATGACCGATATCAATCGTGTTGAAAAAATTTGTGATTTGATGCTTGAACATGATCTTACCAATTTTAAAATCTGGATGGAAACGCGCATTGCAGATATCGTGCGGGGTGAAAGAATTATGGACAAACTGTATCGAGTGGGGTTACGGCACGTTAGTCTGGGAATCGAAAGCCCCAACGAAGAGACCCTTAAACTGATGAAAAAGAAGAACACCATCGATGACTGCTTTAAGGCCGTGGAAATTCTCAAACGTCACGGCATTAAAGCCCAAGGTTATTTTATCATTGGTCACTATCGGGAAACCAAAGAAGATACCGAGCGGTACCCCGAGTTTGCAGATGCACTTGGTCTTCGTCACGGCATATTCATGGTGATGACACCATATCCGGGAACGGCCATATTTGAGGAGTTCAAGCAGGAAAATAAAATCAAAAGCTATGATTGGGACAACTACAATAACTTCGGTACGGTGGTTGAGACCCGTGGCATGGATTTACAGACTTTAAAAAAAATGTACGCCTGGTGCTATGGCAAATTCTATACGAAATTTGCCTTTATGCATCAGAGAAAACCCCTGGGGATGGCCATAGATTTAAACCAGCTCCTTTTTCTACTGTATGGTGTATTCAGTATGGACAAGAGTACATCTCGAAGCGAGATTAAAGACCGTTTCTTCGATGCCCTTGAAGCAGGATACATCCGGTATGAAAAACCGTTGCCGACGAAAAAGAAAATACCTTTTACGTTGAGATTTTTTAAAAAAGTTACCCTAAGATTTACTCACTCACCGGGTAGGAATATCGATTTTTGCATCACACTTAAAAAAAATGCCATCCACGTTGAAGGAAAACAAACAGACGGTTCCGAGAAGATCAACGGGTATACATTTGAACTTGAGAAAATCTTAAAACTCTCTGAGACTATCCATTCCAGGCAGTCCATGATCGCCTCCACATTTGAAATTTTAAAAAATAATCCCCATAAAAAATTGGACTACCTTCTCCCTTTAATATTTAGCCGGGGCTTTCTCATTCCATTGTATTCAATTGTTCGTTGTTTTTTACCGATCATTGTTAAGGGCTCTTTATCCCTTGCCTCAGGAGCAGTTACGTCTAGCTGGTCACGATAAAAAGGCGAAGCCACGCCTTAGAGAACAACAGGAGCAAAATCAGTTTTTTCGTTTGATAATCCTGAAGGTCTCTTCGTAAATGATCCTTCGGGGCCCAATGGTTACAATTTCAACGGTGTTTTTCGGAGAAATCCTGTAGATTATCCTGAACCTGCCGACCCTGTAACTTCGTAAGCCTTTCAATTCTTCCTTCAATGTTTTACCTGATTCGGGATTTTCCAGAATATGCTCCAGAGCGGCCCTGATTTTTCTTTTAAGCTCTGGATGTGAATTTCGAATTAGCGAAACGATATCCTCCGGAATTCTAAACCGAGGCGTTTTTATTGGCTTTGATGGCATAGTCTACTTGAACAGCTCTTCTAAGGAATACTGCTTGCCCTTTTTCCTAAGGGATTTAAGGCCTTTTTTGATTTCCTCTATTAATTCGTTGTCGGATTTTATATGAATCGTTTCCTTCCAGCTTTCAAACTCATCGGGGCTGATCAGTACAGCAGCAGGTCGCCCGTTCCTGGTGATCATAATCTCCTCGTCGGTGGAATAGACTTTTTCCACCAGTTCGCTTAATTTCATTTTCGCCTCAGACAAGGATAATGTCCTCATGAATCGACCTCCATTTTGGTTAACCTATATTCTGGTCAATCATATGGATTCCTTAAGAAATGTCAACATAATATCCTCCTGATTCGAAAGCGCTGCTTCTGGCTATTGAAGACCCTGCAGCCCCCGAAGGGGTGCGCAAAGCGCAATTCAATAGGGCTCGCCGTTTCGGTTCAAATACTTCATTCAAGGTTCAGCTTGCCAGATACTATCCCACCCGGTATCTGTTAACGACCTCTTCGTTTAGTTCTATTCCCAGCCCTGGTTCCTCAGGCACCGAAACATAGCCGTCCACCGCTTTAAGATCCTGCTTGATGAGCCGAGTTCGAATGGGCGTTTTTTCAACACAGTATTCAAATATAAACGCGCTTTTCCGCGATGCCAGCCAGTGCAGGCCGGCGGCCAAATTCACCGGTGTGGAATAGAAATGGTTTACCACCCGCCTTTCATGAAATTCAGCCATGTCGGCAACTTTTCTTGATATGGTAAAACCGTTTCTTGCCAGATCGATCTGCACGATATCGATACCGCCGCGATCGATCGGCTCCCAGTATGCGTGCACACCGGCCTCCCCTTCCCCTGCTGCGATTGGAATCGACGACACCCGGCTAAGTTCACGGTAACCCTCCAGGTTGTCCTGCTGCAAGGGTTCTTCAAGCCAGAGAATACCGAACTGCTCAAACTGTCTAGCACGAATCTTAGCCGTCTTGGTATCCCAGCAGCAGCCTGCATCGATGAGAACATCGTTTTTATCTCCTGCGCAGAGGAGGCCTTATCCTCCATTTCCTTATCCGGCAGGCGCAGCTCAATGGCTTCGACATTTGTAATCTTCATTTCCCTGTACCTCTACTTTCTTCCCTTATAACTCTTATACTGACCTCAACGATAGTCTTGAAGTACCCGTGAGATCACCTCCAGACTTCGCTCCAGTGCTTCAACCGGCGCATCTTCGGTGATGCCGATAGCAAATCCTTTTTTCGATCCTGCTTCCTCCACAAGCTGTCTTGTGTGTGCCTCGATGGCCTGAGGCGGTTCTATATGCACAGAGCTTGTGAAGTTTATCCACAACGCCTTGTCAGCCCAGATCTTCCTTGCCTCTTTAATGGATACATCCCCCATGGGCGGTGGGGTGAGCGCTTCGATGATATCAAACGATGCTTCTGAAATTGCCTGCTTAAGTGAGGCGAGTCGGCCGTCCATGTGAACCGCCAGCTTTTTGCCTGTACCGGAAAGCCGATGATGCAATCGTTGGTATATGGGCATGCAGTAATTACGAAACCGTTCGTTGCCCACAACATCGCTTGTTATGTTGTCTCCGAAAAGCAGGATTTCAACGGGAGCGTCAATGGCAAGTTCAAACAATTCCTCATATCTTTCAAGCATGCAATTGTGCAAAGAGTCGAAAAGATCCCGCCTCTCATGGTAATCGATGCTGAACCGTTCGAATCCCATCAGTTGATACAGCATCTCCTGTATCGGAACCTTGGCGATTCGCACATACACCAGACCATCTGCTCCGATCTGCCGGACTGCCTCACGGATATAGTCGTGGTTGTCCTGGTAAATAGCATCTTTGTAAACAAACTCCATAACCTTATAATCATCCGGTTTTTTTATGTAATATTCCTTGATCCAGGAAGATGTGTCATATGCGCTTTCAGGCTCAAGAGTTTTGTAGACTTCACCTACGGGCGTATGAAGCGTCTTTCGAACAAACTTTCGACCGTCTTTCCAGAACTCTCTGGTGGTGATCTCCACCTGACGGTGCACAACCTTATGGGCGGCCGGCCGCAGCACGATCCCAACCCCGGATTCCCGCAACAGCCGTTCTTTCTCTCCTCTGGGTATAAACCAGTTGTAAGTCGTCAGGGGGATTTGATCGGGCTCCTGCCAGTTCAATGCAGCTAAGATTCTATCGTGGATGTTCATGCAGAACCTCCTTCATTACCTGCTGCTCTTATCTTTCCAGGTTTGTTTACATATTTTTAATGAATTAGGCTGGTTCTACCAGTGTGTGGTAAACCAGGTTTCAGGCTCGAATCATCTTTAGAGCCATCCTTCGCTCTTATCTTCAATGTGGTTGGAGTCAAATTGTCGGATACGCGACAACTCTTGGCCGAATAACAGAGGGCCGAAGCTGTGTCAAGCAAGTTATCAATCCTGCCCCTCCAGTGATCTTTTCGTTAAATTGAAAAAATCCCTTTAATTTCTGCGTCCAATCGTCTATTGCAAAAACACTTTCCCAGTGATAAGTTTTTTTACCTTAATTTACGTAAAAAAAACCAGTATTGCCCGCGGCAGGTTATTGCTGCCGATGGAGGTGGGAGATGAAAATTGGGCGCAATCAACCATGTCCTTGTGGAAGTGGAAAGAAATACAAAAAGTGTTGTCTTGGAAAGGGAACCGTATCCCATGATTTGCTGTGGCGACGGCTGCGAGAGGTTCACGATCGGTTGATCGATCGACTGATGAACCATGCACTTGAAGAATTAGGTGAAGAAGGCATGTCAGAAGCCCTGTTGGAATTTATGGTGTGGCCTGAAAAGGATGTTAGTCCGGAAAGTCTGGAAAACCATTTTCAACTGTTCTATCAATGGCTTCTGTTCAACTGGTATTACGATCCTGAAGAGATGGAAATAGAAATTGAACAAACTCCATACACGACCATAGCAGAAAGCTACGCTGCGCTAAACAAACATCTACTGGATCCCCTTGAACACCGGCTCATTGATGCAACCAACAGAGAGCCTTTCAGCTTCTGGGAGATATTGGACTGCCAGCCCGGTAAGGGTTACTGCATGAAAGACGTTTTACGTGGCGATACGGTGGATGTACTTGAAAAGATGGGCTCCGAAGACGCCCGCAAAGGGGATATTGTTTTTTGCAAGGTCATCCATATTGACACGGTCGCCATCCTGATGGGTACGGGTTCTGTTCTGATTCCGCCAATGCTGAAACCGGAACTGATCGAACTTAGAAAAGAGCTGGGAAGGATCTATGATCCCATCACAACTGAGACGTTAAACGATTATGAGATCGAGCTGCGAGAGCTGTATTTCTCCATATTCGATGTGATGATGAACCCTCCCGAGCTACGCAATACCGACGGTGATCCGTTAAGCTTCCATACCATTTACTACGATATCGATTCTCCTGAAACAGCTTTCGAGCGATTGAAATCCTTGTGCGTCGACTCCACCGAAAAAGAATTGCGATCAGAGGCGGAGCTGGACGAATCCGGACAAATACACCGGGCGTCGATTCCCTGGAGCCGCCAGGGTTACAAAAATAGCTCGGTTCTTGACAACACGATCCTCGGCAGACTTGAAATCGACGGCAAGCGCCTTAAGGTGGAAGTCAATTCGGCCAATCGGGCGAACGCGATCCAGAAAGAAATCCAAAAACGCCTGGGCAAGCATGCAGTTTATAAAACAACTAAGATTCACTCAATGGAATCCATGCTTAAAAAAACAGAACATCCTGAAACCCACATGGGGGAAGATTTCGGTGAAAAGAAGAACCTGCTGCAGATTCCCGAGGTACAAAACAAGATGGCCCAGTTGATCCAGGCCCACTGGGATAGTTGGATAAATGAAAAAATTCCCGCATTGGGAGGTAAAACTCCGCGACAGGCAGTAAAAACAGCGGACGGCCGGGAAAGCGTCGAAGCCCTTCTCTTAGACGCCGAGAGGCATTCGTATCCCGACAATCAAATAGCAGACATCGAACAGGCTGCAATTGATCAGGTTCGCCACCGTCTGGGACTCGACAAAGCTGCAGTAAACAAGGACGTGAAGGACGATGCAAAGAGGCTTGAGTCCATACAGAAGATGATTCAGGATTTTGGGCAGGCTAAACTTAACCCCATGTACACTGAATTTGCGCTAAAGCTGAGCAGAAGGATTTCCAGGATGCGCAGTCTCTCCATTAAACGGGGTCGTATCGAAATATGGGCAGCAGCCATCGTATACGTGATCGCCCGGTTGAATTTCTTGTTCGATCCTGAAAACAGCATCTCTATTACAACCGATGAGTTGTGTGCATTCTTTGGAACGAAAAAAAACACGGTCAGCAACAAGGCCGGCCTCATTCAAAGAACCGCCGACATCTATTATGGAAACGAAGAATTCAGCTCACCGGACATTATAAAGATGTTCCGCATCCTTGAAACCGAGGAGGGCTTTTTGATCCCCGCTTCCACGCTGGATGAACGAAACGACAAGAGCAGTGAACAAAAGAAACATGCCACCGAATCTCAAAAAACAACAAAGCCTAAAGAAAAGACCGCCAAGAAAGCAGATGACCGGCAGTTAAGATTGTTCAGCGATGAGTGAGGATAATCCGATTTCTATCGCCGTGATTATTTATTGATTCTCTTTTCCCAGCTTGTTCTTTTCTTGCTCTATCTCATGTATTAGTCATCGAATTTCTTTACCTTTCATAATGTCATGAGGGTATAGAAACGCTCCGAAAAGAACTTCTTTTTGTGAACAAAGGTAATTATCAACAATTACAATTACATAATGAGAAAGTTATGTTCTTTTGCCTTCAAAATAGATGGGTTAAAGCTGAAATATTTATTAACGGAAATGTTTCATTAAGATAATATTGTTTAATATCAATAATTTAGATAGTATAATCATGTCAACATACAATATATAGCCTTTAAATTCAATATATAGCACAATATATAGTTGACAAAAGTGCAGAATTATCCTATGATTAGCATAAACACTTTTAAATGGAGGGTATCATGGGAAATCTGCACATCCGGGATATTTTACTAAAATTTGAGGGCGATGATCTTTCAAAGTATGGTCTATTCCCCCTATTTGCAT
>JAFDFZ010000137.1 GCA_019309565.1 Deltaproteobacteria bacterium
GCTCAACTGTGATATGGACAAGATATTGTGGCACCGTCGCGAAAGCAGGCGGAAACAGAGAAAACAAACATTGTCCTGGAGTCATGGAAGTCTCCTGTCTACTCGAAAATGTTGGTATTAATAAGGAATTTATTGCCCCGTGACCTTGGGTTCCCTGTCAAGGGGAATGCCGCCAATAGCCCACTTTTCCATTTTTCCAGAACCCATTATAGCGCTAAAGCTTCACTGCGTGCCCATCATTCCATTGTTCCATCATTCCCTCTGGGGCGTAGGCCCAACCCTCCGGCCTGTAAGCCCTATGGGCTGGAAGCGAGGCTGGAGGCCAATTGTGAGCAAAGCGAACTAATTTCTCTTTTTGATTGGAGAAACTCTCTAAAATCCATTTGTGATTTTGCCTTGAAGTAACATACAAATATTTAGATAAGACAATCATATCGACAATCGATCTGATGCAACAGGATCAATGTGCATATCCCAATTGGTCTGTGTATTATGATAGCAGATTAAACTTATTGTTGACATGAAAAAGCTATTAACATAATCTATTTTTATGATTAGCGGTGCATTGATTGCTTCACCAGGATATCCTGTAGCTTCTGTTTTTCTTGCTAAAAGCTGAATCTTTTTTCTTCGAAGGTAAGACTTACTTAATCAATCTGATTTTTATCCAGATTCCTTGATTTATCATAATTTTTTTAAGGTTGCACAAACGGAGCTTTGTCAATGCCGGGTAATGTAGGGATAATGACTTCTTTTATAAATCTTATTTAAAAAAGGAGGTATCAAATGAAGGAGGTTAAAGGGTTTTGCAAACCGTACGGATTGATTGCGTTAATTTTTCTTTGTCTTTTTTCAGCGGCTGCCATTGCCGCAGATTTTCCATCCAAACCGGTAACTATCGTTGTCGGCTATTCGGCGGGCGGCAGCACGGATCTTCAAGCCAGGATAATTGCTTCTTCGGCGCCGGAGTTCTTGGGTCAACCGGTCGTTGTCACCTGCAAACCAGGAGGCGGAGGTGCTGTGGCAACAGCATGGATAACACGGCAGCGGCTCGATGGTTATCTGGTCTTGATGGTTGCCACACCAGCATTGGTTATAAAACCACACATGACCAAGCTCCCATACAAGCTTGGCGATGTCATCCCCATCATGAGAGTAGGCTTTTCGCCTAGAATCGTATCCGTAGCCATCAAGCATCCCTTTAAAAACATCCATGATTTAATGGAGTATGCTAAAAAGAATCCTGGTGCTCTTAAATTTGGAAGCCCGGGTGCCGGAACCGGTACCCATATAGAAATGGAGACGTTTTGTCATTTAGCTGGCATCAAGTTGACGCATGTGCCATTTAAAGGGGGGGCAAAATCAGGTGCCGCAGCTGCCGGTGGTCATATCGATATCCATCCTGCAACCGCAGGTGAAACTCTTGCCCTCGCACAAGCTGGCAAAATAAGGCCTATCGTGGTGTTTTCAGACAAAAGACTCAAAGAGCTTCCCGATGTTCCCACTCTGAAAGAAGAAACCGGAATCGATTTCGCAGCCGGTTATGAAAGTGCGCTTTGGGTTGCGAAGGGAACACCTGAAGATCGAATTCAAATCCTTCACGAGGCTTTTAGAAAAACTCTTGAGTGCAAAAGCGCAAAAAAGCTTTTTGAAAGGATTGGCGACCGCATCGCTTACATGAGCGGGAAAGATTTAGAACCTATTTTGGTAAAAAAATCAGAATATTACAAAAAGGTGCTTGAGACAATTGGTTTAAAGAAGAGTGGAAAGTAGAAAATAAGACCCTGGGGAGGGTAATAACCTCCCCAAATTCACCTCGGAGTTCCATAAATCACGTAGTAAAATGGCTTCTATGCATGCTTTTTCAGTAGCTGAAGGTCGCTCCTTTTGAGTTGCTTCGCAACAACAGGGTTTATAACAAGAGTAATCAAACCATGGAGGCTTCGGAAGGGTCGTTCATGAAAAAGATCTGGAACCATTTATCAAGCGACCAAAAAATTGCTATTTTTCTGGTCCTGTTTACTGGTGCCATGCACTCATTCATTATCCCATACGGGGTAGAGGAGACTGGAAGGCCTCAACTTGTATCTCCCAAAACCTTCCCTACCTTGATTACCATCACTCTAAGTGTTTTCAGTTTTATGCTTTTTTTAAAAAGATACTTTGCCAAAAACACAGTGGTTAAAAGCGAAAACTCTGACAGGGTGTATCAACTTATTCCGCCACGATTGATAATCGCCGTAGCCCTGTTTATCCTCTATATCTTTTTAACACCAATTATTGGATATCTTCTGACGTCAATCATCATTATGCCTGCTTTTTTCATCCTATATGGAACCCGGAAAAAATTGTTGATCGTTGGGTTATCCATTGTCTTGCCTTTTCTATTGTTCTGGTTCTTTTCAAAAGTCATGCTGGTTATGTTGCCCCAAGGCATCTTTTTTTGATCATATCCTGGAGAAGAGATGATCGAGCAAATCATCACCGGACTTCAATTAATGCTTACTCCTTATAACGTTATGTTTGCCTGTTTCGGGATTGCTGTTGGGATTATTATTGGCGCCATACCTGGTCTTACCGTAACCATGGCTCTGGCATTGGTCATCCCCTTTACGTTCACGATGGATCCAATTCCCTCCATTGCAATGTTATTGGGAATTTATAAAGGAGGGGTTTATGGCGGATCGATATCTGCCATTTTGATTAATACTCCGGGCACACCGGCTGCCTCTGCAACGGTATTGGATGGATACCCAATGGCCAGAAAGGGCCAGGGGATGAAGGGTTTGAAAATTGCTCTCTATTCATCAGTCATAGCAGATACCTCTTCAGATGTCGTGCTGATTCTTGTGGCACCGCTGTTAGCTGCTGTAGCTTTGGAATTTGGACCTCCAGAGATTTTTACACTGGTACTCTTTTCTCTCACCATTATCGCCTATGTTTCAGGCAAGTCAGTACTTAAAGGACTAATCGCTGCTTCTATGGGACTTCTTTCTGCTACTATCGGTATTGATCCAATTGATGGTATCGCACGGTTCAGTTTTGGCTATGTGGATATGCTAAACGGCATTGCCTTTGTTCCCATGCTGATAGGGCTTTTTGCCATATCAGAGGTATTGGAACAGGTATCAAGCACAGTAAGGGCCTACCTTGATCAAATGGTGGCAAAATATTCAGACCGCCCGGAGGATAATCAATTGACATGGAGTGAATTGAAATATTGCATGCGAACCATTTTCCGAGGGTTTGTCATCGGTACCATACTCGGAGCCATACCCGGGATTGGAGCGGCCCCCGCATCTTTTCTAAACTACGGGATGGCGAAACGCGCGTCAAAAAATCCTGAAACGTTTGGAAATGGGAATATTGAGGGGGTGGCGGCTGCAGAGTCTGGCAATAATGCCGTCTGTGGAGCCACGCTCATCCCACTGCTATGTTTGGGGATTCCTGGAGACATCATGACAGCGGTCCTGATGGGGGCTTTTATGATCCAGGGAATCACCCCCGGACCTTTGATGTTTAAGGATCATGCCAATGTCGTTTATGCTCTTTTCGTGGGATTGATGGTTTGTAATATCGCAAATTTCGTGTTTGGAAAAATAGCCATACACTCATCCAGGCACGTGATCCGTATCCCCGGTAAAATCTTATACCCGATCATTATTCTGTTGTGTTTTATCGGATCCTATGCTGTCAATAACAGCTTATTTGATGTGCAAGTAATGTTTTTTTTCGGTGTAATGGGTTATTTTATGCGTAAATATAAATTTCCTCTTGCCCCTCTGCTCATTGCCTTTATTTTAGGGCCAATGATAGAGAATGGATTTCGCCAATCCCTCATAATATTTGATGGAGATGTAATGAAATTTTTAACCCGCCCAATATGTCTTGGCTTTCTTGTAGCCACGTTTCTAACAGTCATGATAACCATGAAAAAGGGATTAAAAGAACAATCAAAGCAATGAATGATAACAACGACAGCATCAGAAACTGGGGGAATTTCCGGTGCCATCGATAAATGTTCCTTTTTTCTGCTGTTTTTTACCCCGTTAGAGAAAGCCACCGACTCCTGTCGGTTGTATAGATAATTCCTTATAGATGGTGGTTTAATGCCACAATCTATAGTCGTCAGAGAACATCGTTCTCTAACGGGGTTTACTTGATCTTTCCCGGTTAACTATTTTATGGCCCCGGCAGTTAGCCCCTGAACGATAAACTTTTGAATAAAAGAAAAGAACAAAATCGCCGGTATGATCGTCAGAACAGAGGCGGCCATGATTCTTCCCCAGAGGAATACATCTCCGAAGATCATCTGTGATATCCCGATGGGAAGGGTGTATCGACTCTCACGGGTTATAAACACCAGAGCGTAAAGGTAATTGTTCCAGGCCAGATTAAAAGAAAAGATTCCGGATGTGACAATGCCAGGGGCGGCCAGGGGGAGAACAATCCTCAAAAGGGCCTGCATCCGACCGCATCCGTCAACGAGCGCAGCTTCTTCAAGATCCACAGGAAGGGATTGAAAGTAGCCCATAAGCATCCAGGTGCAAAAGGGAACCGTGAAGGTAGGATATACAAGAATGAGGGACCACAGGGAATTATTCAGTTTTAAATCTGTTATGAATATATAAAGAGGAATGAACAACACCACCTGAGGCACCAGATAGATGAACAGAATCCCCCTTCCGATAGTTACACGCCCGCAGTATCGAAAGCGAGTAAGGCTGTAAGCAGCCAGTATGCTGATCACCAGGGTGATCAGCGTAGAAAAAAGTGAAACAAAGGCGCTATTTCGGAAATATGTTAAAAACAGGGTCTTTTTTAATAGCTCAATGTAATGGGTTAGGACCGCTTTCTTGGGGACCAACAAATATTTCGGGTTGTAGATTTCTCTTGTAGGGGTCATAGAGGTCTTAACCATCCAGAAAAACGGGAAGAGAGCTACAAAAACATAGGCAAACAGAGCAAGATAAAGAAAGATTCGTGCCGGCTTGAATCGAAATTTTAGATGTTTTCCTCTTGCTGTAGTCATCTCAACTCTCCTGCCTTGCCGTAATGAGTTTTGTTAATACGATCACAAGGGCAAGAAGGAACGGGAGAATAATGAGTGAAACTGTCAATCCCTTTCCCAGTTGTTGTGTTCCAAAAGCTATTCGATAGGTGAGAGTGGCGAATATTTGTGTAGCATTAACAGGTCCCCCCTGGGTTAGGACCCATACAAGCTCAAAATCATTAAAGGTCCAGATGGTGGAAAGCAGGGTGGTCACTATAAGTACCGGTTTTAAACCTGGCAGCGTAATATAAATAAATCTTTGCAGGTAATTGGCTCCGTCTACCCTGGCTGCCTCGTACTGTTCCGGTGGGATCGTTTGAAGACCTGCCAGTATGGATATACCAAAGAAAGGAAAACCTCTCCAAACATTGGTAATAATGATGGCCGGCATGGCCAGATGCGGTATCCCAAGCCACGCGAGCGGGAAATGGATGATACCTAATTTTATTAAAACATGGTTAATAATCCCCGCCATATCATCAAACATCCATCGCCAGGTAAGAGCGGTAACCACAGTTGGGATGATCCAGGGAAGTAGCATGAGTCCTCGAAAAAAGTTTCTTGCTATAAGTTGCTGGTTTAAAACCAGAGCAAGCCCAAGGCCGACGAGGAGTTTCAGTGAAACAGCTGAAAACGTATAGACACAGGAGTTGTAAACGGTTTTGCGGAAAAGGGGATCATTCCAGTTGTCAATATAGTTACGGAAGCCAATAAACCGGGGCGGCATCCCGATCCGCTTCTCGTTGAAACTTATCCAGATGGAGCTAGCGAAAGGATACGCAATAAGAGAAATAACCACTAATAAAAGCGGAACCATCAATGCGTATCCAGTGGTTGCCTCTCTACCACCGATAGCGCCGAAGCGTTGTTTCATGAATTTCCCATCCCACAGCGATATTTTTTTCGGAACAGATCAATCAACTGTAGATAATACGTATATCCCGCTGGAAACGATAGTTGTAACGTCCAGCGGGATATACCGGCGTTTGACACAACCCTATTTATAGGCCTTATATATGTCTCTGATTCTTTTCATGGCCTCATCTAAGGCAGCCCTCGGGGTCCATTTGTCAACCACAACGCGTCCGACCATCTCTTCCATAACACGGGCATTACTTACTGCGATGGCAGGTGCAAGTACCGGTCCAGCGTAACCGTAAACATGAGTATTCTCCGAAGCTTTAAGCATCGCCAGATTATAGGGATCCTTCCACATTTCCATATCCGCCATGGCGCGAAGGGTGGGTTGCGATTGAGTTGCCCCGGCTTTTATTCGCTTCTCGTACTGCTCCTTTTCAAAGAGATAAAGAAGGAGTTTTTTAGCAAGTTCATTGTTTTTTCCCTTCTTGAATACGCCCCAGGAGAAAACCTGATTGCACCCTATACCGGGGAAAGGAGCAATTTGCGTTTTGGCGAGCAGCTCTGACTGATCCGCTCGCATTTTGTAAAGAATGCTACCGGTATTGTATACAATGGCACAGGTTCCGGTCAGGTAAGCCCTGTTGTTACCTGCATTATCCCATGCAGTTGCTCCAGGAGGAATCAGTTTGTATTTGTTGTAAAGATCTGTATAAAAGGTGAGCGCCTTTAAGGTCTCTTCAGAATCGAAGGCCAAGGTCTTTCCATCTTCTTCAACCAGTTTTCCTCCAAAGCTCCAAAGAAACGCCCTCCAGGTCATGAGGGAATCCCCGGATGTACTCAATGGAAAACCAAGGGCATAAATGCCTTCCGATGGGTCGTTAACCTTTTTAGCGACCTCGAGGAACTCATTCAGGTTTCCGGGAATTCCCACCCCTGCCTTATCCAGAAGATCCTTTCTATAATACATGGCATTGGCCTGGAAGGCATCTGGTATCCCCCATTGCCTGCCGTTGAAGGTCACATCATACGAGGCTGTAGGATACCATCCACCAAGACGATCTCCGATCTTCTTATACACATCCGTTACATCCACCAGCGCTCCTGCAGCTTGATAGAAACCGACCAATCCGGTGCTGCATTTGTGAATATCGGGAGGCGTACCAGCCTCAATGGCTGCAGCCAGTTTGGGTTCCACATCCGACCATGCAATAAAAGTGATATCGGCAATAGCTCCTTCTTTCTTACAAAACTCCTCTACCTGCCGTTTCACCGTCTCATTCCATTCCGGAACGAACTCACTGGGTGACCAAAAAACCAGTTTTGGTTTCTCGGCTCCGAGTGCAAAACTACAAAAAAAAGTTATTAAGAAAAATACCGATAGGAAAGTTATTGTTCTTTTGTTTCTCATAGCTTTATCCTCCTTTCTGAATAATTAGAATTGATGATTAGCTGTTACGGAGTTTCCATCTTCTCCCGTAAATGAGAAGTGGCATGTTGCGCCCTAAGTACTAGAAGATATATTATGTGAAAATATCCTTTAATCGAGTTTGCTGTATGATGTTTTGAAGATTGATTTTAAGAATTTTACACTTACCAGGCATCTGCCCCCGGGACTGTTTTACAAATCGACTTTTTTCAATATATTACAGTGCTCCGAAGAAGTGTATCGGTCGAAAAAATGAGAATCGAATTGAATAAATAGATAGTCTAAATTGATTAATTTTTTCATTCTTGGTTGACAATGTCAAGAATATTTTATGGGATCACAATTAACGACATTTCTGTTGAATAAGGCTCTCAAATGTGCAAATGATCTTCTGCATTGTGGCTTAATATTGACCTCAGGAGGATTCTTAAATGCAATACCCTCAACTATTCTCACCCATTGTAATCAGAGGTCATGAGATTCCAAACCGCGTGGTGCTGGCCCCCATGGGAACGAAGTTCAACCATCACGACGGAAGCGTGTCGGAGCGCTATGTCAATTATATCCGTGCACGGGCCCGGGGCGGTGCGGGGCTCCTGATATCAGAAAACACCCACTTGCGCCACGAATATACCCAGACAACTTCCATGGGAGCATATCACGACCGTCTGATCTGCGGATTAAGCCGTCTGCCCCATGCGGTACACCCGTTCGGCGCTAAAATCGTGTTGCAGATATCCATACACGGCGGCACCGCACCGGAACGGATTATCGGTACAAGACCTGTAGCACCGTCGGCCATCGAAAGCCCGTTATACCCGCAGGTGCCACGGGAGCTTAAGATTCAAGAAATAGAGGATCTTATCGATGCATATGTTCAGGGGGCATGGAGGGCATGGCAGGCAGGCTTCGACGGGGTGGAGGTTCATGGGGCACACGGGTATCTTATCACCCAGTTTATTTCACCCCACACCAATCGCAGAACAGATGCATTCGGCGCAGACTTCGAGGGCAGGATGCGGTTTCCATCTGAAATCGTGCGCCGGATTCGAAAGCTCTGCGGCCAGGAATTTATCATCGGCTTTAAATACAACGGATATGAAAACCTGCCAGGGGGTGTTGATCTTAAGCTTGCCTGTCGCATCGGCCGTCACATGGAACAGGCGGGGGTCGATTACCTTCATGTGGCAAGCCTCGGCAGGCCGATGAAAATAGGCGATGTACCCAGGTATCCGGGGGTTCCATCTCTTTATACTCTTGAACGAAACCCGCTTCTTGAGCTTGCCCGGAAGGTAAAGGCGGATGTGGATATACCGGTCATCGCAGCCGGTGGGTTTAATCGGCCCGAGGATGCAGAGGCTGCATTAACTGCCGGTGCTGCGGATCTTATTGCGGTCGGCCGTGCCTATCTTGCCGATGCTGCCTGGGGTTATAAAGCCCGCCGGGGCCGTACAGATCAGATCAGGCCCTGTATTAAATGCAACCGGTGTCATATCGAAATGCAGAGAGGACACTTGACCCGCTGTGCAATCAATCCTGCTCTGGGTGAGGTTGATGAACGGTTCATCGGCCGTGCAGAACATCCAAGACGGGTTATGGTAGTTGGCTCAGGTCCTGGCGGAATGGTTGCCGCGATTACGGCTGCAGAGCGCGGACACCAGGTTACACTGTGTGAGAAAGAAAACGAGGTGGGCGGAAACCTTCGCATAGGATCTCTTCCCTTTTTCAAGGAAGATCTTCGCAGGTATTTCGACTATATTCGTAATTGTCTGGATCGCAGTAATGTAGAAATCCTTTTAGACAGGGACGCAGATATTGAATATTTAAAGGAAAAGCAACCCGATGTGGTTATCCTGGCCACAGGTTCAGAAATAGCCCCTCTTAAGCTGCCGGGCGCCGAGATGGCGCTGTCGGTCGTAGATGTTCTTGCAGGGCGTGTGTCTATTGAAAAGGAAGTGATCATAATCGGGGCCGGTTTTGTGGGTTGTGAGGTCGCATGGCATCTTGCTCATGAAGGTAAGCGTGTTCATCTCATCGATCTTCTTCCAGAAGACAGGCTGCTTGCCGACGAACATCCGGTGAACAGAGCCATTCTGTTTTACGAGATGAAACAGTCCGGTGTTGAGCTTATCTGCGGAACAAGGGTGAAACAAATCGAAAATTACGGTGTTTTGGTGGCATTTCCAGATGGAAACGAAAAACTGCTCGAGGCACAAAGCGTGATTTCCTGTGCCGGTTTCAGGCCGAACCAGCGGCTCTACCAAAAACTTAAAGACC
>JAFDFZ010000044.1 GCA_019309565.1 Deltaproteobacteria bacterium
AAAATGCAACCTTTCGGCTCATGCCACAAATTTCACCGAAAATTACCAGATCAACAGGAGAGCCCGGCAGCAATGAAAAGGCATTCGATCACCAACCAGCAAATCGCCGACATGTTAACCCATATATCCCAGATATTATCCATTAAAGGAGAAAATCCGTTTAAGATCAGAGCCTATGTCAAGGCCGCACAAACGATCGAAAGTCTTACCGATCAACTGGCCGCCTTTGAAGATAAGGAGAAAATTTCAAAACTGCCTGGAATCGGCGAGGGCATTGCCAAAAAGCTTAAGGAATTTTTAGAAACCGGAAAGCTTAAGTACTATGAAGAATTGAAGCAATCCGAGTACGCTCCGCTGACAGAATTTTTAAAAATTCCCGGCATGGGACCCAAGCACACCAAACTGGTTTACGACAGATTGGGCATCAGCACCATTGAACAATTGCAGAAAGCTGCCGAAGAAGGAAAACTGAGAAACCTCCCGGGCTTGGGAGACAGAGTGGAGCAAAACATCCTGCGGGGAATTAAGCAGGTTCAAAAATACAAGGAGCGATTTCCGCTTGCTTTTATATTCCCCAGGGCTCATGATATTTCAGAAGCATTAAAGGAGAAAAAAGAAATTAAGAGCCTCCTTCTGGCAGGGTCTCTTAGAAGAATGCGCGATACCATTGCCGATGTGGACATATTGGCCGTCTCTGAGCAAAACGAAAAGGTGATGGCTGCTTTCGTTCGACTACCCCAAGTCCAGAAGGTCCTTGCCAAAGGACACACACGGTCCAGCATCCTTACACGGGACAACTTTCAGGTGGATCTAAGGGTGGTTGCACCCGAAAGCTTCGGAGCTGCTGCCCACTACTTTACGGGATCAAAAGCCCACAACATCCGAATTCGCTCTTTGGGAGTAGAGCAAGGACTTAAAATCAACGAGTATGGAGTTTTTAAAGGAAACCAAAAAATCGGGGGGGCAACCGAAGAAGAAGTCTTCAAATCCGTTGCACTTCCTTACATTCCACCGGAACTAAGAGAAGACCTGGGTGAAATTGAAGCCGCTCAAAATGGAAAATTACCACGCCTGGTCGGTCTGACCGATATCAAGGGAGATCTTCATGTTCACACGGACTGGACAGATGGCATAAACAGCCTGGAACAGATGGCCGTGGCAGCCAAAAAAAGAGGGTATCAGTACATCGCAGTGTGCGATCACTCCCCGACGGTGGGTATCACCCGTGGATTGACGGCTGAAAGGCTTATCAGTCAGATGGAAGCCATCGCTGCGCTGAATCGGAAGCTCGATGATTTTCGGATATTGTGCGGCATCGAGGTGGATATTAGATCCGATGGCCGGTTGGATCTGGAAAACTCCGTGCTTAAGCAGCTTGATATCGTAGTGGCGGCGGTTCACACCAGGTTCGCTCAACCCCGAGAAGAAATGACAAGACGCATCGTTAAGGCCATCGAAAATCCATTTGTTCACATCATTGCCCATCCCACCGGCCGGTTGATCGGAAAACGGGAACCCTATGAGGTGAACATGGATACTATCATGGATGCTTGCCGTGCCAATGAAACAGTGCTTGAGCTGAATGCATACCCGGAAAGACTGGATCTTTCGGATATCAACTGTCGCAAGGCAAAAGAAAAAGGGGTTAAAATCGCCATATCAACCGATGCGCACCGCGATAGCCACCTCGATCTGATAACCTTCGGGGTTGCAACGGCCAGAAGAGGGTGGATTGAACCCGAAGATGTACTCAACACCCTTCCCTTGACTGCCTTGCTTAAGTTTTTGGAATGAAAACCCCAAGTTTCGAATCCCTAATCCTTTGAAAAGCCTTATAGCTTATATGATGGCGTCGAATTACTAAACCAGCTTCTTTCTTATCTTATCGGTAACGATCCGTTCGATACAAGAGGGCTCTGAAAAGAGCGTGTCTAGTCCCCCGCCCGGAAAAGTAACTATCCATCGATACAAAGTTTCAATTTGAGTTCTGTCGCCTTTTAATACAGGAGCCATGTTTCGTACCGCGTTTAACCCATCTATGATCATCGCCGCCACTTTTCCATAAAGCTTGTCCGTGGCATCTTTAAGAGAAGTGGTTTGCGCAACTGCTTCCTGATAAAAGGCCATGGCATCGAACTGAACCACCTGGGTTCTAGGGTAGAATGAACACATGAGATTCCAGTCATCAGATTCAAGGCTCTTTTCCCCGGCTGATCGAAAATCTGACCGGAGGATCACCGATGGGATATCGAGAAATTTCGCCACCATGAATTCCACTACCGTCCCCGAATCAATTTCCGTACCTTCGAAGTTAAACAGGCCGAGATCACATCCGATAAGCTTTTTTAGGTCCTGGTTTCGAATGTCCAATGCCGTCGATTCAGTCTGCTGCAAGTTTTGCGGTAGAACACACTTATAGGTGCCCCCGGAGGTTTCTTCGATGTATGAGGCCAGCAGTGCATTTCCGATAAGGTCTTTATGGTCAAACAGCTCTCCTGCAAAATAAACCGTGAATGTGGGATTCTCCATGGCATTTTCTCCTGACAGGCCCGGTACCCGCATGCCCAGGCTTTTTGCCCGAATGGTTTCCGGCACGGTGGACATCCCCACCAAATCGGCTCCCTGGAGGTGCGACATTCTTTTTCAGCCAGTGTTTCATTAACTTCCAGGCTCCGGACAAATCGCCGATCATCTGTTTGCAATCTGCAAAACTCTTTCTTGTTCCCGAGGTTACATCTTGATCTTCTGAGTGTCCACTATTTTGATAAACTTCAACCCCGTCAATAAAAGACGGTGCGGGTCCGATGTCGGGGTTTGACTTTTTTATAATAAGGTTGCTGGCCCCTGTTCCAGAGCAAATAATCAAGTCCCAACGCACTGATGTCATGACCTGATTTTTGCAGTTCTTTTTTAATCAATTCAACTGCATGCACGGCACAGGCCCGAATTTCGATTTCCTCTGCGGACATGGATGGGATGAGTTGTCCTGAATCAATTTTTCCTGTCAAATCATCATCATAGAGTAAAATTCCATCAATCCGCAAAACGTGCGGCACAAGGTTGTCTGCAAACAGGGTCAGACGATCCAGATCATAGAAAAAGCCGTAGCTTTCTCTTTTGAAAGCCAAAGAAAGGTCCGCTGCGGTCAGTTGCGCCCGCTTGTAAAAATGCACTCTCAAATTATTGTAGAATTCCACATCATTGAAGTAAGGCATTTCTATCAGAAGTTTTATCAGCTGTTCCGCCGAATGGTCGGCAGCACGAAGCAGTTCAGTAAAACTTCCCTGAAACCGTTCGATCAGACACCGCCCGAGATGGTTTAAAGCAGTTGCGAAAAGCTGCATGAGCTCCTGGATGATTTGATTTTCTGGTTGCTGTCCAAATATTTTGGTGCAATCCGAAACAGTTATTTGCAAC
This sequence comes from Deltaproteobacteria bacterium, assembly GCA_019309565.1. Lineage (GTDB taxonomy): Bacteria > Desulfobacterota > Desulfobacteria > Desulfobacterales > SURF-15 > JAFDFZ01. Next base: position 3,418 of record JAFDFZ010000044.1, read on the forward strand.
AATTGGTGGGCATTTAGGGGGCCGAACCTCTTGAAATGATCGGTCAGCGAGGAAGCCACCGTGAAATATCCAGACATTCCCTCACGCTTGGTAAGATCGGGAAAATACCCAGAGCCGAAATTGATGGTATCCAGAATCAGGAAATAGGCAGCGGTATCTTTACCATAGCCAACATAATGGATATTGGCATCAAGCTCGGGAAAACCCGCCTGGTTTGCAGGCAACAGCGAGGCATAAGGCTGAATGTAATCATAGTTTATCTGAACATGTATTGCTTTTTCTGCCACCGCTTTGCACGAAGACCGTACTTTATCCGTTAAACTGTCTTCCATTTTCATCAAACCCTGCTTTTCACAAAGTTACTGTAAACCTTAATCGGATGTCCAGGTATTCAAATTGGCCTTTCTTGCTTCACTTTTTTCTTCCGGACTCAGCCTCCAGTTAAAATTGTAAACGGCGCCTTCCCACTCTCCATACATCGGATTGGGCAAAACGATGAACATGGTACCGAACTTGTCCTTGAATTGATCCGCAGCAGCCAGGCGGTCCTTTATCCCTTTCTTTCTAAAAATACTGTCAAAATCGTTTAGATTATCCCCCATGAGCAATACGATACGGTGGTCTTTTCTGACAAGTTGCCTGCGGAATTCTTTATCTGAGGTTTTTTCTCTAAGAAGTAGATGAGCGTCTTCTACCTGTGGGAAACCAAGGGATTTGAGGTTCTTCATTGTGCCCTGTTTGAACTTAACTTTTCGGTTGGACACATAGAAAACATCCGCTCCCTTTTCAACGACGTAATTTAAAAACTCAACGGCCCCGGGCAGCGCCTCAGCCCTTGCGGCATTGCACCATTGCGCCCAGCCTTTGGGATATCCGGTATCCCTGTCGATGAGACCGGCTTCGTAAGGGCTGTTATTCAAAACAGTTTCATCTATATCCACCACCACCGCACGCTTCTTTTCCGAGGGCCCTTTTGCAACATCCATGTCAAAGACAAGTTTGGCTATGTTGAACGCCTGGTAAGAAATCGCGCGCATCTCGGCTGACTTCTGGTACCATAGAGTTCCCATAACCAGCTGTTCATTCAGATCTTTAAGGGTGTAATCCTGGGCCTGTGAAGTGGAAGCAAAAAAAACACCAAATAAAAAAAGCCCGGCAAGTGCAGGCAAAAAGCCATACCGACAGATTCGTCTGCTCATTATCGACCTCCTTTTGCTCAAAGCTTAATGACTTGAATGGCTGCGACGGCTTTTAATGTGTCGGATCATTTGTTCATAGCCGATCGGTGCGGTTTCCTCTAACTCTTCAAACCGCTCCATGTTCATCTGCCGATGGACAATGGCCCGAGCGGGGCAGATGGCAACACAGTGCCCGCACAAATGACAATTCGTCTCGTCGGCCTCAACCATGATTCCGGTATCAGTTTTTCGAAAACATCCCCGACCGCAGATGGCAACACAGTATCCACAGTCCGTGCACATTTCTTGATCAATGGAAACCCGGCTCACTACCTATCTCCCTTTCCCCTAAGACAATCGAGCGCTACTTCATCTTTCTAAGGGCGATCTTAGCCACATACAGAAACAGAAAGATTGCGAAACTCAGTATCAAAACAGCCGACAACAAAGCGATCAAACAGAATAACAATAATTTTAACATGCGCGTTACATGAACCGTAACAAACCATCAGCAAGAAAAATACCCATATAAGAACAAAAGGCCCCTTCCATGCTTAACTCTGCCAGTTGAATTCACTGTACAAAGCAAATCTCCCAGAACATAGAAGCACCGGCAGACATAATAATAGCATTGAATCGAATTGTTCTTACTGTCAGGAACAGTTAGTATGATCTCAAATTTAGGGTTTATAGTCAATCTGGATTTTTTCGCACAGGTGCTTTTTAAAGGATAATTTTCAAGCTTTCCGAGCCAGTCGAACCACGATGGTATCGGCAGCGGTGGTAGCGGTGATGTTCTCATGCCGGCAACTCTGGCACAGGCTGAGCTGTTGATCTTCGAGATATTTCTTTTTTCTTGACAAACAATCTCCCTTTGGCCATAAATTACTTTTTATAAAATTATTTATTACCATCCTCGATCGCAGCAGCCTTTGCGAACCGCTGGCCGAATGAATCACGGAGCAGGCAAGGACTCCTTATGCCATATCCGATTGCACAATCGATGCCAAGGGGTCGGATGAGTTTAGCGGAAAACGCTTGACATCAGCTTCAAACAGGAGATAAAGGCATGACCGAAATCGATGATCCCATCGCATTTGAGCTTTTCAAGAACTCTATTTTCTCCATTGCAGACGAAATGGCGCTGACAATCACCCGCACCACATACTCGGGTGTGTTAAAGGATAACATGGATTTTTCCACCGCCCTGGCTGATGCCGAAGGCAAACTGGTCGCCCAGGGGCTTACCCTGCCCGGGCACCTGGGATCGATCCCGACCGCGCTTGAGGCGGTGCTGCGTCATTACCGCGACGAGATGGGCCCGGGTGATATATTTATCATGAACGATCCCTTCGACGGTGGGATGCATCTGCCGGACATCTTCATCTTCAAGCCGATTTATATCGATGAAGAGCTTATGGCATTTTCCGCATCTGTCTGCCACCATACCGACGTGGGCGGGCGCGTGGCAGGGTCCAATGCATCGGATTCCACGGAGATCTATGCCGAGGGACTTCGCATCGCACCGCTTAAGCTTTACGATTCAGGCCGCCCGAACAAAACACTGTTCGCCATTATCGAAAAGAATGTACGCGTGCCGGTACGGGTCTTCGGAGATCTGCGCGCCCAGCTTGCGGCATGTCACATCGCCGAGCAGCAATTCCTGGAACTGGTTGCCCGTTATGGCAAGCAGACTACAAGGGTTTACATGAAAGAGGTCATCGATTACGCGGAACGCATGACCCGCGCTGCTATTAGGGAGCTTCCGGACGGCGTATACAGCTTCGAAGACTGGATCGATGATGATGGCGTTGACTTCGGAAAGCCCATTCGGCTTTTCGTAACCATGACCAAAAAGGATGACTGGATCGTAGCCGACTGGACCGGCAGTTCACCCCAGGTAAAGGGAGCCATCAACGCCACCCTGTCGTGGACCAAGGCAGCCACTTACACCGCCATCAAGTGTGTTTTACCTAATGACATTCCAAGCAACGAAGGTGTCTTCCGTGCCATTGAGGTAATCGCACCTCCCGGAACCATCACCAATGCCGTGCTGCCGGCGGCCTGTGCTGCACGGGGACTTACAGGATTCCGCACTCTTGATTGCGCTCTGGGAGCGGTGGCTATGATGGTGCCGGATCGGGTGTGCGCTGCTTCCGACGGCGGGAACACGGGCATCACCATTGGCGGCTACTATGTAGACCGATCACCCTTCATCTATGTGGATTTCACCACAGGCGCCTGGGGGGGCCGGCCCTGGGCGGACGGCCTGGAGGGCAACACTAACCTTCTCATCAACATGGCCTCACAGCCGGTTGAGGTTACCGAGGTTGAACATCCGCTTCAAATCCTGTCTTATGAATTCATTCCCGACAGGGCGGGGCCCGGAAAGTTCCGTGGCGGAGCTCCGTTTCGTCGCGATTACCGCTTTCTTGAAGAAGAAGGTATTCTTCAGGTCCGCTCGGACCGGAGGGACTTCCGGCCTTACGGACTCTATGGCGGCCAGCCCGGTAAGCCATCCGCCAATTACCTGAACCCGGATAAAGAAAACCGGCTTCTGACCGCCAAGGTTACCATGACCATAAGGCGAGGCGATGTGTTTCGCCATGAACTGGCCGGTGCTGGAGGCTGGGGCGATCCACTGGAACGGGATCCCATGCTCGTACTCAAGGACGTTCGCAACGAGAAGGTAAGCGTGGGCGCGGCGCGAGAGGACTATGGAGTGGTTTTGGATACAGAGACCTGGACCGTTGATGTTCATGCAACAGAAAAACTGCGGGATAAGATGCGGGCCGAGCGCGGTTGGTCGGAGGTACCGAAGGTGCTGCGGTGAGATGTTCCTGAACCTGAAGAAATCGTAAAGAAACAAGAATAAGGATGGTCTCGATATGACAGGATTTCGTGTAGGCGTTGACATAGGCGGAACGTTTACAGATATCGTTTTTCTGAGTGCCGATGGACGAGTCCACACCAAGAAAGTTTCATCAAGCGTGGATAACTATGCAAGGGCGATTACCGACGGCATCGGAGAGGTATTTCAGGATGCAGGGCTTACCGCCCGGGATGTAGAGGAAATTCGTCATGGAACCACGGTGGCTGCCAATGCGATACTGGAGCTTAAAGGGGCGAAGACTGGGCTGATTACCACTAAAGGGTTCCGGGATATCCTGGAAATCCGTAACTTGCGAATGCCCCGGCTTTACGACATCACCTGGGAGAAACCGGTCCCTCTGGTGGAGCGATATCTACGTGTAGTTGTAGATGAACGTATCAACGCTAAGGGTGAGGTGCTCAAGCCTCTTGACCCGTCGGATGCAGAACGAGCGGTGGAAAGGCTGCTTGCAGAGGGCGTTGAGGCCATCGCGGTTTGCCTTCTTCACTCCTATATCAACCCGGCTCATGAGCTCATGATAAAGGAGATCATCCAGCGTCGGGCTCCTGGCTTGCCGTTTTGCATAAGCTTTGAAGTGCTGCCTGAAATAAAAGAATACGAACGAACTTCAACCACGGTGATCAACACTTATGTTATGCCCATCGTAACCAGGTACTTAGAGGCGCTTCGCCGCGATTTGGACGAAAGGGGAATCACCGCCCCGCTTCTGCTCATGCAGTCCAACGGAGGTCTGACCACTGCCAAGGCGGCATCCAGATTGCCCATGAACATCATCGAATCGGGCCCAGCAGGCGGTGTAGTCGGAGCACAGTCCCTGGCCAGGGTGATTGGACTGCCGAACATCATCACCCTTGATATGGGTGGTACCACGGCCAAGGCTTCGCTGGTGGAAAACGGAGAGGTTACCCGAACCGCTGAGTATCAGGTGGGTGGCGGCATTATGCTGCAATCCAGATTACTCACTGGAACCGGGTACCTGCTGAAGGTGCCGGCCATCGATCTGGCTGAAGTTGGAGCCGGGGGCGGATCTATTGTCTGGATCGACAGCGGCGGTTCGATGCAGGTAGGCCCCCGCAGTGCCGGTGCGGTTCCAGGTCCCCTTTGCTATGACCAGGGGGGGGATGAACCTACAATCACCGATGCCACGGTCATTCTAGGTTACATCAACCCGGTCTATCTCGTTGGAGGAGCGCTCAAACTAAATGCCCGGAAATCGCATGCGGTGTTCGAAGAGAAAATCGCCAAACCTCTCGGTCTTTCCCTGGCACATGCGGCTTACGGTGCCCATCAAATTGCCTCCGCCAATATGATGCGTGCGATCAGATCGGTGTCGATCGAACGCGGTCGGGATCCACGTCAATATACCCTGTTTGCCTTTGGCGGAAACGGGCCGGTATTTGCTGCCTCCATGGCACAGGCGCTTTCCATGAAACGGGTCATAGTTCCGCCCTCACCGGGGCTTTTCTCTTCTTTCGGGCTGCTTTATGCGGATGTGGAATATCATTATACACGCACGTTCCGGCGCCTGCTGCGAGAAATCGATCTTAATGAACTGAACAGGATCTGGAACGAGATGGTGGCCGAGGCTTCAAACCAACTTGCAGCCGACGGTTTTACAGGCCCTCAAGCCCGCATCCATCGGGCGGTAAACATGCACTATCAGGGCCAATCCTATGAACTGACAGTGCCGGCACCCGACGGTCCCATAGACGAACAGGTCATTCCAGTAATCGAAGAGGCCTTCGGAAAGGAACATGAACGAACCTATGGGCATCGTGCCGGAGCAGACGAACCGGTTGAGCTTGTAAACATCCGGGTGATCGCACAGGGCATTGATGAACGACCGCGCGTTCCTGAAAAACTGGATGCCGCAGCGCCTGTAAAACCAGAGCGACCAGCCCCGCGCCAGGCGTATTTCGGCCCTGATACAGGTTGGCTTAAAACGCCGATCCTTAACCGCTCTGATCTCAGGGTTCGGCATGAAGGACCCTGCATCATCGAGGAATACGATGCGACAACTGTTGTACCACCCGGGGCCGGAGCGGAACTGGACGCCTATGGAAACATAGTGATAGATTTGCCGTGAGCTGTAGTGGTTTTCTTGATAAAAGCCAGGGTGCTTTATTGTATAGACTTACCTTCAACGCCCAAGTGGTTTCAATTGTAATTTCCGAATAAACATAAAAAGGGAAATGATGAAACGCTCTTTGCTTGGCATGTTAACCCCCTCTTCCAATACGGTGCTTGAACCGATAACAACCGCTATCCTGGACGAGCTTCCGGAGGTGACGGCTCATTTTGCAAGATTCAGGGTTACGGAAATTTCCCTTGCAGACAAGGCACAGGGACAGTTTACGAATCAGCCAATTTTAGATGCTGCAGCACTTCTGGCCGATGCACGGGTGGATGTAATTGCCTGGAGCGGAACCTCATCGGGTTGGCTTGGGTTTGCAACCGATGAAGCTTTGTGTCAAGAGATACAACAGTTAACGGGAATTCCTGCAACGACTTCGGTATTGGCGCTTAATGAAATTTTCAGGATCACGGCAGTTCGCCGTTTTGGCCTGGTAACACCCTATCTTGATGAGATTCAAGAAAGAATCATCGCAAACTATGCTTCTTTGGGATTTGAGTGTGTATCGGAAAGGCATCTTGGAGATCGAGGAAATTTCTCTTTCTCGGAAGTCAGTGAAAGTAAAATCGCCGAAATGGTTCGAGAAGTGGCTGCTGCTAAACCCCAGGCGATCACCGTGTTCTGTACGAATCTAAGAGGCGCGCCTATAGCGGATGCCCTGGAAAAAGAGACGGGAATTGCCGTGTACGACACGGTCTCAACCGCGGTATGGAAATCCTTGAAAATTGCCGGTGTGCAGCCCGCAAGAGTTAAAGGATGGGGCAGGCTCTTTGCCGAAGTCGAATGATGGTGGGCGTTTTTATCCGTTCCTGTTCCTGTTTTGCATATCATTTCGGAATATGAAACATGTCTTTTTTCTTGACAAACAACCATCCCTTTGCCATATACGGCTTGCGAGGAAGGTTCTTTCTTGTCAATACCTGCCAGAAAAAAAGTTCTTGTGATTAACCCTGGAGTTTGGCTTAAAATTAATTTTTTTTCATCCACAAAAACACGAAAAGGAGGGACAAAATGAAGAAACGATACATGGCAATCATTGCCTTCGTGGTAGCGGGCCTGTTGGTCGCGGCGGCGGGTCATGCCGCAGAATTGCCGAAAACCCATGTTACGGGCGTGGGGCTGAACGCCAACACGGTGGCCTCTTACAAGGACGAAGTACCATTCTGGACCAAGACCATTCCTGAAGCCTCTGGTGGTAGGGTTACAGCCACATTCGCACCTCAGGATCACATGGGGGTTAAAGGCTTTCAGGTGATGCGCATGGTCAAGCTCGGGGTTGTGGACTTTGGCGCCGGTGACATCAGCAAAATGGCACAGGATGACCCTGTGTTCGAGGGAGCGGATCTGGCCGGCCTTGCGCTTGATATCGAAACGGCCAGGAAGGTTACCAAGGCCTGGTTTCCAGTGATGTCCAGAAAGGCCGAGGAGCTTTTCAACACCAAGTTGCTGGCCATTGGCACCAACCCGCCCCAGGTGATCTGGTGTCGCGATCCGCTGAAGGGCATAAAAGACCTTAAAGGAAGGAAAATCCGCGTCTTTAACAAGACCATGAGTGACTTCATCCAGGCCGTCGGCGGCACCACCATCTCCATGGCCTTCGCCGAGGTGGTTCCGGCCCTGCAGCGCGGTGTTGTGGATTGTGCGGTTACCGGCACGATGAGCGGATTTACTGCAGGCTGGCCGGAAGTGACCACTCACCAGTTCCAGGCCTACATGGGATGGAGCATAAACTACCAGTCGGTCAATCTTAATTCCTGGAAAAGATTTACCCCAGAGCTGCGAAAGTTTTTCCTCGAACAGTTTGCCAAGCTTGAGGAGAAGATGTGGCAGACCGCAGCCGAAGCCGTTGCCAATGCCGACAACTGTAATTTCGGCTTCGGCCCATGCCCTGAGGGCAAGCCTGCAAAGCTGGTCAAAGTCCCTGTGAGCGATGCAGACAAGGCACTTCACAAAAAACTTATGGAAGAAGTGGTGCTGGTAAAATGGGGCAAGCGCTGCGGCAAGGCTTGCGCCCAAGAATGGAACGAGACGGTGGGCAAAGTGGTTGGCTTGTCTATCCCTCTTGACAAACTTTAAACCCTCATACCAGGGGGGATCGCATTGCCGGTTGTACCCCCTTTTCTTTATTTGATGCTGAAAAAACTGAATAAACTTATCGAGCGGGCGCACCGGGTTTCACGTTACGGTGCCTGGTTCGGCGGTGTATTGATTCTGATGGCAGCCGTCGTTGTCAGCCTGGATGTCGTTGTTCGTGAGCTGTTTACGCTTCCGGTGGGAGGAACCGATGAGCTTTCCGGTTTCGCCCTGGCCATCAGCAGCGCCTTCGCCTTCAGCTATGCCCTGCTGGAACGCGCACATGTTCGAATAGATTCGTTATATACTATTCTGCCGATACGGGTTCGCGCTATCCTGGATATTATCGGGCTCAGTGTATTCACCCTTTTCATGACCCTGCTTGCCTGGCAGGCTTTGGGTGTGTTCACCGAGTCGGTCAAAAACAACAGTGTGACCCTTTCCGCCTTCGCCTGGCCGTTGCGCTTTCCCCAGTTTTTCTGGATCGTAGGCCTGTTCTGGTTCGTGGTGGTCGCAGCTCTGCTTCTTCTGCGATCGCTTATCACCTTGCTTAAAGGTGACTGGAACCTGGTTCAACGACAGATCGGCTCCAAGACCGTACAGGAAGAGCTGAAGGAAGAATTGAAGTTAGCCGAAATACGCCATGAACAGTACGAAAGCAAGGCGCAGGATCAAATCAACAACAACGAAGAATTCAGATAGGGGGCTGCAGGGTGATCGCTACGACCATCCTTTTTCTTCTCGGTATGCTGGCGATGAGCATTCCCATTGCCGCTGTGCTTGGGATGCTTGGGCTGATTCTCGACCATCTTTATTCGTTTCTTCCGTTATGGCGTGCACTTGGCGAGAACGCATGGGTTTCCAACATTAATGTCATTCTCGTGGCTGTTCCCCTGTTTATCCTTCTGGGCGAGATCCTGCTACGCTCTGGAATCGCCGAGAATATGTATGCGGCCGCAACCCATTGGCTTTCATGGCTGCCGGGAGGGCTCATGCATTCCAACATCGGCTCTTGCGCCATGTTCGCTGCTGTTTCCGGATCCAGTGTCGCCACCGCAGCGACCATCGGTACGGTTGCCATCGAGCAGATCGAAAAACGCGGCTACAACGCGCGCTTCTTCCTTGGCACCATCGCTGCGGGCGGCACAATAGGTATCCTGATCCCGCCTTCCATAAACATGATCGTTTACGGGGTGCTGACCCAAACCTCGATCGTACAGGTTTATCTCGCAGGCTTTACGCCCGGATTTCTGCTGGCAAGCCTGTTTATGCTTACCGTGGCCATCGGGTGTATTTTAAAGCCTCAATGGGGCGGGCAGAAAATCGAAACCAACTGGCGAAACCGTATCGATGCCCTGCCCGATTTGCTTCCCCCGGTTCTCCTCTTCATCGTCATCATCGGTTCCATCTACATCGGTATCGCAACCCCGACAGAGTCGGCTGCGCTCGGGGTCATAGCGGCCCTGATCCTTGTGGCTTTTCGCAGGAGGTTCAGTATTTCCATGCTGCGTGAGGCCTTAGAGGGGACGATGCGCTCAACAGGTATGATAATGGCTATTTTGATGGCAGCCTTTTTTCTTAATTTCGTGCTAACAGGGGTGGGGCTCACCCACAAGGTGAACGCCTTAATCACAGGGCTTGGCTGGACGCCGATGCAGACATTGATCGCGGTGATCGGCTTTTACGTGGTACTTGGCATGTTCATGGAGACGCTTTCGATGATGGTGGCCACCGTTCCCATCATAACCCCGGTAATCGTATCTTTGGGTTTCGACCCTGTATGGTTCGGGGTCATCATCATCCTTCTTATCGAAACAGCAATGATCACACCGCCGGTGGGAATCAACCTTTTTGTAGTGCAAGGGGTGCGGGGCCGTGGGCACATCAACGACGTAATGATCGGATCGGCTCCCTTTGTCCTTACCCTGATTGTCATGATCGTGCTGTTGGTGATGTTCCCGGGCATCGCCATGTGGCTGCCCAGCACGATGTTCCGATAAGCCATCGATGGGAGGCAGGCAGAAACGGTCTTCCGCGTTTTTACAGGTATTGAGGAAGCACCCGGATATCGTATCCATATTGTATGGATCGCTTGAGAACAGGGTCTTGCATTTCAAAGTCGAATCGATCACTGAATATCAACCCTATTTTGGTTGAAACCGTTCCGGAAAACACCAGCATTCCGTCTATGGGCAAACCGTCATCTGCAGGCAGTCCATTTAGGATGCTCTCTGCATCGAGAATCGTTCCCAGCGTATCTTCCTGATACAGCACCCGGTCCGTTTCGCGCCTGGTCCATGAACGGATAATGATTTGATCCCAGTGGTCTTGGACCTCCTCATAAGGCCATATCACTGGTGCGAGCACTTTGGCACACATCTGTTTTGAGCCGGGAATCGAATGTTTTTCCATCTCACGATCCGTATGGTCGCTGCCGACCCCGATGTAGGTTTTCTTGTCCTGTTTTAAGATGACATATTCCACTTCCCCAGAAGAATCAGGGCCTACCACGTCGATGAACGGTTCAGTGGTAGCCAGATACGCTGAGTAGTTCATGTAGATTGGTGTGCGTCCCGGACCCGGGATGCCGTGATGGGCCAACTCCTCTATGTGAGCTTGAAGAGCTGCCCTGTCTTTTCCGACCCAGCCCGCGCAAACAAGCCGATTTACCGTAAATGTAAGCTGTTCCGTGGCTGAGGTTGTTTGAAGCGTCAAATTCAATTCAGGTTTGTTCATCTTCTCTCTCCCTCGCAGGAGATATCCCCTGTTTGGATGGTGCCGGAGGGGGGAGTCGAACCCCCACGGGCGCAAGGCCCACTGGATTTTGAGTCCAGCGCGTCTACCAGTTTCACCACTCCGGCGAAGACATTTTCTTTAAATCAAAATCAACCCTGAATGTCAATATGATTAAATGAAAGTGCTTTTAGGACCGAGCGGATGTTTTCGACTGGGATACTGCCCTCTCTAATTATCTCGACCTTCATTTCACTGATATCAACTACGGTGGAACCGATGCCTTTCTGAAGCTGTCCGGCGTTTAGGATGCAGTCCACTTTCCGAATAATCGATGCTTGAAGTTCGGTGGCATTGGAGCAACCGGGTTTGCCTGAAATATTGGCGCTTGTTCCGCTAATGGGGCTATCGACAGCCGCGCTCAAAGACAGGGCCACCGGATGTCCAGGAAGCCGCACCCCGATTTTTCCGGTACCACAGGTAAGGTTGGCCGGCAATGTGTCTTTAGCCTCCAGAATAATGGTAAGTCTTCCCGGCCAGAAATGATCCATTAAACATTCGGCTGCAGCCGGTATGTGGCGGACCAGTTTTGGAAGTTCATCCCTGCTTTTGATTAATACCAGAAGGGGTTTGGAGGAGGGTCGTTTCTTGATTTTAAATATACGATCAACCGCCCCGGGATTTAATGCATCGGTACCAAGGCCATACAGGTTGCGGGTTGGAAAAACCACAACCCCCCCCTGCCGGATGATATCCGCGGCACAAGAAACTGCCTCCGGGTCAGGATGCAAAGGGTCGATCTTAATAAAGGGGGTTGAGCCTTTCTGCTTTCTTAACAACTTGTTCTGACATCTCCTTTTTGTAAGCTTCAAGCATTTGAGAAAGATTCGGATCAGACACCGCCAGCATCTGCACTGCCAAAATACCGGCGTTTCTGGCACCCGACTTGCCGATGGCAACTGTGGCCACAGGAATGCCGGGGGGCATTTGAACCGTTGACAGCAGTGCATCCATGCCCTGTAGTGAGGAAGCATCGATGGGAACACCGATAACCGGAAGAGTGGTGTGGGCTGCTAGCACTCCCGCAAGGTGGGCAGCCAACCCCGCCCCGGCGATGATCACCTTCATTCCCCTCTTTTTCGCGGTTGAAGCCAAGCTCGCGGCCCGCTCCGGACTTCGATGGGCCGAGGCCACAGTAATGTCATAAGCTACGCCGAATTTTTTCAGCACCGCAACCGCCTCTTCCATGACCTTTAGATCCGAATCACTTCCCATGATAATGCCCACAGCAGGTGGGATTTTCATCCTTTTCAATGCCTTGTTACCGATGTCTTTCCGGTAGTGAACGTCCTGCCATGTGATTTTGGACACCGCCCGGTAGGCCTGTGCAATGGCTTTTTCAATTGAATCCCCAAGCGCGGTCACCCCAAGCACGCGTCCGCCGCCGGTAACGATGGTTTTGTTCTTAAAATCGGTTCCGGCATGGAACACCATCACATCTTTCATGCGGCGGACCCTGTCAAGTCCTGCAATGGGCAATCCTTTTTTGTACGATCCGGGATATCCCCCGGATGCCATCACCACACACACCGATGCGCGCTGGTCTATCTCCATGCGGCACTTATCTAAGCGCCCTTCCAAGACCGCTTTCATAACCGGAATGATGTCGTTCTTCATGCGCATCAACAACGGCTGGGCTTCGGGGTCTCCAAACCGGCAATTAAATTCAAGCACCTTGACCTGATCGTTTCTTATCATCAATCCCGCATACAACACACCCCGGTAAGGGCGGCCTTCGGCTGCCATACCCCGAACCGTTGGAATCATGATCGTATCCATGATTTTCTTGTAAAGAAACGCATCGATGACGGGTGCCGGCGAATAGGCACCCATCCCCCCTGTGTTGGGCCCCTGATCATCGTCAAACACGGGTTTATGATCCTGGGATGTGGGCAGGGCAAGCAGGTGCTTTCCGTCGGTAAAGGCAAGAAAAGAGGCTTCCTCTCCAGTTAAACATTCTTCCACCAAAACGATATTACCGGCATCCCCGAATTGTCGCTTCACCATGATCTGGTTTAGTGCACGAACCGCTTCTGCTATGTTTTTGCACACCATAACCCCTTTTCCGGCCGCAAGCCCATCTGCTTTGATCACAACGGGAGCTCCGATTTTCCGAACATAGGCCTCTGCCTTTCGAAAATCGGTGAAAACCATTCCTTTTGCTGTAGGAATGCCGTATTTTTCCATAAGATTCTTTGCAAAAGACTTGCTTGATTCAAGCAATGCGGCTTTTTTAGTGGGGCCGAATATCTTAAGCCCCTCTTTATCAAAAAGATCCACGATTCCTTCTGAAAGAGGTGCCTCGGGGCCGACAACGGTTAGATCGATTTTCTCCCTTCTGGCAAATTCCACAAGCCCTTCGATGTCCTCGGCGCCAATGGGAATACAGGTTGCCATCGCGGCAATTCCGGCATTACCGGGGGCACAATAGAGCTGTTTTACTTCAGGACTTTGGGAGATTTTCCAGACAAGAGCATGTTCCCTGCCGCCACCGCCAATTACCAAGACTTTCATGACCCCTCCTTTTGGTTTCTATAACAACATAAATCCTGATTATTTCAGAGAACTAAAAAAAGTTTGCCACAAAGCCTCCAAGACACAAAGAATATCAATCGAAAACGCAATACAATCAATGTTACCGCCGATGTCCCTCCATGCCAAGTTCGATGAGTTTATCAAGAAGCTTAGAGAAGGAAATGCCTGCGGTTTTTGCAGCTTGCGGCAACAGGCTGTTTGCGGTCATACCCGGTATTGTGTTGGTTTCAAGGACAAAGATGTCTTTTTGTCTAAGGATCATATCTGTTCGACTGTATCCCTTGCAAAACAATGCCCGGTGAGCCAGTTTACCCAGACTCTGGGCTTTTTCGGTCAAATTGTCATCGATGCGGGCCGGGCATATCTCCTGGGTTATACCGGCGGTGTATTTCGCTTCATAGTCGAAAAATTCATGTGCATCGTCCGGAATGATTTCAATAACCGGCAATGCCTCCAGGGAGTCGTTTCCAATAACGCCCACCGTTAATTCAATACCCTCGATATACTCCTCCAGCATTATGGTATCATCATGACAGAAGGCTTTTTCAACAGCGGCCGCAAGCATATCCTCTGACTTCACTATGGACAGTCCCACACTTGATCCACAGGAAACCGGTTTTACCACCAGGGGTAATCCAAGTCGCCGTATCCACTGATCGGGCTTCGGCGTATCGGTTTTTTTCACGGTAAGATAAGAGGGGGTTGGTATGCCGAATTGAGCGTACAGATGTTTGGAAGCGATCTTGTTCATGGCATTGGCACTGCCAAGAACACCAGAACCCTGATAGGGAATCTTCAGCAGGTCCAGCAATCCCTGTATGGTGCCGTCTTCACCGTTGGGGCCGTGTAAAATAATCAGAGCCACATCGATTTTGTTGGCGTCCGCCATAAGTCGCTGCAAATCTGTCTTTGGATCGTATCTGAGAATATCGTATTTTTCTTTCTCCAAAGCGTCATACACCTGATCTCCGCTGCTTAAAGAGACTTCCCGCTCCGGTGAGTCCCCTCCTGACAATAATGCAACCGTAATCTTTTTCATTGGTTTATACGTTTCGTTTTTCCTTCTTTAGTTTGAGAGTTATGAGACGATACGCCAAGCCGCGCCGCCAATTTCTCGATGTATTGCTGGGGAATTTCGTTTTGAACACAGCAGCCCCGCATGGCGTTTAGCTTCATGATCAGAAAATTCAAGCGCTTCAGAGCCCGATATTTCTCTTCCGTATCCTCCATGCCGCGCAAGAGATCTTCGGTTCGAACAATCTCCTTTTTTAATTCGATCTCAGGTGGCAGAAAGCCGGCATTTTTTAAAATCTTGTAAGCCAGGCGCAGTTCCTCTGGAACAAGATTGTCCTGCTCGAACACAAGCGGCTTGCCACTGCCGGGAAGATCATCAAATTCACCCATTTTTTGGGCATTGCGAATTCGTTCCTCTACGATTTTCTCAAACCCCAATAACATGGCACCATGCTTCTCCTTCGCTTTTTCGGGTACTTCACTCCGGAAAAGTTGCCTTTTTTCAAATCGGCTGAAAAAAAGCAATAAGTGATCTAACGTGCCTGCCTCACAGCACCATAAGTATTTCATACACCAAGGGCTCCTCTGTTCCTGAGAAGCCCGTTTAAGTCATTCGCTGCCTGCAATCATTTTCCATGCTAAACTATGTTCTTTAACATAATCCTGGGCAAACATCAAGAATTTGGAGGATTGAAACAGCAATTTACGGCTATCTTTGAAAGTCTTCCAGTTTGCCGGATCGTAACATTATTAAAGCCTGTTGAAGCGCCTGGATCTTCCGACTATCAGGTTTGAAGCATCTTTACGCTGTTTTGGACTTGACACCCCCACTGGATGCGACCATATTGAAGCGAAAAAAAATCAAACGGTGCGGCCGATACAGATTTTTGAAAGGAACGAGTATGAAGCCAAAGCCACAAGATTCGGACATATGGGTTGAAAAGGCCAGACAATACTTTTACGACGGTTATACATGAACCGGTGCCGTTGTGCAGGTTGCACAAGAGTACCTGAGGGAGGTGGATGAACGGATCACCAGCATGGTCACAGTGCTGCCTGGAGGTACGGCTTTAAGAGGCGGGACCTGCGGCATCCTGCTGGGAGCGCTTGCGGCGATTGGGATAAAATATGGATCGGTCAAACGCCATGAGCGCGAACTGTGCAAGAAACTGGGGGTTCGTGCACACGATTTTTTCGATGAACTTACCCGCACCCGATTCGGTTCCATAAACTGCCGTGACATTTCACGTTGCGATTTTACCAAACCCGAAGAAGCAAAGGCTTACATAGGAAGCGAGGCACAGCATATCTGCGCCGGGCTTATCGATGAGACGATGCGTTTCATTCTTCCGCTGCTCGATGATCCGAAACAGTCAGAGTAAAGAAAAAATGAATCCTCAGCCATAAACTAATAAGCCCCTGCAACTATCTGAAATCGCAGGGGCATTATTGTCCATGGTGGCGATGCAGGGATTCGAACCCCGGACACTGCGGATATGAGCCGCATGCTCTAACCGACTGAGCTACATCGCCATGAAAACCGCTTTTGCAATATAAATTTTTAACAACGCAATGTTCTTTAGTCAAGTTGAATTCGTCATTTTTTTACGGCTGGAAAAGATTCCACTACCTCGATGGTATACTCCTCAAGATTGTCCGGAAGATCTGAAAACACGAGCATAAACGGCACAGCCCTTCCGGGGGCTATGTTGAGATTCGATTTTTTGTCACCCACTCGATTAGACAGTCTCTTCCTTATGGAATCCATATCCAAGCTGACAAGCTCGGTATCCGATAACACGTTACCACAGAATACCGTTTCTGTCTTTTCAAGCTTTTTGCCCTTGGAATAAAGCTTGCCGGTTATCTTGATCAGCCCACGGGGCTCGGAATAGCCGTTCTTTGCGTTACCGGTGATGACGAACAGTTTACCGCTTCTTACGTTGTTGACAAATTTTCCCACAATATCGATGGCGCTTATCTTAAGATTGCCCGGGTCTGTAACCGGTGGGGCGATGAAATCCCGTACAAAGGGTATTTTGCTGCCAAGACTGCTTAGATTTTCTGCAAACGGAATTTGAATTCCCATGGTGTAGGCACCGTATAGGCCGCCGCCCAGCAGCACAAGCAGAAGCAAAATCACCACCGGAGCGCCGATTCGCCTTTTCCTTTCAACACCTGGCTGTTTTTCTGAAGGTTGAGCTGCTTCTTCCTGCGTCTCTTCATCATATTCTTCCGCTGCCTGTTCCTGCTCTGCCTCCGAGACAGCAACAGCCTCCCCCGTCTCCTGCTCTTCCACATCTTCGGTTAGCTCTTCAGGCAGCAAATCGGTCAGCTCATCCTCCTTTTTGTCGGAAACCGCTTCCTCTGCCTCTAAAACCGCTGCATCTCCTTCCTGTCTACCGGCATCTTCTGTGGTATATTCTTCCTGCTCTATCAATTTTTCAAGATCCGAAAGGTCGACTTCTGCTTCTTCCGATTCTTCTGTTTGTTCTGTTTCTTGTTCGTCTTCAGCCTGCAATTCTAAATCAAGCGATTCCACATCCTCTGTTTCTTCATCTGTTTCTTCAGCCCTGACTTCCTGGGTTTCATGCTCTGGCTCCTGTACTTCGGTCATTTCAGAAAGATCGATTTCCTCTTCTTCGCTCTCACCCTCCTGGGCAGATTCAGCTTTACCGTCCTGGCCGGTCGGCTCTTCCATATCTGCTAATTCCAGTGTTTCTGCTTCAGCCTCTTGTTCCTTTTCGGTCGGTTCTTCATCGATATGATCGGATGGTTCATCTTCCTTAGGGCCGACATCAAGTTCAATGTCAAGTTCCTCTAGCTCTTCTTCTTTTTCCGCTTCAAGGTCTTGCTCCATTAGAGAAAAATCGATATCCTCCTCTGCGTTTTCATCAGCTGCTGTCTCTTGTGTGTCCGGCTCACCTTCAAGGTCGAAGTCAAGTTCAAGCTCTTCGAATCCTTCGCCTTCCTCAGCTTGTTCACCAACAGGAGCTTTTGTATCTTCTCCAAAATCCTTTTCCATATCGATCTCATCATGCTTTTCAACATCTTGCGTCTCTAGGTCCAGATCCTCATCACCATCAAGATCCAAATCCAGTTCCATTTCTTCTTCAAGCGGGGGCGGTAATTCTTCATCTTGCTCATCTTCTTGCGCTTCTTCCGTCTCAAACATCATTGAGATATCCTCAAGCTCATCGGATGCAGCCTCTTGGGGTTCTTCTTTAGACTGATCGGCATCAAACCCCTCGGCCAGCGGCGCAGCTTCGGTCTGAAAATCCTTTCCAGCTTCTTCCTGTAAGCTCATTTCTTCTTCCCCGGCGCTTTCTTGATTCGCCGGCTTCACTTGTTCCAATAATTCGTTTTCTGGTTCATTGACTTCCGGATAAGCAATAAAGATATGCTTGCAGATCGAACATCGGACCTTGGAGCCGGTTTCCTTGACGAGCGAATCGTCAAGACTAAAACTGGTGTTGCATTTTTCACATGTAATGATCATAATTTTTCCTCTGATGATGAAAGCTTTAAACGATAAATACCCGGCAGATTGCGGTACTTTTCACCATAATCAAGCCCATAACCAACAAGGAACCCCCCTGCCACCCTCTGGCCAACATAGTCGATATGAATGTCCGTTTTCCTGCGTTCCTTTTTATCCAGAAGCGCGCAGATTTTCACTGTTTTTGGAGAAAATGACTTCAAGTGCTCAACGAGAAAAACCATCGTCAACCCGGTATCAACTATATCTTCGACGATCAAGACGTTTTTATTTAGAATATCTATATCGATCTCTTTTGTTATGCGAATCTTTTCAGAAGAGTGGGTATTCTGCCCGTAACTGGATGCACCTATGAAGTCTATCTCAACAGGAATGCTGAGCTGTCTGACCAGGTCGGAAAGGAAAATGAAAGCGCCTTTTAGAATTCCTATAACAACAAGATCCTGATCCCGGTAATCTGTCGATATCCGTTTTGCAAGCGCAGATATCAGTCTTTTAATATCCTCATGATTTAGAAATGGAAGAATGTCAGGCATTCTGAATTCTGATGATCACCCTAATATTCTGCCCTGTTCCCGCAATTCAGCCTATAGGGATCCAGCAGCCATGTCAACCAGTTTACAATCCTGTTGCAGCCAATCTTCTTACCAGCTCTCTTTGCTCGGCTGTCAGAGTCCTGGGCATGGCAACGTGGATTTCAATATAAAGATCCCCTTTTCCGGAATCTTTCATATGGGGCAGTCCGTGTCCGGCAAGCCGCATCTTGGTCTTATGTTTCGTGCCCGGAGGAATCTTTAAGCTTAGTTCTTTCCCCTCCAACGTGGGTACAGTGATGCTGGTGCCAAGCAGCGCCTCACTTAGCTTTATCTCCCTGGTTACGGTCACATCGTAGCCGTCAGCGTGATAAACGGGATCGTCGATCACCTTGGATTGGATATAAAGGTCCCCTGGAGGACCACCAAAGGGACTCGGTTCTCCTTTGCCGGCAATTCTTAGTTTTTTACCGGTGATCATCCCCTTTGGGATCTTTACGGTAAGTCTTTCAGAATGCCCTTTGTGCTGGAAATTGATGACCTTGGTGGTTCCGGTGGCTACCTCCCTCAGTGTTAAGGGCAGCTCGTACACGAGGTCAGAGCCCTTCACCTGACTCTGGTAGCGGGTTTCCGATTCAAAGGGGGATCCGCTGCCGAATGAAAACCGTACCCTTCCTTTTCTTCCCGTAGAAAAACCGCTGCCACCAAACCCGAACTCTCTGAGAATATCCGCGAAATCAAATCCTCTAAAGATGTCTTCCTGTGAAAACCGCTGGTGAAATCCGGCAGAGCCGTATTCATCATACTGTTTCCGCTTCTCTTTATCGCTTAGAACCGCATAGGCCTCGCTGATTTTCTTAAACTTCTCTTCGGCGCCTTTATCCCCTTTTGTATGATCGGGGTGATACTTCATGGCCAGCTTGCGGTAAGCCTTCTTTATTTCTTCATCCGAAGCCGATTTGCTGACCCCAAGTATTTTATAGTAATCGGTCTCTGCCATGTCGCAGGTTCTCCGTCTCTTTGCCGAGATTTTGTGAATCTTTTAAAAAATTTATAAATTATAATAAGTTAAAAGTGCTGTCATGTCAAGGCTCACTGATGCGCTTCAAACAGTTGACCGCTTTAAAATCCGATCACGCGGCTCCATAGCAGGTTCACCGGGGATTGCTCTGCCCACCCTTTTTTACTTGTTTCGATTCAAGCGTCTTTAATGCAATCATCAATACCGAAAGTGCCGCAGGCGTGATACCATCGATTCGAGATGCCTGCCCGAGGGAGGCTGGCCTCACAGCCGCCAGTTTCTGCTTTAATTCATTGGAAAGCCCGTGTACCGTAAAATAATCAAACGATTCCGGTATGGTACTCGCCTCCAGGTTTTTGAATCTTTCGATTTCCCTTAACTGCTTTTCGATATAGCCTTCGTATTTAACTTCGATTTCCACCTGTCGGGTCACTGTATCCGGGATTGGTTCCGGGCTTTTATTAAGTTTTATCACCACATCGTAATTAAGCTCAGCCCTTTTCAGCAGTTGATCTAAAGGCACACCGCTTTGTATCGGAGCGGTTCCGCGGGATTGCAGGTAATCGTTTACAAACGGAGCAGGCCTGATGATGGTTCTTTTGATCCTTCTGATCTCCTCTGCAATCTGTCTTTTTCTTTCCCTTACATCCTTTACCGCATCTGAGGGAATAAGCCCCAGTTCGTATCCTTTTTCCATTAATCTTAAATCTGCATTATCCTCCCTAAGCATCAAACGATATTCAGCTCTTGAGGTGAACATGCGATAGGGTTCTTTTGTGCCCCGGGTAACCAGGTCATCGATCATTACGGCCATGTAAGCCTCAGAGCGATCCAGCACAAATGCAGGTCTACCCTGGACCTTGCAGGCTGCATTGATTCCCGCCCAAAGCCCCTGGGCGGCTGCCTCCTCGTACCCCGAAGTCCCGTTTATTTGTCCTCCTAGAAACAACCCTGTCAGCCGTTTGCTCTCAAGGGTCTTTCGAAGCTGGATAGGGTTTACATAATCATACTCGATGGCATAAGCAGGCCGCATGATTTCGGCAGCCTCCAACCCCTTAATCGATCTTACGAATTGATCCTGCACCTCCATGGGCAAACTGTTTCCAAGCCCACTGGCATAGACCTCATCGGTATTAAGCCCTTCCGGCTCCAGGATTATCTGATGCCGGTGTCTTTCGGGAAAGCGGACAACCTTGTCTTCAAACGACGGGCAGTATCGCGCAGAAACCCCCTTGATCATACCCCCGTAGAGCGCAGATCGCTTAAGATTTTGTTGAACAATCCTGTGAGCCTCCGGGTTGGTATAGCCGATGTAGCTTGGAACCTGCGGCATGGTAAGCTTTTGGGTAAAAAACGAAAACGGCTGAGGGGGCTCAAGGGGGTCTTGCCGGGTGAACTTATCAAAATCGATGCTCGATTTTTTAAGCCGCGGCGGGGTTCCGGTTTTCATTCTTCCCAGCTCAAACCCGATTTCTTTAAGCTGAGAGGCCAAACCGTACGATGCGAACTCCCCGGCTCTACCAGCCCGGAAAGAATTAAAACCAATATGAACCAGTCCGCTAAGAAAGGTTCCCGTTGCCAGCACCACCGAATGGGCCTTATAACCGAATCCGGTGTGGTCTTCAACACCGACCACGCGGTTGTCCTCAAGAAGCAATCTTTCGATGAGTGCCTGCTTAAGATCCAGGTTCGGCTGTTTTTCGATAACAGACTTCATGGTCATGTGATAGAGGGTTTTGTCGTTCTGGGTGCGGGTGCAACGAACGGCAGGTCCCTTTTTGGTGTTTAAGATGCGGTATTGAATGGCCGTTTTGTCTGTTGTCTTTGCCATCTCTCCGCCAAGAGCGTCCAACTCCTTTACAAGCTGCCCTTTGGCCATACCCCCGATTGATGGGCTGCAGGGCATAGCCGCCACCTTATCGAGATCGATGGCTACGAGCAGAACACAACACCCCATCCGCGCGGCGGCAAGTGCAGCTTCGCATCCCGCATGCCCGCCCCCAACAACGATAACATCGTATGATTTCCGGTAAACACTCATTTTTGTGGCGCTATTGCTATTGATTATCTACTATTTTACAATTTTATAAGGTAAATGTATATATATATTCAGCCAATTCAAAAACATAAAAACCTGAAGGTTCCAGTAGCTGCTCATTAGATGACAAACACAATAAGCATGAAACATCGATACAACGATTTCAATACCTATCTTCGAAACCTATTTGGTTGCCGGGTGCAAAAAATCACCATCGATGCCGGGCTGACCTGTCCCAACAGAGACGGAACCCTGGCAAGCGGCGGTTGCATATATTGTAATGCCAGAGGATCCGGAACCGGGGTCTTTGCAGAAGGTCTTTCGATTACCGATCAAATTGTAGATGGAAAACAAAGACTTGCCCGGCGTTATAAAGCCAAAAAATTTATTGCTTACTTCCAGTCGTTTTCAAACACCTATGGTCCCATAGATAAGCTTAAACGCATGTATGAAGAGGCGCTTGGCGTGGAAGGGGTGGTGGGTCTGTCCATCGGAACTCGACCTGACTGTATCGGGGATGATATCCTGGATCTTCTCGCAGCATATGCAAAAGACTATCTTGTGTGGATCGAATACGGACTTCAATCCGCCAACGAACAAACCCTCAAATTCATAAACCGCGGACACGATGTAAGCTGTTTTGTCAGGGCTGTTGAAGCAACCCGGGAAAAAGGCATCAACATCTGTGCTCATGTGATAATGGGGCTTCCCGGGGAAGAAAAAACTCATATGATGCAAACAGCTGATTTTATATCAAATCTTGGAATTGAAGGCATCAAAATTCACCTGCTCTATGTGGTTAAAGGCACGCCAATGGAACGATTGCACAAACAGGGCTCTTACCGATGCCTCGAGCAGCAGGAATATGTAGAGCTGGTTTGCGACTTTCTCGAGCGGATTCCCCAACACATGATCGTCCAGCGTCTAACCGGCGACCCCCATCCTCACGAGCTGCTGGCGCCTCAGTGGGCTTTGAAGAAAGCTGAAACCCTTGGCATGATTCGACAAACACTTGAAAAAAGGAATACCTGGCAAGGAAAATTCTTTGAATCTAGCAATTTCCTTGACTCCAACCCATCTTTCCCCTAAAACCATATCTGTTCCAGCCGGCTCTTCAAATCTCTTCCACAGGTGTGATGAAGGTATGCTTGATATTATCGGCGTTGAAAAAAGTTTTGGAGGTGTAAAAGCGGTAAACGGGTGCTCGCTTAGCGTGGAGGAGGGAACCATCACCGGCCTTATCGGCCCTAACGGTGCGGGGAAAACAACGCTTTTTAATGTCATTACAGGATATTACAAACCCGATAGAGGCGATATCCTGTTCCTTGGCCAATCGATTGCGGGCCTCGGACCCCATCAAATATTCAAAAGAAAAATGTATCGCACCTTTCAAATTACCCGGGAGTTCCCTCAGATGACGGTACTGGAAAACCTTATGCTGATGCCCGAACACCAGACAGGCGAAAAGCTCTGGAACAGCTGGTTTCGATCCGCTGCGGTTCGAAGGCAGGAGCTTGAAATTAAAGAAAAGGCTCTAGAAGTTCTTGAATTCGTCGAATTAATAGATCTAAAGGACGAATACGCCGGTTCGCTTTCAGGAGGGCAGAAAAAATTATTAGAACTGGCAAGAAGCATGATGGCCGAGCCGAAAATGGTTCTTCTGGATGAACCGGGCGCGGGGATAAACCCCACGCTGATGAGAAAGCTCATGACCAAAATCGAAAAGCTGTGTGAAGAAGAACACATTACCTTTCTGCTCATTGAACATGATATGGAGCTTGTCATGAACCTCTGCAATCCGATCATCGTAATGAGCGAAGGAAAAAAACTGGCCCAGGGCGCGCCCGAGGAGATCAAATCCGATGAAAGGGTGCTTGAGGCCTATCTGGGTGGACAATACAGATGACGATTCTGAAGGTTGATAACATATCAGCCGGTTATGGAGAAGCTGATATCCTTCATCAAGTGAATCTGCGGGTTGAGCCCGGGCAGATCGTATCGATTATCGGACCCAACGGTGCCGGAAAATCCACCCTGCTGAAGACCATTTTCGGCATTTTAAAACCCAGCCAGGGGACGGTAACCTTGAACGACGAAGACATCACGAGGCTCAGACCCGACAAGATCGCCCAGAGGGGAATAAGTTATGTGCCTCAGGTAAACAATGTATTTCCCTCTCTGACCATTGAAGAAAACCTTGAGATGGGAGCCTTTATTCGCACCGATGATTATAGCAAACGGCTTGAGGAGATCTATGAGCTGTTTCCCGTATTAAAAGAAAGAAAAAAACAGAAAGCGGGGCATCTTTCCGGCGGGCAGCGACAGATGGTTGCCATGGGCAGAGCTTTGATGGTGGATCCCCGGGTATTGCTGCTCGATGAGCCGTCTGCTGGACTTGCACCTGTTTTGGTAGGTACGATCTTTGAAAAAATAACCGAGATCAATGCCACCGGGGTTTCTATTATCATTGTCGAACAAAATGCCCGGGAAGCATTGAAAATGGCGCACCATGGTTATGTGCTGGCAATGGGAAGGAACGTTCTGGATGATACCGGAAAGGCACTGCTGGAAAATGAGGAGATAGGACGCCTGTATTTAGGGGGATAAGAGATGATAGAATTGATAATTTATGGCGTCGTATTCGGCAGCATTATTTCACTTGGGGCAATCGGTTTAACCCTTGTATACGGTATCATTAGGTTTGCCAATTTCGCCCATGGCGATTTGATGTCTACAGGAGCCTATGTCTCACTGTTTATGGTAACCGTTGTTCTTTCCTGGATTGGGATATCCGATTCCACTTTCGGTCCATTTTCCTTTGGCTGGAGAATGCTGGTGGCTCTGCCCGTTTCCATGTCTGTGGTAGGCGGTGTCGCCATTTTGCTTGACCGAATACTGTATCGCAAGCTTCGGCAAAAGAAAAGCACACCCGTCATTTTAGCCATGTCCTCTCTGGGTGCTGCTTTCATCCTTAGAATGATCATACTTATCCTGTGGGGGGCGGACTCTTTGTTTTACAGACCCGGGCTGCTGCGCCCAGCGGTGGAACTACCTCTGGGAGTTAAGATTCGGCCGGATCAGATCTTGATCCTGCTCATTGTACTGTTTCTCATAAGCCTGCTTCATCTTTTTTTGCAGAAAACCAAAATGGGCAAAGCCATGCGCGCTACCGCGGACAACATGGAGCTTGCCATGGTATCGGGCATCGATACAGAAAAGATCATTATCTGGACGTGGGGTATCGGCGGTGCTCTTGCCGCTGCCGGCGGAATCCTTTACGGAATCGATGTTCAAGTACATCCATACATGGGCTGGAACTTTCTCATCCCGCTTTTCGCGGCCACCATCCTGGGTACCATCGGCAACGTGTACGGCGCTCTTGTAGGAGGGCTTATCATCGGCATCGCCCAGCAGGTTTCCACAAGTTTTCTGCTACCCACCTACAAACCGGCTGTCGCCTTTATGATCATGATCATCATCCTTTTGATCCGGCCAAGGGGGATCTTCGGAGGAAGCGAGGAATAATGGAACTATCTGGAATTGTTGCATATCTGGTATCACTTGCCATCATGGCAGGAATATATGCCATCTTTTGCCTGGGTCTTAACATTCAGTGGGGTTATACGGGTCTTTTCAACATCGGAATTGCAGGGTTTTTTTGTATCGGGGCCTATACATCGGCTCTGATTACCACGCCGAAGCCAACAGGTGTTTATGCTCAGTACGTTCAGCAGATCTTCGGCCTGAACCTGCCCTTCATCGCCGGGTTGGCGGGAGCCGCCCTCGTCTGCGGGTTGATCGCCTTTCTGATCGGGTTTCCGACCCTTCGACTGGGCGAAGACTACCTGGCCATATCCACCATCGGTATCGCCGAAACCGTTCGACTGATCTTCAACAATGAACACTGGCTTGCCAACGGCCCCAGGGGGCTTATGGGCTTGCCTCAACCCTTACAGGGTCTGGTTGATCCCCGGCATTATAACTACATCTACCTGGTGGTGATCGTTTTTATCATGGTGATCATCTATCTGTTGATCGAACGGGGCATCCGATCCCCCTGGGGCAGAGTTCTAAGGGCAATCCGGGAGGATGAGATTTCGGCTGCAATGAGCGGAAAAAACATACTCAATTTTAAGATGCAGTCCCTGGTATTTGGAGCCATGATCATGGGGATTGGAGGTGCGCTTTATGCCCATTACACAAAGGCTATCTCCCCAAGTGTTTTCACTCCTCTTTATGGAACTTTCATCATATGGGTGATGTTGATGGCAGGAGGCAGCGGCAACAACAAAGGGGCCATTTTAGGGGCTTATGTGATTTGGGGTATCTGGACGGGCACCAAATTTATGACCGATCTGCTTCCCTATACCCTGAAAGCAAGAGCACCCTATATTCGGTTTCTTATAATCGGGATTCTTTTGGAAATTATTCTCATCTATCGTCCCCAGGGGTTGTTGGGGGAAGAAAGAAAGGTATCCAAATTAATAGAGTGAGCCTTCCCATTGCCGGAAACGGAAGAAAAAAGGGGCGCTTCTTAAGCACCCCCTGTCTGATGCTTATCATGAATCCTACCTGTATCCTTAGAATTCATGCTCCACTCTGACCGTCACCAGTTTACCTTGCTTATATTTCCAAACTTCGATTGGGGTTATGACATCGCCGTTCTCGTCAAAATCGACGGATCCGGCTGCACCCTCATAATTAATGTCCTTGCCTGCCCTTATGAGATCAAAGGCCTTTTTGAATTCACCCGGCTTGATGACTTCACCAGGCGGATTGGCAACCGCCCGCAGGTTGTCCCTGATATTCTTGGAATTCAATTCAAGCCCTTTGACTTTCGCCCTGTAAGCTGCAAGCCCGATAACTGCCATGGCGTCGTAAGCGTTTGTTATGAAAGGCAGCGGAGGAAGTCTTCCGTATTCCGCCTTGTAATCTGCATTGAACATAACAAAGGGCTCTCCTCCTGCTGAACCGGGGGCTGTGCCCATCTGTCCTTCAAGGTTCTCCGCACCAACAGCCTTAATGATGTCTTCTGATTTCGTACCGTCGCAGAACAGAAAGCTTTTGAAATTAAAGAACTCTATGGCCTCCTTCAAATAGACCTTCGCGTGCTCCGGATAACTATAAGCACAGAGAATATCCGGTTTGCCATCAAGTGCCTTTCGAAGCTCAGCGGTATAAGATTCGGCAGCCTTCTCATCATGGGGAACCGCAGCAAGCACCTTGCCCCCTGCTTTTTCAAATGCAGTCTTGAAATTCTCCGCAAGACCCTGGCCATATGGATTATTCACATACAGCACAGCGGCGGTCTTATTGTAGGTTGCGGCCAGTTTGCCTGCGACCACACCCTGAAGGGCATCGGACGGGCAGGTTCTAAACAAGAAATCCTTTTCTTTGTCTGCCGGCAGTACAGTAATAAGGGGTGAAGTGGAGGCTTCCGAGATCTGCAGCACGTTGCTGGGAATTGTTACAGATTCTGCCACCGGAACGGTTACCCCACTTGCCAGCGCACCGATGATCGCAACCACTCTATCCACTTCCACCAATTTCTTGGCTGCATTGGTGGCCGGAATGGCCGATGTCTCACTGTCTTCGTGAACAAGGGATACCTTAAGCCCGGCGGCCTCTAATTGTTTAACCGCAAGCTCCACACCCTTCTGATGGGCCGGACCAAACTCTTTCAGGGGTCCGGTGTGAGCCAGAAGGGTTCCAACCTTAATATCCTGGGCTACAGCAGCGGAGACGATCAATGATGCTAAAAACACAACACAAACAAAAACAATTGCTTTTCTCATAACTGCCTCCTTTCTTTGGTATGTGATAGGTTAACCTTGCAAATATCTCATACAGAGACATAGCGCCAGATGATAAAAAATCCAAACTTATTACACCGGGTTGTATCAAGAAAATTGAGCCAGACTTGAAAATTACATTAAGATAAAAAACAAAGGTTGTCAAAAAGATTCTCGTGTCCCCGGGAAAACACCCCATTGTTTTTCCCTGTATTTCTAAACAGAGAAAACAGCCTAAAATCCCATATTTTCATTTATAAGAATGACTTTTATCCGTCCTTTCGGAAAGGCCTTTTCAGTAATAACCCAACTGTTGCAGATTCTATCCGTGCTTTTACACTCCTCACAATAGGATGTTTTAACACACGGGGTTTTCTTATCAAGCCTCATGGCATTGACCGGAGCGACATAATCTTTGATACGAAACATGGCCTCGTCCAGGTCGGGTACAATTTTATTTCGACCCGCAAGTATCACGACCTGTTTGGGGCCAAAGACAAGGGCGGCCACACGGTTTCCGGTCATATCCAGATTAACCAGTTGACCGGACTCGGTGATGGCATTGGTTCCGGTGATAAACATATCGGCAAGCAATGCCTGGCGTCTCCTTTCGGTGGCATCTTCTCTTGAAATGCTCTTATCAAATGTATCCAGCACCACAAGATCCTGCCTGCTTTTAAGCTCGTCATACAGGCCCGTTGCGATAAACGTCATAGAGCCGCCCCATGAAACTGTCCTGACATCGGTTTTGGAGAAAATGTCCTGCCAGAAAACAGTTTTAGCAGCGCTTCTGTTATCTGCGATATGCACTTCAAAGTTATTGGTTTCCAGTATATTTTTAAGCGCCTCCAGTCGTTTTTCCCAGTAATTTTCGATCGGATGTTCCATAAGAATACCTCATATACCTTAAAATTTTGCTAAAAACCTTTGCCTTGAACCCATCGGGCTTCGGATTTCCGTCGCCCTGAAATAGATTTACTTTCTAAAACATCTATAAGGATGAAATGCAAGATGAATTTAGAAACCGATAAGACACCCTGTTCTTTCCCATAGTCTAATAGACGAACCTTGTGAAAAAGCAGCCCCTTTTAGGGTCAGTTGAAATAAGAACTCAGTTGCAAGTGAGCTGAAGTGCCTAATTGCTCTTAAGCAAAATATCCATCCCAATGCAAGACAAATCTTGGATGCCTGGCAACTTAGTGGTCAGAAATCTGATAGAGTTCGCATAATAGGTGGTCTAAAACGAAAAAAACCTTGACAATTAATGCTTAAAAATTATTTACAGTACTTGTTTTTATATTAACCGGGGGATGCTATTTTCTCCTCTCAACTGCCAAATAGATAGGGGATTGAGAGCTGTCTGTTGCCATTACAAGGCTTGAACAGTGTTCAAATAGACGAAAACATTTCTGGAGAGTTTTACACAACACAAGAGAGAAATTTTTTTGGATATTGTCGATCGTGAAACCGGGATTCCGGGGCCGAATTGTTGAATTGTTGTGAAAATGAACCAAGGAGGATTATCAGATGAAAATCGACCAGGAACTGTGTATCGGATGCGGTCAGTGTTTGCCCTACTGCCCGGTAGATGCCATCAGTCTTGAAGATGATCTGGCAGAGATTGACTTTGAAGAATGCGCAGAATGTGGCAACTGCCTTCGCATGGCCAGCTGCCCGGTGGATGCTATTTATCAGCAGGAACTTGTATGGCCGAGAACGGTTCGAAGTATTCTCAGCGATCCGCTTACCATAGCCGAAGAGTCCGGCATCTCCGGCCGGGGAACAGAAGAGATGAAAACCAATGAAGTAACCGGTCGATTCAAACTGGGTTCTGTCGGCATTGGAATCGAGGTGGGAAGACCGATAACCGGTGCTCGCTTTTATGATGTGGAAAAAGTGGCTCAAGCCGTCGCGAAACTGGGGGTGGAATTTGAAAAAATAAATCCCACCACCAGTTTGATGTCGGATCCGTCAACAGGGAAATTCAAAGACGATATTCTCAATGAAAAAGTGTTGTCCGCCATTTTGGAGTTTCCAATCAAGCTGGAAAAATTACCCGAGCTTTTCGATGTACTGAAAAAGGTTTCAGATGAGATCGACTGCGTTTTCAGTCTCGATGTCGCAACCCGTATCGCACCGGATGGATCCGTTCCTACAGATCCGTTTATCAAGGCCTCAGGTTTGTGGCTGGCGCCCAATGGCAAAACAAATGTCGGTCTGGGCAGACCGCGGTACAAGGAGGACTTATCATGACACATACCAATCACAGGATCGGTGAATATCTTGAAGAGGACTATGTCGTTTTGGTTATGCCCTCAAGGGGCATCAATGTACAGGGCTCCGGTCAGAAGCTCTGGCGATATCTGGAGATGGCGTTAGAGAATGGCGCCATAAAAATCGGAGATGCCAGACTCGGCAATGAATACCACCAGGGAGGCGTTGAGAAGGTTCTTGATAACTTACAGGACCAGGCTGTAGTACATGCCGTCTTTAAAGACAAAGATTCGCTGGTAAAAACTCTGCGAGCCTATAAGGAAGCAGATCTGGGACTTTCGGTGGTGGTATCGGGGTTGTTTGATCACGTGGGTGAATGCTGTAAAAAAGTCGGCCTTGAGCGCCATACCATCAACCAATCCATGGGACGATGGGGAAAAACCGAAAAGCTGCCGCCGCCGGAGATTCTCCAGCTAAATACCATGTGCGGACATGGCATGGTTGCAGTGGGGTTGATCAATGAAGTAATCAACGACATCAAGACAGGTGACTGCACGGTACAGGAAGGCGCGGAGCGCCTGTTTGCACCGTGCATGTGCGGGATTTTCAATCCTCATCGAGCAGCGTTGATACTAAAAGACTTAACAGAAAATTGATAGATAACCGGAGGATCAGCAAAATGAAAAAAATTACGTTCGGCCCGGAAACCTATGTGTACCCCAAACCGGCATTTTTGATCGGTGCTAATGTAAATGGAAAGCCCAATTTCATGGCCGCTGCATGGTGCGGCATCGTCAACAGCGAGCCTCCCATGATCGGTGTTGGGATCAGACCCCAGCGCCACACATTTAAGGGAGTCAAGGAAAATGGCACCTTTTCGGTAAATGTTCCATCCATCGAGCATGTGCAACAGATGGATTATTGCGGCATCTACTCGGGGGTAAGAGAAGATAAAAACAACGTCTGTGGCTTTACAATATTTTACGGAAAAATAAAGACAGCTCCGATGATAGAGCAGTTTCCGGTAAACCTTGAGTGCTCTGTTGTAAAGGAGGTGAAACTGGGAACCCATTTCCTGTTTATCGGTCAAATCCAGCAAGTGCATGTATCCGAAAATGTTCTGACAAACGGGCTTCCGGATGTGGAAAAGATAAAGCCGATTATTTACAGCTCGGGAGCCGAAATGGCCTATCACGGCCTGGGCAGCCGGCTGGGAGCTGCCCATAGCTGCGGCAAAGAATTAAAAAGATAGGCGGTTTGCCTTCCAATTATCTTCTACAAGGTTGCTATCCGAAAACCCGGGCTTCCGTAAAGGATCGGCCAGGGCAATATCTTTACCTGCCAGCCGGGATGATATATAATAACTTAAGTTTCGCACCCTGTTTTACCGTAAAATTGTATATAGATCTCAAGTCGAATAAAATTTTTGGAAGGCAAAATAATTACACCGAAGCTCTTAGGCTGCACCCAGTCGGAAACATCGAACAAAGGCACAAGGGAAAGGTTGCTAAGTAAAGGAAGATCTTGATACCTCTGGTTTAAGCGCTTTGTTAA
Source organism: Deltaproteobacteria bacterium (assembly GCA_019309565.1). Classification (GTDB taxonomy): domain Bacteria; phylum Desulfobacterota; class Desulfobacteria; order Desulfobacterales; family SURF-15; genus JAFDFZ01. Next base: position 34,689 of record JAFDFZ010000044.1, read on the forward strand.
CCCCCATTGTGCCGTCATCGAAGGATGATAAAGTGTATTTTGCCTTCCAAAAATTTCATTCGACGCCATCATTATAAGGCTTTACAACGCATTTAAGGGTGCGAAACTTGAGT
>JAFDFZ010000138.1 GCA_019309565.1 Deltaproteobacteria bacterium
TTACCCTTGGGCTTCAAGTGGCCGCCATTTATATTCCCTTTTAACAGGGTATTTTTAAAACTCAGCCATAGGGGATTCGGGATCTGCTGCTCTGCCTGATCATGTCAAGCATTGTTTTCCGGGCCGTGGAGATGGAGCAAGCATTTCGGAAAAAAGAAGCATGATGGGTAGCTATGAATATGAAAAAGAACCACCATGTTTTAAGAAAAACAAAGATTTTGGCAACCATTGGGCCGTCCTCAAGCTGTAAATCGGTGCTCAAAAAAATGATCGGAGCGGGAATGAATGTAGTCCGTCTTAACCTTTCCCATGGCTGTCATAAAGATCACGAAAAGGTGATCGGCATGATCCGCTCCCTTGCACGGCAACTGGACCGACCTGTTGCGATATTGGCAGATCTTCAGGGGCCTAAGATTCGCACAGGAAGGCTGAAAGCCGGGCAGCCCATTCAACTTAAAAGAGGCCAAACTTTCCATATCACGTCAAAAGATGTTTGCGGCACAGAAGCCATGGTCTCGACAACTTACCCCAACCTGGTAAAAGATGTTTGTAAGAAGGACAGAATCCTGTTGGACGACGGTTGCATAGCACTACAGGTGGTTTCAACTACAAAGGATGCGATTGCCTGTAAAGTGCTCTGCGGTGGCTTGTTAAAGGAGAACAAAGGTATAAATCTGCCGGGTGTTCGTGTTTCGGTCCCATCCCTTACCGAAAAAGACAGAAGAGATATCAAGTTCGGCATAAAATGGAGTGTGGATTTTTTTGCTATCTCATTTGTCAGAAGTGCCGATGATATAAAATCCGTCAAACACGAATTAGAGAAACAGAAGGTGGATATCCCGGTCATGGCAAAAATCGAAAAAGCCGAGGCAGTTGAAAATCTGGACTCGATACTGGAAATTGCCGACGGGGTCATGGTGGCAAGGGGGAGCTGGGTGTTGAGCTGAGGCTCGAACAGGTTCCAACAGTCCAGAAATACATTATCAACAAAGCCGTCCAGGCCAACAACATGGTCATCACGGCAACCCAGATGCTGGAATCCATGATTAACAGCCCAGTTCCCACCAGAGCCGAGGTATCCGATGTGGCCAATGCTATTTTTGACGGTACAGGAGCAATTATGCTTTCCGGAGAAACCGCAATTGGGAAGTATCCTGTTGAAGCAGTAAGGATGATGGCCAGGATTGCTGTTGAAGCGGAAAGCTCACCGTTTATGAGGTATAATACCCGGTACGAAAGAAGCCCAAAAGAACTCATCTCCCATGCTGCGGCCCAATCTGCTGTGAACATACTTCACGAAATAGACGCTAAGGCCATCATAACTTTTTCCGTTTCGGGAAAAACGGCAAAGCTGATATCAAAACATCGACCGTCTAAACCGGTATATGTGTTCACCCCTTCTAATGATATATACAATCGCATATCGATCATATGGGGTGTTACACCTTTATATCTTCCAAGGATCGATGACACGAAACATCTTATCGAGGCAGGTGAAAATATGCTGGTTAAGAAAAAGCTGATTGCAAGAGGCGACTTGGTGGTTATTGTTACTGGACTTGCTTTAACCCCAGGCTCAACTAATCTCATAAAAATACACCGTGTCGGGGCGGATGATTGATTAAGGAGGAAAAAACCAATGAAGTGTCCTATGTGTGAAGTCGAACTTAAGATGGCGGAAAGAGCAGGCATTGAAATCGATTATTGCGAAAAGTGAAGAGGGGTGTGGCTGGATCGAGGGGAGCTTGATAAAATAATCGAACGATCAACGGTTTCTATGCAACCAACAGAACATACCGAAAGAGCTCCCAGTCAACGAGGTTTTTCAAATAGCAGCCGACATTATAGAAAGAGAAAATACAAATCGCTTCTCAGTGAACTGTTCGATTTTTAGGCAGGTTGTGTAAAATAAAAAACCCAGCGTATCAGAAAACAAAGATTGCAGTACCTGTACGCAACGTTATGATAATTTCACATTATTACACCGAAGATCCTTTAAGGCAAGGTTTTTAAGTGAAAATGCGCATATTAATCGAGCCCCATATATCACCTAAGAACACTCATAGGCGAAGTGGAAAGTTTTTCTGCAAGCGCCTTTCTTATTCTTTCTTCCTGTTGGGCTTTACGCTCGTAAGCCCCATTTATTTTATCTATTAAGACGTCAATCTTGCATGGTTTCATAAGATAGTCATAGGCACCGAGCTTCATTCCCTGAATTGCAGTCTCAACAGTTGCGTGACCTGTAAGCATTATTGCTTCAGTTAAGGGTTTTATTTCTTTAATTTTTTTTAAGGTATCGATACCGCTGATCCCGGGCATAAGCACATCAATAATTGCCACATCGTAGTTGTATTCTCTAAGTTTCTCTATGGCTTCCTCACCACTGTACGCCGTCGTAACATCAAAGTTTCGACTTCTTAAGCGCTTGGCAAATGTTTGCATAAATTCCTTTTCATCATCTACCAAGAGAATTCTTATCTTCATACTCTTTCTCCCAATGTTTAAATTAAGTGGACATTGGATTTTAAAAAAACCGCACACAAATTATCCATGATCCGAACGGCTTCGGCATGTTTCGATGATTTTTTACAAAAACCGGATATGCGGTTCGGGTGTTTTTTTCCACTATCTTTAAGAGGTATTAGCTATAAGTACGGCTTTAGCAACCTCCGTGATCTGTTTGGGGAATTTTACCACATTAAAAATTACCATAAAACCCAAAAACCATGTGATGACCAATGAAATTATCCACAGCAAAAATCCGTATTTGACAAAGTCAAAAGGGCTGATCATTCTTTTTCCGGTATCCGGATAAACACCAAGCCCGTAAACAATAGCGTTGTTAGGGGTTCCAACAATGAGAACATGGGCAAATGAGGTGGCAAATGCCGTTGCAAGACCGATTGCCCAGGGTTCACCATGGGAGCCACTCATAATGCCCATAGGGATGGCAATGGGTCCCAATAGGGCAGTAGTACCGGCATCAGACATAAAGTTGGTCATAATGCCGGAAAAGGTGCTCATGCCGATCCAGAGTCCGGGGCCGCTTCCTAGTCCCAAGTGGTGTAACAGCTTAAGAAAAATCTGGGCAAGCCACAGGGCTGCGCCTGTTTCTTTGAGAAGGGCACCTAATGTTAGTGCCCCACAATACATAAACCAGGCATCCCAGGATATACCGCTTAGGATTTTTCTCCACTCTGAAATCTTAAATAAAACAGGTATGAGCAAGGCTAAAAGAGCGGGGCCGCCGAGACCTAGGTCATGACCGCCGACAATCCAGAGCAAGAGGATTAAAATCATCATCGCTAAAACCACTTTTTCAGAACGACTCATAGCCCCCATTCTTCTTGTCTCTTCTCTTATGGCGGCAAGGCCGGGTGTGAGGTCTCTAGTCTTGACATCTTTAAAAACAATCAGCATGTATACGGCGACAGCCGCACCGAGGACCGGGACAAGTGGAAGGCCATACATCATCCAGCGGCCGAAATTCATTGGAACATTGTAGTCGGACCAGAACCCCATCATGATAACATTCCGTCCCCCTGCTGCGGGCGAGCCGACGCCTCCGACATTCAAGGCGAAACAGAGAGAAAATAGAAGCAACTTGGCAAGTTGCGGATCGTGTATAATCGTACTATTTTTTCTGTTTGCAGATACGGCCCCAATGTATACCGCCGACATAACTGGAGCCATAAATGCAGCCATGGCATGAGCAGATATAAAAGATGCAAGAATAGACATCGAGATGCATAGCACAACAATAGGTAGAGCAAATCCCTTTGTCCAGCCGAGTATCCATGTAGCCAGTCTCTTGTGCAGACCCACATCGATGACTGTCACACCCATGGCCAGCACACCCAAAAGAAACAGAGGGGCATCACCGGCAAAGGTTTTACCGATCATCTTTTTTGGTAACAGTTGGAAAAAATATGCAAACATGGGCATCAGGATTCCTACCAGGCCGATAGGCAATGCCTCCGTGGCAAAAAATATGACAGCCATGGGAATCATGGCAAGCACAAGCTTAGATTTCCAGGCGGCCTCTTTCATATCGGCTGCAACATTCCACTCTATCATCTTTTCGCCGAATCCACGGTTTTGAATAAGATCAAGCATACTTTCAGGTGTCGGAATGATGAAACCAACAATTAAAAAGATGATCATTCCAACAGTAATCCAGAGCATCTTATTTGAAAGCAGCCCCCATTTTTCGGTCTCATCACCATGAAGACTATTATGTTCCATATCACTATCCTCTCTTAATTCCACACGCCTTGATCCTGTCGCACAGCAGCTTGAAAACATCCACCAGTCTCAATATTCCTACAATCCTGTCCCCTTTTCTGACAAGAAGCGATTGATGGTGGCCGATAACAAACATATGTAAAGCCTCACCTAGAGTGGCGTCGAAATCGATCTTTTCCTGATCTGTGAGTGTGTACATAACGTCTTTTACTTTTTTACCCGACACCCTGCTGCAGATGACGTCTATGTCCTCCTGCCACAGATTCTGCTTTTCCATCATGGATTTGATAAATTCGGGGCTTAAGCCGGAAAGCGACGTGGATCTGAGGTCCCCGACATAGTCGTATTTGGGCTCAAGGGATTTTATTACATCCCATTGGCTTAATTTTCCCACGATTTGATTGTTGTCGTCATAAGCCAAGATGGCGCGGTGTACGTAGGGTGAGGCCTCAAACTTTTTCTGCGCCTCCTCCAGCGCGAATATGGCGTCGATTAGATGACTGTCCTGATGCACTGTGGCATATTCACTGAGCCGAACCATTAAGTGCTTTACCAGTATTTTCTTCATGGCTTTTAATCCCTTTGTTCGCTTTTCTTATTAGATTCCAGGATATCTTTTGCCGTGTTGACATCACCTGCTTCGGCAAAGGCACCGGCGGTCATGGTATCTTCAAATTTGCTTTTATACGCCTTTTTTATGACACTGGTGAGTTTTCGGATATCTACCGGTTTCTGGAGATACTCAAAAGCACCGAGGCGGCGTGCTTCTTGTTCGTCCTTGTCCGAACCATGGCCTGTAAGAATGATTACCTGGACCTGCGGGTAGACGCTTTTGACCCGTCGAAGTACCTCCAAACCGTCAATACCGGGCATTTTTAGATCAAGAACGATTACATCCGGCAACTTATCATCGACCATAGTAAGCGCCTGTTCTCCATTTAGAGCAACCTCGGGGCCAAGGTTTCTCATCCGCATTCGCTCAGTGAGAGTTTTTACGAAATTCTCCTCATCATCGACCAGCAATATTTTGATTTTTTGCATTTTTCCTCCTCTTTTAAATTAATTTTTAGTCTATAAGAGAGATATCTTCCCTTTAGCTTTTAGTTTTAATTTTTTGCCTCTTTTTAATTGACAGGCTTCTTCGACGGCCGCCAGAAGGGAATTGACATCCAAAGGAACAAGAAAATCCGCGAAAGCCCCGAGCTTCATGCCTTCGATGGAAAGAGAAAGCTTCTCTGAATTGTTGATAAGGATGACTTCCGTAAGGTGACATTTTTTTTTGATCCATTTGAGAATGGGCAATCCATTTTGCTTGAGCATAATAAGACTAAGCAATACCACATCAATATCCATCCTTTCGAGAATCTTCCGCGCTCTGAGGGCTCCATCCACTTTATAAATCCGGTAATTTTTACAAGCAAAGATAGATGCAAGGTTCTCACGAAAGCTTCTGTCGGGTTCAATGATCAATAGTTTGATTTTCACAGGGCTTCTATTCAATTACTCAAAGAATCACGAAACCTGGAGCCTTCGAAAATATTTAAAATAACTTTTTCCCGGATCAAATTACATCTTCAGCAAACCGGTCTTGCTCTGTCTTATCCCGGTTACCAGCAAAAGGCATACCAATTTTATTAAAGATGTTATTTCAATGAGTTACGGTAAAAGAGAAATAAAAAATTAAAGGAAGGAACAATATGAAACAAAATGAAAAGATAATATGAAACAAAATGAAACAATCTAAAGGGTTTTAGCTGTGTATCTCTATAAATATTCCCTGTACGGCGTCATCAAGTCTGATGTTTCCCCCTATCTCCCCTACGATAAACTGCAGCTCCGACCATAAAGAGGATGAGGTGACTTCCTTTTTGAAATCGATTCCTTTATCTAGTCCGCTTTGGCAAAATATATGGAAACCTGAGAATTTTTCCGTTTTTACTGGGCTCAAGATGATACTACCGCCTGCGGTCATCAAAGAAAGGCAACATTCAATGCAGTAAAAAAGCAGCATGAGAAGGGCTGCAGGTCGGGTTTTGACAAACAGCGGTCTGCACGCAGAAGAGGACAATTCAAGGGTTACTTTTTTCAGTTTTGCAAAACGATATGAAAGAGCAATGATAAGCTCGAGCATCTGGCCGATTTCGACGTCAGCCGCAGGTGCATCCGGGCTGTGGGCAAAACTGTTTAGATGGTTTAGGAGTTTTACGCCCCGATCTATTTGATTCTGGATTCCGGCAAGGGATTTTTGGAACTTTTGCCTGGTGGGAAAGGCTTCATCGCTTGTCAACGAAATAATGTCTTCCAGCAAACCGCAGGATTCCATTATGATTGCAAATACATTTTTTAGTTCGTGGGTAATACCAGCAGTGACTTTTCCGAAAAAAAGAAGCTGCTTTTCTTCGATATTCATCATTTTTTCCTCTCATACGGTTTCTATGTCGAGAGTGTCTTTACGGCCTCCTTAATTTTTTTGATCAGATCGTCTATGGCAAGTGGCTTTATCAGATAGTCATAGGCTCCCATTCGCATGCCTGCGATACCATCCTGGGTGGCGGCATGACCCGTGAGCAGAATGACGGGGATTTGGGGGTGCGAAGCTTTAATGTGTTTAAGCACCTCCAATCCCCCCATACCGGGCATCCTGACATCGAGTACCACGACATGCGGGGGAGATATATCGATCATCTCCAGGGCCGATTCTCCATTAGTGGCAATCTGAGCCTCGACTCCTCTAAGACCAAGGCGTTCTCCCAGGGTGGTTGCAAACTCCTCTTCGTCATCAACAAGCAATATTTTTAATTTGTCCATTTCAGTTCCCTCTGACGTGCTTAAAATTTTTAGGTAAAAAAACCGTAAATGTGGTTCCTTCACCCTCTTTGCTTTGAACCTGAATATCACCGCCCAGTTTTTTAACGATGCCATAGGTAATGGGCAGTCCCAGGCCGGTGCCATACTTCTTTTTTGTAAAAAAGGGCTCGAAAATATGCTCTAACGTCTCCTCGCTCATTCCACAGCCGTTGTCCCGGATTGAAACCATTACGGTTTCCATGTCATTTCCCCGGGTAATTATAGTTATCATCCCCCCGTCTTCAACGGCGGTCAAAGCATTGGTCAGGATATTGAGAAATACCTGCTCAAGTTGACCCCAGTCTGAGGTAATTTTAGGAAGATCAGGGTCAAATTGAAGTTTTAAGTGAACATTTCGATATTGGATCTCTTTTTCAATGAAGCTTAGAACTTCTTTTAAAAGTTCGTTGAGGCTTAAAACATCAATATTAACCTCCAGGCGACGTGCAAAACCCAGAAGCCTGTGGGTGATTGTCTTGCACCGATCGACAGAATGTAAAATGGAATTTACGAGCGATAAAATTTTTTCTTTGTCCTTAAAATCCGATGTATTTTCAATCAGGTCTTTTATCAAACCGGCTTTTTCATTGATGATTGCCATGGGATTGTTGATTTCATGAGCAACACCTGCGGCCAGTCTGCCTATGGAAGAGAGTTTGTGAGAATGTTCAAGCTCACGGAAAGCGGCTTCTCGTTTTTCATCAGATTGTTTCATGCGCACTACGAAGTAGCCTGTAAGCCTGAATATTACTATCATAATAAGCGTCACACTGGTTAAAAATATTAGAACTATCTTGCTTTTAAGAGTGTACCAGGACTTTAACACAAGGGATTGAGGCTTCACTATGATAAGAGTGTAATCAGGGTGTGAAAGTGAGGAATAGGCTATAAGCACCTTACGGCCTTTGGGTTCCAGGCTTTCCAACACGTTGATTCCAAAAGCCTTCGCCGGAACGGAAAGAGGGCATTGTTGAAGCACGTCTCCGTAATATTTTGAAGGAGTTTGAAGAATACCCAAGCGGTTTATCAAAAAAGCATCGATTTCAGGCTCAAGGTCCTTGGAGGCTACCAGGCTGTTTAGTCTCCCGGTATCAATAGTGGCACGGACAATCCAGAAATGACCATTTTCCATCAACCTCTGAACGGCAATCGCCACATGAGGAAATTTCCGGTAGCCTAAGAACACATCACTGATATAGACACCCCTTAGCACAACCTCATGGAACCAGGTTTGCTCCCTGTAATTTTTTCCCAACAGGTTGTAAGGACCTGCATAGGTGACCTGGGTGCCATCCTGTCCGATCAAGCCCAGGTCCACGAAGCCGCCGAATTCCGTCTTTAAAACACGAAAGATGCGATTGAGCGTTTTCTTATCCGACAGTTCTTCAAAGGAATACGTGGATGCAATAAAACGAACGGTGGAAAGCCGTTCTTCGAAGTACAAATCGAATGAATGCCTCGTCTTATTTGCAAGTGTCATCAAAGGTTTTATTGTTTCTTCTCTAAGGGTTTTTCTATATTGATAGTAGTTGATTACGGCCATAACAGACAAAGGCACAAGGGTTACGAGAAGCATCAGTATGGTTATGTTTCTTCTAAGAACCCTGTAACGCCCTGCTGATGTGCCGTTTCCCGGAAAACCGAACAGTGCCTGGATTTTCAAGCGAAACCAATTTCTATTCGACATTTTGTACTCGTATATATTTACCGTAAAGTATGGATCCGCTGTGAAGTTTTCCCTTTTTAAAGTATTCGATGGCCGCCGAATACGGCCCGATAACCGAATCAAACACCAGTACCTTTTTCCAGGTTAGATACTCGTAATATTCCTGCTCTATACCACCGCAGATAACGGCTTCAATTCCCTCGGTCAAAATCAGATTGCAGAGCTGTTCGGATGAGGCCTGAGGAAGAACAATCATTTTCTCAATACTATTTTCCCCTGTTTCCTCCAAGGTAGCAATCACCACTTCAGTTACCAGGTCAAACCGTGGGGCCACATCATTTTTATAAAGAGGGATAAGTAGTTTTTTTTTCATATATAGTATCACTGTTGTCCGGTTAATAATCAAATAATTTCAATTGCTTAGACTGTGTAGTAGTGGAAATATTGTAACGAGAATGTTCAAATACCTGTAATAATTGTTCTTTTTCAAAAAG
>JAFDFZ010000139.1 GCA_019309565.1 Deltaproteobacteria bacterium
TTATATGGTCGCTGAGCCCTTCAGAAGGAAGGTTACAGGCGGCAAGCAGGTTCAAGATAGAATCAAGATCGGATTCTTTGGCCGGGTCAATGGTAATCAATTCCTCAGCAACCTTTCGGGCCCTTTTATTTATCATTCTATTAACCCTCTTTATATTTACCAATATCAGTTTCATCTGCAACAATTCAATATCAATTTTTATTTCACAAATCACTTGATCTGTGAGGGGTGTTCGTCGAAAAAAATGTTGACTATTATTTGAAATTTGATCTACGGTAAAATAAGTTTAAAAACTTTCTTTGCCTCAACGCGCCTCCGAACCGTCTCTATCTCGCAGGATAGGGCCCAAGGCCCGGAGGGAAGAATACTGAGTGCATATTGAAGCTTTGACGTTACACTGGTCTGTTAAACACACTTACTCCTTTTTTCGATACCGATTCTTCCTATATGGTTGGCTCGATTCACGGATAAAACATGAATAAATGGATCATGACCGAGACGACCGGCAGGTTGCTAAACCATGAAGACGATAATCGACGGTTTTACCAGATCAGATTCTACTTGCGCGCCATCATGCGCAATAAGCTGTCGATCAGATGAAAAGCAGCATTGCTTGGGTTGAATCTGACAGGGGCCGGACTGCGGGACATTCTAGATCCCAGGCTAAGAGGATCGGAGTAAGCCATGGGGCATGTTTGCGCGATACTCTGTCCGGAGGCCGAAGAGATCTGTTCGCATCGTGTGCCGCAGTTGCGTGAGGTTTTCAGTGGGGCATGAGGCGGCGTGCTGGTTGATAGAAGGCAAGTGAGGTGGCCATTGACTGGTAACAACCTGTTGTTGGAGGTGAAGAATTTAAGGAAATACTTTCCGGTGCGCAAGGGGGTGTTTCGCCGGGTGGTGGGTCATGTAAAGGCGGTGGATGACATCGATCTTTTCATCCGGCAGGGAGAGACGCTTGGGCTTGTAGGAGAGAGCGGCTGTGGTAAGACCACAGCTGGAAGAGCCATATTGAGTTTGATTAAGCCCACATCGGGCACTGTTTTGTTTCGCAGCAAGCAGCTTGCCTCTGGGGGTGAGCCGGCAAAAGTGGTGGACATCGCAACCGCCCATCCCAGGGTGCTCAAGACATTGCGTCGTGAGATGCAGATCATCTTTCAGGATCCCTACTCTTCGCTTAATCCACGGATGACGGTGTCCTATATAATCGGTGAGGCCATGATGGTACATGGTATCGTAAGCCCAAGTGAAAGAGAGGATCGGGTGCGCAAGCTTTTACAGGCGGTGGGTCTTAAGCCTGAGCAGATGCGGCGCTATCCCCATGAATTTTCCGGTGGACAACGCCAGCGCATCGCTATTGCCCGGGCCCTTGCACTGGATCCTCAACTGATGGTGGCCGATGAACCGGTCTCCGCACTTGATGTGTCCATCCAGGCACAGGTGATAAACCTGCTTGAGGATTTACAGCAACAATTTCATCTGACCTATCTTTTCATCACCCATGATCTTTCTGTGGTAAAGCACATAAGCAACCGGGTTGCGGTGATGTACCTGGGAAAGATAGCAGAGCTTGCGGCAACAGAAGAGCTGTTCACGGAGCCGAAGCATCCTTACACAGAGGCGCTTATGTCTGCGGTGCCGGTTCCGGACCCGGCTTTTAAGACCAAACGCATCATTCTTCGGGGAGATGTGCCAAGCCCGATAAATCCGCCCTCGGGCTGCCCTTTTCATCCCCGATGTCATTATGCCGAGGATATCTGTAAAACCCGGGTGCCGGAATATCGGGATATAGGAAACGATCATTTCGTCACCTGCCATTTCGCTTCGTCACCTGCCATTTCGCAGATACGCTTAAGCTTAAATCCATTCAGTTTTAGCGCGATTGGATGTAATTGTTATAGCTATGGGTTGAAAAAAAAAGAAGAAGGAGGTTGGAAATGGATTTTACAAGTATTTCGGAATTTTATACTCCAAAGAAAATTCTTTTTGGTATCGATTGTGTAAACAAGTTAAGCGAAGAGGTCAAGACGCTCAAAGCGAACAGACCTCTTTTGGTGACCGACAGAGGTGTTGTGGAAGCCGGCTTGCTTGATTGCGTATCGGGTGTATTAAAGAAGGCTTCCATCGATTTTGTTGTTTTCGATAAGATAGAACCAAATCCTACCATGCCATCGGTGCACGAAGGAGCCGATCTGTATAAGAGTGAAAAATGCGATAGCATCATCGCCCTTGGAGGCGGCAGCCCCATGGATGCCGCCAAAGCCATCGGGGTTAAGGCAACCCATGAAGGGGATATCATCCAGTATACGAGACGTGGCGGAAAACCGGTACAGGACATCACCCCACCGCTGATCGCAATTCCAACCACATCTGGAACCGGCAGTGAGGTGACACGATTTTCTGTGCTGACCAATCCGGAAGAAAAAATAAAGATGGTGATCGCAACCCCTGTAATTACTGCCGATGTCGCCATCGTGGATCCGGCCCTGACAAGGTCCATGCCGCCGTCCATAACGGCATTTACAGGAATGGATGCCCTGACCCATGCGGTTGAATCGTATATTTCAAACAAGGCGACCACCCTGACCGAAACCCTTGCAATCAAGGCCATCGAGCTGATCGGAACGAACCTGCGCCAGGCTGTAGCAAATGGAGAGAATATGGAAGCCCGGTCAAATATGATTTTAGCCAGCATGATGGCAGGTATGGCCTTTGCAAATTCATCGGTGGGCACGGTGCATGCGGTTGCCCATGCACTGGGGGGTTATTTCAATATCGCACATGGTGTTGCCAATGCCCTCATGCTGCCGTATGTCATGCGGTACAACCTGATTGCATGTCCCGAAAAATTCGAAGATATCGCGATGGCATTGGGGGAAAACGTCAATAGGCTTACCGAAATGGAGGCGGCATTAAAATCGGTGGAGTCGGTTGAGAAACTGTCCGGCGATATTGGTGTTCCCAAGAACCTCAAGCAATTGGGTGCTGACCCCAATCGAATTGAAGATCTGGTCAGCGAATCCGAAAAGCAGGGGGCATATAATCTCAGCCCCAGGAAGCCCACCAGGGATGCAACGACACAGATGTTCAGGGATGCTTTCAATGCCTGAGTTTTTGGTTGATCTCAAACAGCGAATTGTCTAAGCTTAAATTGGCCGGAAATTGCGAACTGTCATTGCTTTTTCATTTCATTTTTCAGTGTTTGAACAGACTCGTTTTATTACTAACCCCCATTAACAAAGGAGGTGTTATCATGAAAAAAAATGGAACGGGTACGAAGTTTACAAGAAGACAGCTGCTGAAATTGGGGGCCGGGGCGCTTGCTGCAACAGCGGCAACGGCAACTCCATTTGGGGTTCCCAAGCTTCTGGGTCAGGCAAAGCCTTTTGCCGGCACTGAACTCAATGTATCCTGCTGGAGCGGGCCGTACCCCAAGATGCTCGCCAGTTATATTCCTGAGTTCACCAAAAAGACAGGTATTAAAGTAAATTATGAGACCCCAGCCTTCCCGGTATACAACCAGCGAGTGGACCTTGAGCTGTCGACCAAGGGTAGCGCCTACGACGTGGCAAACATCACCTTTATTTACTGCAGCCGATGGATCGGTGCCGGCTGGTTCACACCGCTGGAACCGTTCATCAACGATCCGAACAAGACTCCCCCCGACTGGGAACCGGATGATTTTCTTGAAGGTGTTGTAACTCCTCACCGTGATAAGCAGGGAAGGCTATATGGCTTTCCTTGGATTGCCGATGCCATGATCTCTGCGGCTGCACGCTTCGACATCGTTAAAGAGGCTGGTTTCGGGATGCCGGATACCTTTGATGAGATGGAAACGGTTCTCAAGGCCGTGCATAAAAAAGAAGGGGTTGCCGGCTTCGTAAATGAAAACCATCACGGTTGGACATGGATTCCCTACTTGATGGGATTCGGAGGCAAGGTATTCCGGGATCCCCCCGACGACCTGATGCCGATGCTTGATACCCCTGAAGCCATCGAAGCGGCTGATTATTACGGGAGAATTTTACGTGAGTATGGGCCAAGCGGTGTGTTATCCTTTATGTATGACCAGGCACTTCAGTTCCTAAAGCGAAGTCTCGCCAATCTCATCACCTTCAACCATGCATGGTTGATACAGCTTGGTGACACCAAGACCAGCAAGGTCCATAAAACGGTTAACTATGCAATGATGCCGGCAGGGCCTGCAGGCCGATTTCCGGGAGTCGCCTCCCATGCCTGGGGTATTCCGATAGGCAGCAAGAAAAAAGATGCCGCCTGGGAGTTCATTAAATGGTCTCTATCTAAAGAAATACTGAAACGGTTGCTTGTTGAAAAAGGCTATGGTTCGATTACACGCAAGTCCGTAATCAACACGCCGGAGTTCAAGAAAAAGAACCTGGTCAACAATGTGGATCTGTCAGAACTGTATCTGAAGACCATCGATGTGGCAGCCGGCGGCTATATGGTCTATCGCACCATCCATGTATATCCACAGGTGGATCAACAGATCAACAAGGCCATCCAGCTTGTCGCCTCCAAGCAGATGACCGCAAAAGAAGCCATGAATCTAACTCAGCAAAACTCCATTCGCGAGCTCAAAAGAGCCGGTATCAAGCTTTAAAATGATTCTGTTTAATCGATCTTTGTCTCTGTCGGCGGAGGCCCAGCGGAAACGAGCGTTTTTGCTGGGCCTGCTACCGGCACTTGTGGTTCTGGCTGTTATTACAATCGCACCTGCTATCTATTTGTTTGTGACCAGCCTCACCCCGCTTGATCTTACTCGTCCTGAAGTGACTGCCAATGATTTTTCCCGGCCATGGACCAACTATGCCGAATTGTATACCGACAAGCGTTTTCACAACTCAGTCTGGGTTCAGGTGAAACTGTCGGTGGTCACCGTGTCGCTGCAACTGCTAATGGGGCTTGCCGTGGCACTTTTGCTCAATGCGCCTTCGCGATTTCTTGAAGCTGTGCGCACGGCGTTTTTGATTCCAATGGTACTGCCGCCCATTGTTGTGTCGATTATCTGGAAGGTGTTGTACATTCCGGATGTAAGCCCCATGCACCGGTTGCTGGAACTGATAGGGTTTCCGATTGAATCACTCATCACAAATCCAAAGTGGGCGCTATGGGCGATTGCCATTGCGGATACGTGGGAGTGGTTTCCGTTTACGATGCTGATTTTGCTGGCGGCGTTGCAGATGATTCCGGACGAACCGCTTGAGGCGGCGCGCATCGATGGGGCCGGTGCCTGGCAAATGTTTCGATATATCATTTTACCGCTGTTGCGCCCCGTCATCGTGGTGGCAGCTCTTTTCCGGCTAATAGACAGCATTAAGGCTTTTCCATTGATTTATGTGTTAACAGATGGCGGTCCTGGGCTGGTTACGGAGGTTACCAATTATTACGCCTTCATCGAGGCTTTCAACTTTTCATACTGGGGATATGCAGGCGCCATTGCTGTACTGATGGTGGCGGGCGTGTTTTTCTTAAGCTGGATTATTAATCGGATGGCTACCCGAAGTGCGCTGCAGGAGACATAGGATAGGGAGTTCAGATACATATGGCAAATGGCAATGAAAGCTATGGCGCGAGCGTAAAGGATCTAAAACTTCACCGGCGCAGACAACGGATATGGCTCTATATGACAGCAGGCGTGCTTCTGTTTGTAGTGCTGTTTCCGTTCCTGTGGATGTTTCAAATGTCATTTCGACCGATGGAGGATATCTTCGGCTTCAGTTTCAACTTCAAACCGACCCTTGAGAATTACAGGGCATTAAGAACCGGTAATTTCCCCAGATCTTTCTGGAATAGCGTGGCTGCCAGCATCTCATCCACGTTGCTTTCCCTTATTATTGGCGTGCCGGCAGCCTATTCCCTGTCAAGAGCCCGTTTTCAGATGCAAAACAAGATTGCTTTATGGATTCTATCCACACGAATGGCGCCGCCGATTGCGTTTACCATCCCATTCTTTCTGGCATACCGACATCTTCATCTCCAGGACACAATCCTGGGATTAGTGCTTATCTATCTAACATTTAACCTGGCTCTTGTGATCTGGATGATGCAGACCTATTTCGACGCAATCCCTCAAACTCTGGAGGAGGCTGCCTGGGTGGACGGCTGCAGCGTCTGGGGGACGTTTCTAAGGATCACGCTGCCACTGACCGCACCGGGACTGGCTGCAACAGCGGTTCTTTGCTTTATTTACTCGTGGAACGATTTTTTCTTTGCCTTGATCCTCACTCGAACAAAGGCAATGACAGCTCCTGTTGCCATTGTAAACTTCATGCAATATGAAGGCTGGGAGTGGGGAAAAATTGCAGCCGGGGGAACACTTGTGATGCTGCCGGTGGTGATCTTCTCCTTTCTTGTACGCCATTACCTCATCAGGGGGCTGATTGCGGGCAGTGTGAAGGAATAGGGTTTCCCAAGGCACCCTAGCCGGGGGTGGCTTGGAGTGTTTTCGTGTTTCGTTGTACCCGCGCTGCAAGAAATGTTTTTAATGGTTGAGCGTAGATGACACTGCGAATAATCTTTAGCCGGCATGTCCGGCCTTTACTTCATTGATGAAGTCAGCCACCATTTCTTTGAGATGATACCTGGGTTCATAGCCCAGGTCCTGGGTGGCTGCCGTATTATCGATTCGGTAGTTTACCCCGCTGTTTTGATTCCTCATGGTTTCACTGGTATCCTCGTCAAAGACAATCCGGGCATCCGGCAGATGTTTTTTTATCTCGGCTGCCACCTCGTTTAAGGTGGCCATGAAACCACCGAAATTGTATACCCGCTGCCGCAGTTTGTTTTCAGGGGTTTGTTTCAACTGGATGAGCCCGCGCACGGCGTCTTTAACGTAGATGTAACTGCATGGCAGATTCGGATTGGAATGGACGGTGTAAGGTTTGCCTTTTGCCGGCACTTCGATGATACCGGACCAGTCACCGTAATAATAAGAGAGCTGGCGGGTGGGGCCTGCAATCATGGCATACCTCGCACCCCGAAAGTTGACACCGTACTGGCGCCAGTATTGCTCACCCAGCCGCTCGCACATAACCTTTGTGGTGGTATACATGTTTTCCGGGCTCTGGGGGGTATCGTTGAATACCTGTCGATCGATGGCTTCAAGCGTCTCGGGCGTGATACCATAGGTAGCGGCGGAGCTTACATAAATTACATCTTTGATGCCCAGAATGCGCGCGGCTTCAAGCACATTGAAGGTGCCAATGACGTTTATCCGGAAACCATTTGCCGGACTTGCCTCACAGTCCCGACTCATAAGGGCAGCAGAATGGTAGATGCTTTCAATGTCATGGCTGACAATGGCATCCACGATATGTACCCAGTTGCCGACATCACCGCTTACAATTTGTACTTTCCCATCAAGATCGGCCAGGCTTGCGGGAAGTCGTTCTCTTCGTTGAAACAAAACCACTTCTTCGTCCTGTTCCAGTAACCGGCGGGCGATATAAGACCCAAGAAAACCCATTCCACCGGTAATTAAATTTTTCCCCATCTCTTTACTCCTCTATAGTGTTCGCCTCAACTTTCCTGCTTTTCCTCGAGCAATTTTCGGTGAACACGAAAACGGTCCCTGTTTGCCGAATAACAGCATTTTGAAGCTTGACAGGTTTCCGAAAAAGCGCAGCCAAGTCGAATAAAATTTTTGAAAGGCAAAATAATCATACCGAAGCGCTTAAGGCGGCAGCCAATCGGAAACATCGAAACAAGGCACGGGGGAAGCGCCACTAAGCAGCCGAGATCTTGATCCCTCAGGTTTAATCGCTTTGTTAATGCTGTCTGTGCCGTCATCGAAGCGGGTAAATTGTATTTTGCCTTTCAAAAATTTCATTCGACGCCACTCATATAGGGTTTTTTAAACATCCGCTTCAAAATGAAACCATTCGGCTCATAAGCCGGATTTCACCGAGAATTGCTGCTTTTCCTCCACCATGGCTACGGCTCTAACCCAGCTGCCACCGGCCCGCTCAATCTTTACAGGAAAAGCATAGACGGTAAAGCCATAATGCGGTAACGCGTCGAGGTTCGTGATCCATTCCAAAATGCACATACCGCGTTCGGCCGCAGCGCGATGACCTTCCATATATCTTCCCCTGCGCTGGTGTTTGGTAAGAGAATCCATTTGCAGCTTCGGCGGCCTGTCCCAACAGCAGGCATCTATGCCAACGAGTCTGACTCCCTTATCGGCAAGCCACAAGGTTGCCTCACGGGTCATTCCGGCATTTATATTATCGCACGATTCCCGGCCATAGTAATCGGCCGCACCGGTTTTTATCAATACGATGTCTTCTGGTGAAATCGTATAGGCAATCTTTTTAAGCTCCCGTTCAATGTCCTCGGCGGTGATATCGGTTCCCGGTTTTTTGTGGCTTAAGTCAAGCCAGATACCCGGTCCGAAACACCATTCCAGAGGGATCTGATCAACAGTAAGAGTCGGTTTGCCCTGGGATGTCTCCAGGGAATGATAGGGAGCATCGAAATGGGTGCCTGCATGTGTGTGAAGAAAACTGAACTCTTCCATGGCGTTGGCGCGGTAATTGATCTCAGAGGGATCGATGCCCAGTCGTTCGGCAAGAGCACCGCCGCGATTTCGGTGATCCAAATACCGCATTTTGGCAGGTCTTGCGAATCCACCTCCGTTGATTATGGGCAGGCTCAGATCGATTATTCGGTATTCTTTCATATCAAAAAGGCTCCCCGTGATTAATTAATTCGTTAATGCCAAAAAGCTACGTCAGATAAAAGGTACAGTGGTTGACAAACAAGCACTGAGCATCAATCATTAAAATGTTCATAAATCCGGTATTCTTTGCTGTTCCAGAAAATTTTTCCATGTGGACCATTGGCAGGAAGCGTTGCCACAAAGAGTGCATGTTGGTAAACCACTTTCGGATCCTGTCCTGGTTGGCCTCTTTTCTGTCCAAGCCCTGTCTGTTCGTAAAGTTCGGTTTGAGTGGGCCCTGGAATAAGTGAATTGATCAAAATATCGGGATGTTCAGGGGGTCCGACTTCCGCTGCTATGGTTTTGGTAAAACTTGCCACTGCAGCCTTGGATGCGGCATATGAAGACATTCCGATGTGAGCAAATTCAGCAGCCCGGGAGGCAAGGTTGATGATGCGTCCATAACCGCGTTTGATCATGTGGGGCAACACCTTGTAAGTGCATAAGGCCAGTCCGATGAGATTTACCCGAATGACTTCCACCCAATCCTCAAAAGGGCGTTCCAGCAGTCTACCCGTTTTCACAATGCCTGCATTGTTGATAAGCACATCGATGCCACCGAATCGATCGATTGCCGTATTGACAAGCCTGTCAACATCCGCCTCGGAGGTCACATCCCCCGAAACCGCAACAATCCGCTCCGGGTTAAAGGATGCTGTTTCTTTAAGCGAATTCTCATTCCGCCCGCTTATGATGACATTGGCACCATCAGAGGCAAAACCTTGAGCCAGCGCTTTTCCGATGCCCCGGCTGCCGCCGGTGATGATAACGACCTGATTGCTGATATCCATTTTGAAAAATTCTCCCTTTTCTATCTTGACATATAATACAAAACCCGCTTCATCAAGCCTCCTTTATGCTTAGATGATTAACTTCAGGGACGATTCAAAGAAAGATTAACCCTCGTATAAATCGGTTGTCAAGAAAATAAATGGCTTACAAGAAGCTGTGATAAAGGGGACTTGTCATAACAATTTTCATATGCTAAATGAAGGTAAAATTTTCCTTTTGATTTTTTTCCTTTATTTATTTTATTAATAGCTTGATCTTATGGCTCTTTAATTACTACCATAAAAGGAGGAAAAAATGTGGCCTCTGCTTCCAAGAGTTGATCAGATCTGTATTGCGGTGTGGGATGCAGAAAAAAAGGCTAAGCAGCTTCATCGGGATTTTGGCGCAGGGCCATGGATTTTCAGGATGATCGAAGCTCCACCCTTTATCGATATGACTGTTAAAGGTAAGCGTCAAAACTGGAAAACAAAAGCTGCAATAGCCGAAATGAAAGGGTGTATGCTGGAGTTGATGGAACCCATGGATGAGGTGTCGATTTTTTATGAATTCCTGAAAGAAAAGGGTGAGGGAATGCACCATGTGGGGGTGCTGGTTCCAAATATTGATGCAGCCGTAAAGGAAGCTGAAAAAAGGGGCATAGAGATATTAAGTTCTGCAAGATGGCCGAATAACGCCGGGGGGTTGGCATATTTAGACACGTGGAATACCCACGGGATGATTATTGAGCTTCTTGAGCGACCAGCCCCTGAACATCGGACGCTCCCAATTAAACGCTGGCCGGAATAGATCGATTTTCTTGATTTTGTTTTCAGAATATGGATTGATGAAACGGTGCGTTAACATTTAAAATATTTAAGAGAAATAAAAAAGTTATTTCAATATTGACCTTTTTGTAATTTTTGTTAATGTTAATAAGGTTTAGATTTACAGGATAGGAGGAAGGTTACATGGCACGGGTATCATTACAGAATTTAACCAAGAGATTTGACGAAGTGGTGGCGGTGAACAATGTGAACCTGGAGATTTTAGACAGGGAGTTTGTGGTACTGGTGGGGCCGTCGGGCTGCGGGAAGACCACCACGCTTCGGATGATCGCAGGGTTGGAGGAGATCACCCATGGGGATATTTACATTGGGGAGCGGCTGGTGAACAATCTGGCTTCCAAGGACCGCAACATAGCCATGGTGTTTCAAAGCTATGCGCTGTATCCGCACATGAAGGTTTTTGACAACATGGCTTTTGGGTTAAAGATGCGCAAGGTGCCCAAGGAGGAGCGCAAGAAGCTGGTGGGGGAGGCAGCGGAGATACTGGGGATTCAGGAGTTGCTTGATCGCAAGCCCAAGCAGTTATCCGGAGGCCAGCGGCAGCGGGTGGCGTTGGGCCGTGCGATCGTGCGCAAGCCGGATGTATTTTTGTTTGACGAGCCGCTGT
>JAFDFZ010000045.1 GCA_019309565.1 Deltaproteobacteria bacterium
CCCCAGCCAGAACCCATCGACACAAACCTCATGTAAAGGAAACTCCTGTTTAAAGCAATCTTTTGTCCAGGGCCCGCATCCCATCTCATAGCATCCCCCGGGTACCCAAACAAACTCCATGCCGGTTATGGGATCCTGCCATGTCTTAATGGGTTTTACCACCTTTCGGGGTGGCTGAGCAGGCGTGATATCCGACTTCTCTGTAAAAGCAGTGCATTGGACAAAATAAATCCCAATAATTAGGCTTAAGAAGAAAAAAATAAGACGCTTTGCTTCAGACATCCTAATAAATATATTGTTTCTCAAGCTTCACCCCCCTATTTTTATGAAATGCCTTATATGATGGCGTAGAATGAAATATTTAAAGGCAAAATACATCTTACCATCCTTCGATGACGGCACAATGTGAGTCAACACAGCAGTTGAATAAATTAAATAGTAACATGATCTGGGCACATAGTTTATCATTATCCTATAATTATTTTTTTTGAGTCGTTTTGCAACAACGGGATCAACAAATCGCTTAAACCAGAACTATCAACGTGCTGCGCTACTTAGCGCCACTTCCCTTGTGCCTTAAGCTCGATGTTTCCGATTGGATGACCGCTCTCAATAGCTTCGGGTGTAATTATTTTGCCTTTAGAAATTTTACCCCGTTGTTTTAAAACCGCTTAAAGGGTGCAGCCGTTAAATACTTTATAGATAGGGATTAATTGCAATTTTACTATGTGATTTATGCAACTACGGGGTTTATTTGACTTGAGATCCATTGGCAATTTTACGATAAAAGCTGTGCGAAACTTAATTTTTTTTCTTGTAAGATTAACATTTTTACCCGATCTTTCAACTAAAAAGCACCAACTGCCAAGTATGCGTTCAGCTTCTTGGACCATGTAAGCCCTGAGGAATTTGCCAGAAAAAGGGCCATAAACCTGGCCTCTTTACAGGGGGTTAAACAGGTTAACCGCATAATTATTTCGCACCTAAACGCCCATAGTATCCACTTGAAATGCGAATTATTTTAGCTGGAACCTAAAAATCGGATCAAAAACCGGTTAAAGAAAATTCCTTATCGCATTAAACCCTTGTTAAATTACTTTAAATTCAACAAGATAAATACCCATATCGCTTCATGTAAAATTTATTGCCGAAACGGTATCTGCAATGAGGCACGTTCCTTGCTTTTATAGAGAACAACAAGCATATGATGATTCCTTACTTTTTGGATGCTGCTATCATTATTTTTATTACATGGAGGACATTGTTATGAAACAATTGATCAAAAAGCAATTTATTCTTTTCCTTTTAATAGGAGTTTTTATCGTTCCGATTTCGGAATCAATTGCCATGATGGGCATGATGGGCGGTCATGGTTCAGGCGGTGGCGGCATGGGTGGTTGGGGCTTTGGTGGTGGCATGGGCGATCACATGGGAGGAGGTATGGGATGGGGTACCCAGGGACCTCAGTATAACAGAGAGCTTATGACTG
Organism: Deltaproteobacteria bacterium; assembly: GCA_019309565.1. Classification (GTDB taxonomy): domain Bacteria; phylum Desulfobacterota; class Desulfobacteria; order Desulfobacterales; family SURF-15; genus JAFDFZ01. Next base: position 1,490 of record JAFDFZ010000045.1, read on the forward strand.
CCAGGGATGCTGAAAACCTAGCCAGGGAATATATGGACAGACACACCTCAGAGCCCTATAGATTAGGAAATATCAGGAATTCCGAAACCTATTATATGATTGAAATCCTCCGCCCGGACGGTGAGTTAATGGGACGGCTGCTTGTGGATAAGCAAACTGGAAATATCCATTCGCTTCGATAATTCGGCAGATGGCGGAACGTTTAGATGCAGGCACTGTCGGATTGGCAGAAGGGATGATTGAATAAGACAAAAGGCGGTGTGAAAGAGGCTACAATTGCTCGCGCTTGTGGAGGGTGGCTTTTTACCACCCTCATAATTTTAAAATTGAAAGAAAAACTCCCCAGCCGTTCAATTGCTCAGTGAAAGGAATGGAAAGTCTGGTGCTTTTCGATACGGCGTATTACAGGTTCAGGCTGATTGTTTGACCGGCCGTCTTTAAGTAATACCTGAAGAGTTCTGCCTTCTAAACCCCGATGTTGTAAAATCCCCCTCCAAAGGCACAGATGTCAGGTATTGATAAATCATGCTTAGAGGCCATTTTGCTATATGATTTATGCGACTGATGGCTAAACCCTCGGTGTCTTTCGAAGCAACTGCCCGTATCCCTCTACAGGATCGTTTATGCCCAGCAGTTTCATCAGATGCCAGGCGGTGGCTTGATTTGAAGTTACCACAGGTTTGCCGGAATCGTGCTCAATTTCCTCGATGACATCGGAGCATCTGAAGTTGGTGCAGGTGATGAAGATTCCGTCCGCCTCTGGAACCACAGCCTCCATTGCCACCTGATAGGCCTGAGAGGGTTTTGTAGCCCCCATTTCGTATAGATCTTCTATTCCCAGTCCAACCACCTTGAGGACCTCAAACCCGGAATCCTCGTAAAAGATTCTGAAGCGCTCATTTATTTCATCGATATAGGGACCGGCAATGACAATCTTTTTGAAACCCATAAATCTCATGGCTTCTTCGGCTGCCGTTGCAGTGGTCGTACAGGGAATACCTGAACTCTGAGACTCCACGGCTCTTTTGCAACTGAACCCCTCAACGGCGGTTTCCATCATTTCAATCTCTTTCTTATCCCAGCCCGCTCCGCCCACAAGGGATCCTGCGGTGCACGCAAAGGCTATGGCCGATCGGTTGCCGAGCACCGGCGATGAAAGCCCTTCGGCCAGCAGTCTTGCGGCATTTCCAAGGGGTTCGCTTAACTTTGAACACTCCTCTATGTTGACAACAGGGTCCATATGGATCCGGGTTTCTCTTACCTGAATATAATCAGGAATCATTCGACATATCTCCGGTGTCGGGTTAAGATTCGGTCCTACAACGATAAGACCGATTCTTGCACGATAACCGTATGGAACCTCATAGAACGACTTTTTCTTTAACATATCTTTCTACCTCTCCTTTCATGTCTTATTTGGTATCAGTAACCAAAAATCCTCGGAAACCAGGTGGTCACCCCCGGCCAGAACGCCACCAGGAGGATGACGGCAAACACCAGGAATAGAAACGGCCAGATTCCCTGGGAAGCTTCTTCGATCGTACAGTTGGCGATGGGACACACGATAAAGAGTCCCAGAGCCACGGGTGGAGTTATCAGAGCGATCTGAACGGTCATAACCACCAGCAGCCCAAAATGGTGCGGCTCGATTCCATAACTATGGGCCACGGGACCGAATACGGGAACCAGCATGATCATCGTGGCAACCGCTTCTAAAACAAATCCAAGCAGCAGTAAAAATAAAATGGACAGAACCAAAAAAACCTGGGCAGAGGAGGTAAACTGGAACAGGAACTGGGCGACCTTTTGGGGAATCTGGTGTGTGATCAATATCCACGAGACCACTTTTGCCGTAGCCAGCAACATAAAGACGATGGCGCTTGTCCTGCAACTGTTCAAAAAACACCGGCATATATCCCTTATCCCGAGTTTTCGCGTCACCACCGTGCCCACCAATAGAGCATAGCTTACTGCCACGGCCCCTGCCTCGGTGGGCGTGAATACCCCGCCGATGATTCCACCCAGGATGATGACCGGAACCATTAAACCCGGTATGGCCGCAACCAAGCGCCGCATCATTATGCGCCCACTAAAACCGCTTGAACTTACGGGAAACTCATACCTAAAAGACAAAGCATAGACCAGGCCCATCATTCCAAACCCGATGATACAACCCGGCACCGCTCCCAGCAAGAAAAGCCTGGCCACCGAAATACCGCCACCGTAAACATAAGCATAGATGAGCATGGCCACACTGGGAGGGATGATCGGCCCCATGATGGAGGATGCGGCGGTAATCACCGCAGAAAACGTTCGAGTGTATCCCTGTCTTATCATGCTTGGCACCAGCATGGATCCAATGGCTGCCGTATCCGCCACTGCAACACCCGTAACCCCGGCAAAAAACATACTCGCCAGAATGTTCACATATGCGAGACCTCCCTTTAAATGTCCGACAATACTGTCGGCAAGGTCCACCAGCCTGGGTAACATTCCGCCTCGACTCATCAAATCCCCGGCCATGATGAAAAAAGGAATGGCCATCAGTGGAAACGAATCGATCCCACCGAATACCAGTGTCGGAAGAATGTTAAAGGGAACATGCTCGTTTATCAAGATATAGGAGACTCCTGCAAGCCCGAGGCAAAATGCAACAGGAACCCCCATGAGGATGGTAACGACGAATACGGCCGATAAGATAAGCACTTTCAATCCTCGGTTTTGTCAAACGCTCCACGATTTGCAGGCGTATCAAAAAGCACGTTTCGGATATGTGGCAAAAGGAAAAAAATCATCAACACTGATCCTACAGGGATGGCCAAATAAAAATAGAACATCGAAACATCGATAGTAATGAACATCTGGTACCTCTGGGCGGGCAGGATTCTGATCCCTTCAATGCCCAGCGTCACCAGGAAAATAATGATAAGGCCATATGCCGCGGCGTTGACAAACCTTCCCAGACAAGCTGGCAACCGTTTCACGACGACATTGATTCTGATATGAAGATCATCCCGCACGGCCAAGGCGCTTCCCAAAAACACGATCCATACCATCAAGCAGCGGGAAAGCTCCTCGGTAAAAATCAGGGAATGTTTAAAAAGATAGCGTAAAACCACTTCGGTTGAAACAAGGGCAACAATCACCGCAGCCCCCAGTATAACGAGGGCCTCTATGATTCGTGAAACCAAACGATAAACCATATTTTCTCCGATCGGCTTTGGGTGAGATCGGTGAGAAGGGACCTTTCCATCTCATCGGAAAGGTCCCAGGGCGGTATACCCGCTATTTATTGAAGAAAATCAACATATCCACAAGTTCCTGGCCTTTTGGCCCAAAGCCTTTGATGGCCGATGGATATACCTTCTGAGCAATCTTTCTGAACTCAGCCTTTGTTGCTTCCGGCACATCGTTGATCTTAAGCCCCGCTGCCGCCAATTTCTTCATCACCGCCTGGTTGTCTTTTGCGTTTACGGCGCGCTGCCATATGGAGGCTTTCTGTGCTGCAATCTTTACGGCAAGCTGAAGCTCCTCTGGCAGCCGGTTCATGGAAATTTTGCTCATCAGCACGTTACCGGGTTCGTTAACATGGGCGGTTAAAGAATAATACTTTTGAACCTCGTGTAGCTTGCCAAGGTACACCATAGCGGGTGGATTTTCCTGGGCATCCACCACCCCTTGTTGAAGCGCCTGATACAGCTCGGTCCATCCCATGGGCGTTGGTGCTGCTCCCAGTGCTTTAAAAAAGGAAACATGCACCTTTGCCGGCAGACAGCGGATCTTGAGCCCTTTCATATCGGCAAGCTGATTGATCGGTCGCACGTTGTTTGATACATGCCGAAATCCGTTATCCCACCATCCAACCACTTCAAACCCCTTTTCCGAAAGCCTCTGCCCGAGATACTGGCCAAATGGACCGTCCAGAGCCTGGAACATGGTCTCGGTATCTTTCCACAGATAAGGAAGAACCGTGATGCCCAGCTCAGGCACATGACGGGTGACATGGCCGGTTCCCGAGAGAACAAAATCAACCGTTCCGGCCTTTGCCATCTCCAGGCACTCTCGAATTTTACCCAAGGCACCGGAGTGGTAAACCTGAATTTCCACCTGGCCGTTTGTAATTTCAGCCGTCATTTTCTTGAATTCTTCGGCGGCTCTTCCCCATGAGTGATCTTTGGATACGGGATTTGCAAACTTAAAAGTGTATTTCGCCGCCTCTACGGCCACCGCGTTAAAACTCAGCATAAACACCACAATGACGATTAGAGCAAATGATTTCCTTGTCATGACTCAAGCCCTCCTTATCTTAAAGGTTCTTAACTTGCCTTTTCCGCTTCTTAGTGGAAAAGACGCTCATAACCGGTCCTGCTAATAAGATGAAAGCGCTGCTCTATTAGTTGCACGTTTCTGCATGTTCCCTTTGCTTTTCATATCAATTGTTCGCAGTGGTCAGACCCTTTTTTCATGCTCCCACCGGGGGTCTATATTCATATATTTACGAGTTTCGCTGTGCTGAGAAGAAAAAGAAAGAGGTTTGATTCAATGTCATCCCCTCGGAATATCGACCCGAAATTCAGATTTTCCCCTGGTATTCTCTTTAAGGAAGTTCTTAAAATAACCCTCCAGGCGTTCCCGGAACACATTATTGTGATGGATGATTTCTCTTTCCAGCAGATCCCAGTTATTCTGCTTCAACATTTCAATGATTTTAAAGTGCATCTGAACAGATTCGTTGATTTCTTCATAATGCGAAATAAACCAGACGCGTAAAGATTCGTTGTAGATCATGGACATGATTGTTTCCAGTTGATGGTTTTTCGCTGCTTTGACCAAGGTTGAATGAAACTGCATATCCTTCATCACCAGTTCATATTCGTCATTTTTTTCGGCCAGCGTGCGCATCTCAACAGCAATTTGATGCAGTCTTTCAATTTCTTCTTCATCAATACGTTGTATGGCCAGAAATGCTGCATATCGTTCCAAAAACATACGGTTTTCAAGCAGCTCACGGATAGACGGAAGATTCAGATCTTTGACGTAAAATCCGGTGTTGGCGATATTAACCACAAGCTTTTCCGCCTCCAGCCGAAGCAGCGCTTCGCGCAAAGGAGTGGATCCTACTGATAGCCGTCTTTGAAGCGCTTCTTTGTCTATATACGAGCCTGGTGATAATCTAAGTGTAACGATTTCCTGTTTAAGAATGTTGTAAGCTCTTGTTCGTAAGTTTTCTTTTTTGGGAAGCCATTGCTTCTTCTCTCTTTTTTGAATGGGTTTCTTCTTAATGTCAGATGGCTGCATAACCAACAGAGGAAGCTTTCATCATCAATGGATAATGTATTTGAAATATATTTAAAATATATTTTCATTGTTTTTGTCAATATTTTTTATTTCGAAAATATCCGAAGCCTTGCCCCGCAGACAGAATCTGCGCCCGAAGAAAATTCAGCGGCCTGTTAGCCTCGCGCATTACCCCGGATAGAAGAGGGGGGATGATTTGATATATGCATGCCAAGACGCATGTATCCCAGAACACAGCTATTTCGCAGGAGATGAAAATGTAAAAAATCTGTTGCGAAAAATGAAACCTTTGATAGGGTATGGATGTACTTAGAGCATTACAAAACGTAAAAGAACAGATGAAGGAGTGACCATGGAAATCAAAGTGAACAAATCCAAGAAAATTGGCCAGAAGTATCGTCCGGATGATTCGGAGCTCGGGTTCGGAAAATACACGACCGATCATATGTTTTTGATGGATTACTTGAGCGAAAAGGGATGGTACGATGCCCGCATTGAGCCCTATGATTTCCTGCGGCTTGACCCCACAGCCATGGTGCTGCATTACAGCCAGGAGGTATTTGAGGGGCTCAAGGCCTATGCCCTGAAAGACGGTGGCATTGCGCTTTTCCGGCCGAATAAGAATATCGAGCGCATGAATGCATCGGCCAGAAGAATGGTGATGCCGGAGATCGATCCTGATTTGTGTATGAAGGCAATGACAGAATTGATTTTACTTGACCGTGACTGGCTTCCTAAATCCAAGGGAACCTCTCTTTACATTCGCCCCACGATGATCGCAAATGAACCGGCCCTGGGCGTAAAGCCTTCAAGTCAGTACCTTTTCTTTATCGTGTTGAGTCCCGTTGGCGCATATTACCCTGAGGGTTTCAGCCCGACGAAAATATATGTTTCCGATAAATATGCTCGTGCTGCAGAAGGAGGTGTTGGAGAGGCCAAAACTTCCGGAAACTATGCTCCCACTTTGTTGGTATCCACGCAAGCCGCTCAAAAAGGGTATACTCAGGTTTTATGGCTGGACGCCAAAGAGCATAAATATGTGGAGGAAGTGGGCACAAGCAACATCTTCTTTTTTACAGAGGACGAACTGGTGACCCCGCCGCTTAGAGGGACTATTCTGCCGGGTATCACCCGGGATTCTGTGATTCAGCTGGCCACACACTGGGGGGTTCGTGTCTCAGAGCGCCTTATCTCTATCGACGAGGTCATCGAAGGGTGCAAAAGCGGATCGTTAAAGGAGATGTTTGCAACCGGCACGGCGGCCGTCATATCGCCGGTGGGTCAAATCTCTTACAGGGACAAAGATTACAAGATATCCGATGGCAATGTCGGGGAGTTATCCAAAAAACTCTTCGATGAAATTACCGGCATTCAGTACGGCCACAAGGAAGATCCGTTTGGCTGGCGGGTTCGTATCGACTGAGTTACTAGCGAAGCTTTGCTTCAGACAGACAAGTGACTGCTCCGCATTAACTCACGGCTTGGGAAAAACCGAATCGATGCTGGATACTCGATGCTTGATACTGGATATATAAAATAAAAAAGGGTTATTTCCATATTTCATCCAGTATTCAGAAACCAGCATCCAATATCTGTTTGTGTTATATATTACAAGGTATTGAAACCTGGCACTTTTGTTAAGCTTTCAGCCTAATAAAATGGTTTAATGCCGAACGGAAATCGGGTGATACCTTCCATAAAGCAAAACACGCCATCTTTATGGTCAAGCTTGTTTACGTAAAAACACAAATCGATCTTGAACACATAAAACGGCTGTTTCTGGAATATGCCGGCTCACTGGAATTTGATCTTCATTTTCAAAACTTCGAAGCAGAACTCCGCACCCTTCCGGGAGATTATGCACCTCCTGCTGGGTGTATGGTGCTGGCCATGGATGGGGATGAGGCCGTGGGCTGTGTGGCATTGCGCCCGTTGACGCAAGCTGTTTGTGAAATGAAACGGCTTTATGTTCAACCAGGCTCCCGCGGCAAAGGGATCGGCCGGATGCTCGCAGATGCCGTCGTTTGCAAAGCCGCAGGCCTTGGGTACACTTGCATGAAATTGGATACGGTTTCCTCAATGACAGAAGCAAAAGCGCTGTACGAGTCCATGGGATTTAAGCAGATTGAAGCCTATCGCCATAACCCGGTAGCGGGTGCGGTGTATTTTGAACTCGATCTGGTTGAAAAGGAAGCAAGAAAATAGGTGTCTTATGGCAATGAAAAACCCATTTAGAGAATACATGAATTTTGCCATTGAAACCGCACATGCCGCAGGTCGCCTGACGCTGGGGTATTTTCAAACTGAACTGAGCGCTGAATTCAAGCAAGACGACACACCGGTGACCATTGCGGACAAAAGGGCCGAGGAGTTGATACGATCCAAAATCGAAAAGAAATATCCGGATCATATGATCGTTGGTGAAGAGTATGGTGCAGGCAAAGAAAAATCTGAATTTTGCTGGATCATCGATCCTATTGATGGAACAAAGTCATTCGTTAGGGGTGTTCCTCTGTTTGCCGTTCTGATCGGGCTGGAAATAGCTGGCAGATGTGAGGTTGGAGTCGCCTATTTTCCTGCACTTGAGGAAATGATTTACGCGGCAACAGGTGAGGGATGTTACTGGAACGGGCGGCAGGCCCGGGTTTCCCAAAAAGATAGTTTGAATCGAAGTTTCGTATCGCATACCAACGCATCGAGTTTCAAGGAATTTGGCCGGGAAAAAGAATGGCGTCGAGTCCAGGAGGCGTTTTATAACTGCGTGGGGTGGTCGGATGCTTACGGCCATGCACTGGTTGCTACGGGACGAGTTGAGTTGATGCTTGACCCCACCATGAATGTATGGGACTGTGCCCCCTTCCCTCCGATTCTTCGGGAAGCCGGTGGTTTCTTTGGTGACTGGTCCGGCAACGAGACCATCTATGCCAACGAGGGGATGAGCACCACAAAGACACTCCTGCCGCAGGTGCTGAAATTGATTCGCGGTGAATGAACCCTTTGAGTGTTGAGCTGAAGTTCAATCATCACGCAATCGGTCTCAGGCAGCTTGGTCCATGAAATTTTTTCGAATCGCAACCAATGGTTTCGTTCTTTGTGCTGCAAACTTAATGGCAATCACTGTAGGGTTTTCTGCTTCCCATTTTTTTAAGCCCGCAAATCAGCTGGCTGCTCAGTTATCCATTGCGGCGATTCTAAGCTTTATCCTTTTTTTGATCTGGGGCTTTTTCCTTCGAATTCCTTTGTTTAGATTCATTGCGCTGCAGTCTTACAGAGACCATGCATGGGTGTTTATCGCTTCGCTTGCCTGGGGACCCGTTGCTTTGTTTTCTATCCGCTTTGTAATACGGGGGTATGTTCCCGGCATGGGAAACGTAATGACTCTTTTTTTGTTTCAGCTGCCTGTAAATCTTCTTGTTTTAATTGTGGTTCGTAAAACAACCGGTCGGATCTTTTTTAGAAAACAACACAACAATTGAAGTGTAGGAAATTCTACAACTTATTTAGAGTGGGGGTCGCATGCCTGTTAAAGAAATACTGCTTCTTGGAAACCCGAAATTATATGAAACCAGCGAACCGGTAAAAAGAAATGAACTCGATGAACTTAAAGGCGTCATCACAGACCTTCATGACACCCTGATGGATTTTCGGAAACGATATGGTGCAGGCCGCGCCATTGCCTCACCCCAGATAGGTGTAATGAAACGCCTGATTTATATGCACATAGATCATCCGGTTACGTTCATCAATCCCGAGCTTTTGGAAAAAAGTGACCGGCTGATCACGCTATGGGATGACTGCATGTGTTTTCCCGATTTGCTGGTTCGGGTAGCAAGACATAAGAGGTGTAAAATAAGGTATCGAGACTTAAACTGGCAGGCAAGGGAGATGGTTGTTGAAAACGATCTATCAGAGCTTCTTCAGCACGAATATGACCATCTGGATGGAATTTTGGCGGTATCAAGAGCCATAGACGCACGCTCGTTTTCTCTTAAAAGTCAGAGGCACCACATATATTAATACCTATTTATTGGAATGATGCTGGATGCTGGTTTCAGGATACTGGATTTTAGAAGGTTACTATCTTTATTTTATCAAGCATCCAGTATCCAGTATCCAGTATCTTGCCTCTTATTGCACAAAGGCCAGTTTTATGACCTTTGGATTTTGGTTTCCCCAAAGATAGGGATTTACCCCTTCAGGAATGTCCTTTTCTCCTTTTACCCACAAATTACAGGCATGAACCGCCGCCGGGAAGTCTTTTGCGCAAAAAGTTGGTGCGCCGATTCATGGGCAGGGCAAGCTGTCGGCGAACTTGCTCGATCAGATTGCGCCCGGATTCTCTTTTCAATGCTTGCAACTTCTTGTTTCTATCTTTTCTTTTTCTCATCCAGCGTTTTCTCCAGGATTTCGATGACAGCCAGGTCCCTTGGCCGACCGAGAGCTTTTTTACTATGAATGATCTTCTCGAGGCTGGCAATTTTCAGTGGATACCCTTCAAATTCAACCTCCACAGCATCAGATCGGAGACTTTCAAAAGACTTGATTCCATGTAACACAGACATAAAATCAACCTGAAGCCCGGTATCATCGTTTATAACCCTGTAAAGAGAGGAAACCGGATAAAAAGGCTTTAAAATCTGGGCATCGAGCTCTCTTGCGAAGGCTTTGAGCTTGCGCAGGTTCGTAGGGGTCTTTCTGAACATGAAATCAATATCCAGAGTTGTTACCGGCGCACCTTGCAGCGCAGCGGCTGCATTTCCCACCATCACGGCCTCTAAGCGTGCCTGGTTCAATGCTCTTGCTATTTTCTTTAGCACCGGTGCAGCATCCATCCTATCCGCCGTCAGCTGATGCTTTTATAAATAAATCGCATATTCATGTGTTTGGGATTTATATTATCCGCTTAGAAAAAACAACAGCCCATTGAAGAAAATCTAGTTCTTCCTCTCTGTTTTGATACGGTTTAAAAACGACCCTGACACTGCGACCAGGGTCGGATACTCCAGTGCTTTCTCTGGCTGCCCCATGTCGCTTGCTAACCAAGCGGTGAATACCAAAGATCCAAATCGGTGCCCCCGCCGCCAGCTTCTCGAACCCGCCCGATATAGCTAAACCCGATGGCAGCCGTATCTGCAGGAAGCTCCAGGGTGCGTTTCTTCAAATCCCATTCATAGAAATAGTTGCCGAACACTGTGCTCCAGAGAACCCTGCTTTCGATCAGTCTACCACTGGAATCGATAAAATTTATTCTGAAAAATAACAAATCCACAATCTCGTATGTCCAGAAAGAAGCTGCATGCAGTGCAAGATTTCCGGAAATATCCAGCTTACCGGAACGCTTTACATAGTTGTATTTAAAAGACAGGTCCTCTGTTTTCCAGTCTCCCTGGTGAGGCCCTCCTTCAATTAAAGGGATCTGATTGTGGAGGCTTACCGGCTTTCCCTTATAGGGATGCAATACACTCTGGCATCCCAGCAATGCTGCTATCAACAGAAACAGCAACAATATTCTAAATGTATTCATTGTGATTCGATCTGTTTTCATCATATTCTCCATAAGAGGGAACCCCCTCTTTCATTTCGATAAATCTTACATTCGTGTAGAAATACTTTTCACATCCATAAACGGGTTGTCACAAAAGATATCCGCTTATGACACTAAAGTAAGACCCAAGGGGAAGAGGTCAACAAAAGGGCGAAGAAATATGCAGAATAGTTATGGGTTAAAGGTGGGGCGGTTACCCCATAAAGAAATTCGGGACGAAAAGGGTTAAAGGAGGAATGTACGCGATACACAACAACACGGCGATCATGACGGCAAGCAGAATCATAAGCGGTCTTGTGATGGCGCTTATGGTCATGCCACCCACACTGCATGCAACAAAGGTACAAACACCCACCGGCGGTGTTGAAAGACCGATGGCAAGATTGATTACGACCATGCACCCAAAATGGATCGGGTCCATGCCCAGCTTCGCTGCGATGGGGGTTAAGATGGGAACGAATATGATGATAGCCGGTGAACAGTCTAAGAATGAGCCCACGATCAAAAGCATCACATTTAGTGCCAGTATGATCAATAACGGATGACGAAGGGTTTGCACGATGAATCCCGCCATTTGCTGGGGGATCTGTTCACTGGCCAAAACCCAGGACAGGGTGGAGGCCGTGGCAATGGTAATCATGACAAGCGAAGACGTATAACATGCGCGAATCAAAATGCGCGGAAGTTGTAAAAGGGAGATGGAGCGATAGATGAACAAAACCAGCACAAGCGAATAAGCAACCGCCACCGCGGCTGCTTCGGTAGCTGTAAACACACCGGAAAGTATGCCGCCGATGATGATAATCGCCGTTAACAGCGCAAGAAAAGAGCTTCGAAACGCCCGCCATACCTGCCGGATGGAAAAGGACTCTTCTCTTGGGTAATTATAGATCCGGGCAAAAATGTAACTGACCGCCATCAGCCCTACGCCCATCAGAAGACCCGGAATGTATCCTCCAAGAAAGAGCCTTGCGATAGAAACATTGGCGGTGATTCCATAAATGACCATGGGCACGCTCGGGGGAATAATGACACCGATGGAACCTGCCGCACTCTGAATGGCGACACTGAAGGAACGAGAATATCGTTTCTTGACCATGGCCGGAATCATCACAGATCCGACTGCAGCGGCATCGGCAGCAGCAGAGCCGGAGATTCCCGCAAAGAACATGGCAGCCATCACGGTAATCATGGCAAGGGCGCCGCGAATGAACCCCACCAGCGCAGAGGCAAAATCGACGATCCGCCGTGAGATATCCCCCTCTTCCATGATTTGGCCGGCAAGCACAAAAAACGGAATGGCCATCATGGGAAAACTATCTGTTCCTTTCATCATGGTCTGAATGATGATGGCAGTGGGCACATCCGTGAAAAAATAAATGCTGGCAAGCGAAACCAGCCCTACAGCAAAGGCGATCGGAACATTGATGGCAAACAGAACCATCATGCTTATGAAAAGAAACGCAGTCATCTGAAAATTTCCTCGGTGGTGTTCGATTTAAGTCGAATAAAATTTTTAAAGGCAAAATAATTACACCGATGCTCTTAGGCGGCAGCCAATACGAAACATCGAACCCAGGCACAAGGGAAGGGATAGTAAGTAGCGTAAGATCTTGTACCTCTGGTTTATCTGCTTTGTTAACTCTAATTGTGCCGTCATCGAAGGGTGGTAAAGTGTATTTTGCCTTTAAAAATTTCATTCGACGCCATCCTGTAAGGCTTTTCAAAGGATTTAAGGGTGCGAAACTTTCTCTATTTTCATCATGATTTCCTACTCCCCCGATCTTGATTCGGATATCTGTTCAGAGGGGTGCTGTCCCGCCAGTTTCCGTATGGATTCAATGATCTGCCGGGCCATGTAATACGCCATGATGATACCCGCAACCGGAATGGCGGCAAACACTGCATCCATCCGAAGATTCAAACCGGCACTTCGGAACAGTTTTGCCGAAAACGTTGTGTGATAGCCCTGAACGATAAGAACGAGGATGAAAATAAACACAAGGCATCCGGTGGCTAACTCCAATGCACTTCTAAACCGGTGCGGCAGTTTGTTCACCAGATAATCGATTCCGAAATGAAGTCGCTTGCCAAAAGCCATTGCAGCTCCGATAAACGAAAGCCACACGAACGCAAACCGCGCCAGCTCCTCGGACCATGAAAGGGGTTTTTCAAGTACATATCGAAAAAAAACCTGCAAAATTACCGATATAAACATGATCGAGATGAAAACGACAAGACAGATATCGATGGATCTTGCCATCCATCTCTCTACTTTCCACTGCATCGTTGAAACTCCATAGAGGGATGCAAGGGATTATTTGAAATCCCCTGCATTCCCGGTTTTCATAGTTCCATTGTTATGGGAAAATTTAATCGGCCGGTGTAGCTTGAATCTGTTTGATCCAGTCGGCAGCATAGGGGTATTTTTTCACATACCGCTGCCAGACCGGTTGAACCGCTGCTTTAAATGCAGCCACATCCACATCTCGAACAATCTTAACCCCCACACTTTGAAGCTTGTCGAACGCCACATTCTCATCTTCAAGATAAATATAGCGGCAGTACCATTTCGCGACATCCGCTGCCCGGCGAATCTGTTGTTGAATGTCCGCCGGAAGGGTATCCCAGTACTTTTTACTGGCAAACAGAGCAGACACCAGCCAGAATTGCTCTGTCATTGAATAGACTTTGGAGACCTCCCAGTGTTTTGAAGTATAAAGAAGCACAGGGGAGTTTTCGGCACCGTCTATGGTTTTTTGCTCAAGGCCGGTATAGACTTCAGGCCAGGCCATGGGGGTCGCCACCCCTCCCATGGCATTGATGGCATCGATCATCACATCGCTTGTCATCACTCGAATTTTTTTCCCTTTCAGGTCTGCTGGCTTGCGAACCGGTTCCATGCAGTACACGCTGCGCGCACCGTCGTCCTGGTAAAAAAGACCGATAAGTCCATACTTGGGAAACACTTCGTTCAGAATATGCTCTCCCAGAGGGCCGTCAAGAACCCGGTTCAGATGCCTGCGATTTGCAAACAGGTAGGGAAGGTCGAAGATTTTGACCTCTGGAATGAACTTGGTGGCAAAAGACAAGGCGGCTTTTCCCATCTGAAGGGTCCCCATCTGAAGACCCATGATGACATCGTCGGTCCTTCCAAGCTGGCCGGCGGGAAAGACCTTTATTTCCACCTGGCTGTCTGTGTATTCTTTCACCTTCTTGGCAAAAAACTCAAATGTGCGGGGATGGGGGTGATCCGATGTAAGATGGCATGCCAATTTAATCTCGTACTTGGCTTTGGCAACGGCGTCCTGCCCCGGCATGAGCATCAAAACAGCCATCACAAGAAAACATGTTCCCAGTAAAGTGATTTTTTTTCTCATTTCATACCTCCTTTGACTGTTATGAGTTGATGATTGAAGCAGAGCACCGGTATGCGACGATCGGGCTCCCCCTGCCTTTGGACTGAAACAGTGCAAGACAGCACTGTTGATGATTGAAGACCCCACAGCCCCGAAAATCGGGATCTTCGTCCTTGTTGGGTCGTAGCCCATAGCGAAGCCCAATTGCTTCGACAAGCTTAAGGGAAATGCGCCCGCTGTTTCGGTTCATGGTGCGATGGGTTTTAGGAAACACTCCAATCCATAATATTAAAGCATGTTCTAAGAACCATCCTTTCCCGCAAACTTAACCTTGAAAAAATGGCCTCTTTAAGGGCAGTTGGAATAAGAAATCAGTTGTAAGTAACCTAAAGTGAATTGGTTTAAGGTGCCGCTTTGCTCTTTCTTTAAGCCGTTGCAAACCCCTTGAGGGTGGCCAGTAGACTACTCGCAGAAAAACTCGTCGTCATGTACCATTGCCGGGATACCCACAATCAGAGCCTTAAAATCGCCATATCCCCTGTGAGGGGTGCCTTTATCAATTACGATGGTGGTTCCGGGCTGCAATTCCACTTCGTCATTTCCAACTTCCATGTAACCGGAGCCTTCCAGGATGTAATAGTATTCCGTGCAATGCTTGTGATAGTGCTTCCGGGAATCCTGGATATGGGTCACATGCAGATTGGCAACTGGTGTATCCTGCCGCTGTATGATCCGCACAGAAGATCCACACGGACACGGAACAGGTTGAACTTCCGACTGCCGGCGAACAAGATATCCTTTGCCGTTTAAATTACCCATAGGTATCTCCTTTCTTATTTCGCCAAGCGTCTTTGAACCGCTTCAAGTCGCTGTTTAATTCCTCCTTCTCCCGGCAATATACGGCGTACACCGAAAAACGGGAGATCCGCAAGACCGCGTTCTGCTGCAATGCTCTTAAGCTCCTCGATGAAAACCCCGGAGCCGTCTTTTTCTGAAGCATCTCTATCTTTGCCCAGCATGGTGCCCTTGCCCTTGGTTATCTCCACACCACAGGATGGGCTTGGATTCATGCCGATAATGCCCGCAACTTCATGTCCGCATTCTACGTATGCAGCGATCTGACGCACAACATCCTCGGCAAGTTTCCGAAAGCAGGCTCTCAGTTCCGATTCGGAAAGTTCGCCGAATTTCTCCTTTTCCAACCCAAGGCATAAAAACTCCGGACATGGCATCTGAACAATTCCGAGTCCACTGTTCAACAGGGTCTCAATGAGAGGAACAGTGGCACCCTCAAATGCACACCCACCGGGAAAGCGGGTATTGGTGTTCAAAAAACAGTGGGCGAGAAAGACAACCCGCCGGCCCCTGTTATCGGTCAAGAAAATATATCCAAGCCGCATGGCATCCGAAAACGATCCCTGGTATTGAAGATCCCCGGTCGCCCAGATGGCGATAAAAAAGGGAAGCTCGCGGCGTACGATCTTTTCGAGAGTCCGGCGTGTGCATCTTAAAACAATCTGGGGTTGCTCCGGCTCTGAGTTTTGGATGCCGCTTGGGGTTGCTTTCCAAAACGACGTGATACCGTCAACCTTCCAGCGGATGATCCGCTGCCAGTTATGTTTCTTCCTTGAAGCGGTAATTCGCTGATTGGCCATATGCCGTAAACATTCAAGAAGATCCGTTGAAGCGGTTTTCTGATTCACTCCCATCTCCTTTGCAGCGCCCAAGTTCAAAGAGAAATAGAATCATATTCTCCCAAATCATGGAGAAGCAGATGCTGTCTAAAAGGTTATTGAGGAAATCATTGATACTGGATGCATACTGAATATAAATTTTTACCATGAAGATTAAACGAGAGTAAAGAGTTTATTTTGAATGCACCCCCCAAATAAAAACCTAAAAATTTCAATTGACTTAATATCATAACCACTGTTATGTTTTATTATTTAAAATTGTTGAAATGTTTGCCGATCTCACAGTCAGTCGCCTTGAAAAACAGACCACTGCAATGGCTTTTAAAGAAAACAATAAGCCTGTTGCTCTTATAACCGGATCCCGAAAGGGGATAGGACTTGGGATCGCGCTTGAGCTGGCATCATCAGGTTTTGATATGGTGCTTAATGGATCTTCGGCCATTGATTCGGCCATTGATGCCATGGGGAAGGTTAAGGCTGCCGGTGCTCGGGTTCGATATATTCAAACCGATATCTCTAACAGCAAAGATCGGGACCGCCTGATTGCGGAGACCCAAGATAGCTTCGGGCGGCTTGATATTCTGGTGAACAATGCTGCCGTGGCCCCCCTGGTACGGGAGGACATTCTAAAAGCCAATGAACAGAGTTTTGACCGATTGATCAGCATCAATCTAAAGGGGCCTTATTTTCTTACTCAATTGGCCGCAAACTGGATGATCTTACAGAAAAAAGAAGACCCGAATCGAGATCCAAAGATTATCAATGTGTCATCTATCAGCGCTTATACTGCTTCGCCACTAAGAGGAGATTATTGCATATCCAAGGCCGGCATCTCCATGATGACGGCTCTTTTTGCAGCCAGGCTGGCGGAATATGGAATCGGGGTTTTCGAAATTAGACCCGGAATCGTTGCAACGGACATGACAGCTCCTGTAAAGGACCGATACGATCCGCTGATCAGGAAAGGTCTGACTCCCATACGCCGCTGGGGCCAACCGGCAGATATCGGCAAGGCCGTAGCTGCCATTGCACTCGGGTATTTCCCGTTTTCCACCGGTGAGGTTTTTAACATCGATGGTGGTTTTCATCTGCGCATACTTTAACCGGTGAACGTTGTTTGCCTTGACACAGATCGGGTACGGACCGACAGTAAGCGATTGTTTTTGGGGTTTAATATTTTATTATAAAGGCAATCAGGGTTTTGAGGCGAATTTTCTTACTTTTGGTTTGTCAATTTTTAAAAGCGCTAAGCCCAATTCAATAAAGGAGCGCTTTGCATGCCCGATGAGATTCTTGCATCACCAATAAACATCGGAAAAAAAACAGCTCCCAATCGATGGGTCAACCATCCCATGGAATGTAACGATTCCGATGAATTCGGCAATCCCACAGAGCTTACCTTCAAGCGGTATCGAAAATTAGCAGAAGGGGCAGCCGGAATGATTACCGTGGAGTCGCTTACGGTATCTTACCGGAGTCGGGCACGGAAAAACCAGCTGCAAATAACCGAACGAAACGCTCAAGGGCTTGCCAGGCTTGTAAAAGAGATGCGGGAAATCAATGAGAGATCGTTGATCATTTTCCAGATCAACCATTCAGGCAACCTAAGCAACGGCTCCTTTTCCGAGGTGGTTTCCTATTATCCCACGGCAGATCCGACAGTTTCGATTTTATCGGATGAAGATGTTGAGCAAATCAAGCAATGGTTTGTCGATGCGGCTCTTATCGCTTATCAGGTGGGAGCGGATGGAATCGATTTCAAGCAGTGTCACGGCTACTTATGCGGACAGTTGCTTCGGCCGGCCAACACAAAGCAGGGGCGATTTGGTGGAAACTTTGAAAATCGCACCCGGTTCTTCAGGGAGACCTCCGAGCAGATTAAAAAGAAAATAAGGGATGAGAGGTTTATATTAGGGACAAGGGTTTCCGTTTATGAGGGCATTATCGGTGGTATCGGCACTGCCGGGGCTGATGAAGTTGCAGAAGACCTCACCGAGCCTCTTGCCTTTGCGCGGATGATTGAAGAGAGCGGTTTTCATTTCATCAATGTTTCAAGCGGAATTCCGGTGTTCACCGGTGAAGTCTGCCGTCCCACAAGACATTACCCCATCGGTGTGTTCCGGCATTTTACCTGGACACAGGCGATGAGAGGGGCCGTAAAGATTCCGGTTATCGGAACCGGTTACAGTTACTTACGGGATGGCAAAAACAAGCTTGCAGGGGTGGATCCGACCAGGAGAACTCTGCTTTACTGGGCAGAAAAAAACCTGAAAAGCGGCAGCGTCGATCTGATCGGTATTGGCCGACAGTCTCTGGCCGATCCGCTTTTCGCCAAAAAGATACTTGCCGGAAATCTGGACGACATCAATTACTGCAAGGCATGTGGTGGGTGCAGCAAGCTGTTACAAGCTCAAGCCCGGGTTGGTTGCACCGTATACGATGATTTCTACAAAGAAGAGCTTCGTCGTATCAAAAGGGGAGCCTTATGAAACGACAAACCTATTTCAAAAGGATACTATTTTCACTTGCATGGCTGCCGTTTGTGACCACGCTTGGATGTTCCGCCATCTTATCATCCACAACCGTTGACCTGGCAAACAACCTATCCAGTGCGGTTCTTAACAACGACGATCTTGAAATGGTTAAAGCCGGGGGGCCGGCTCATATGCTGATGATAGACGGCATGATAGTGGGCGATCCCGACAATCGATCACTGCTTCGGACAGGAGCCTGGTTATACACTGCTTATGCAATTGGATTTGTAGAAGATCAGCAAAGAGCCGGACGGTTGACGGATAAAGCCCTGGGATATGGTCTGCGGGCTCTGTGTGTTCAAAATGCCGATACCTGTGGATTTAGAAAAATAAAATTTAAGCAGTTTAAGAAAATTCTTTCGCGATTGAAGAAAAAGGATGTTCCGGAGCTGTATGCGCTTGGCTCTTCCTGGGCCGGGTGGATTGAAGCACATCGCGAAAACTGGGATGCTATCGCTGAGATTCCAAGGGTAGAGGCGATCATGCGCAGGGCGATCGAACTGGATGAAACTTACCAAGAAGGCGGTGCGCATGTATATCTTGGTATTTTCTCAACACTGCTCTCGCCGGCTCTTGGTGGTGCTCCGGAAGAGGGTCGAAAGCACTTTGAGCGTGCCCTGGAACTTTCCAAGGGGAAAAACCTTATGATAAAAGTAAGTTATGCTCGTCATTATGCACGAACGGTGCTTGACCGCAAGCTGCATGACCGGCTGCTTAAGCAAGTGTTACAGGCCGATCCCCATGTGCCGGGCTTTACCTTGCTCAATGTGCTGGCTAAACAGCAGGCTCGTAAACTGCTGGAGAGCGCCGATGACTACTTTTAGAAACTTTTTGGATCTTGGCTTTTTTTAGATCCTTAACAGGTGGGGATGGTTAACAACATGCGACACGCTGGAACAATTTTTCTGTTGTTGGTTTTTGCCGTGAACGTCGACGCCAGGGCGCTTAAGATAGCCACCCTGTCGCCGGACGGTACCACATGGATGGAAATCATGCGCAACGCCGCAAAGGTGGTGGCAGATCAGACCGAAAATCGGGTACGGATCAAATTTTATCCGGGTGGCGTCATGGGTAACGATCGGGCGGTATTACGAAAAATCGCCATGGGCCAGTTACAGGGTGGCGTCTTTGTATCAGGCAGCCTGTCTGAATTTTATCCTGCCAATCAGGTATATAATTTGCCGCTGATATTTAAAAATTACCAGGAGGTGGATTACGTCCGCAAGAGAATGGATCCCATCATCATGCAGGGAATGGAGCAGGCGGGTTTTGTAACTTTCGGTCTTGCCGAGGGGGGGTTCGCATACCTGATGTCTAAGGAACCGGTGCAGAGCATCGAAGATCTTCGAAAGCAGAAAGTCTGGATTCCGGACAACGATGTGACTTCTCTGGAAACCCTAAAGACCTTTGGGGTATCGCCCATTCCCCTGTCCCTTGCAGATGTTCGAACGGCTCTACAGACAGGGCTTATCAATACGGTGGCCGCCTCTCCGGTAGGGGCGATTGCATTGCAATGGCATACTCAAATCAACTATTTAACAGATATTCCATTGATATACGTATACGGTATGCTGGCGGTGGATAAGAAGGCGTTTTCAAGATTCTCCAGCAAAGATCAATCCATCCTTCGAGAGGTGATGGGAGCTGCTTTTGGCGAAATCGACCGCCAAAATCGCATAGACAATAAGAACGCTCTTAAAGCATTACGCAGGCAGGGGATTCAGTTCGTAAAACCTACCGCGGATGCCTTGAAACGCTGGCAGTCTACTGCATTTAATGCATCCGAACGATTGATCCGGGCCGGCAAACTATCAAAGGACATTATAGATACCCTGATGAGGAATCTTTCAGACTTCCGATCCGGCAAGCCAAGCAATCAATGATGCAAACCAGCATAAAACATTATTTTGAGCGAATCGGTGCGATACTGAACCGAATTGAAGATGGTATTCTTATCAGCTTGCTTATGGCAATGACGATCGTAGCGGTGGTTCAGATTATCTTGCGAAATCTTTTTGAAGCAGGCATCATTTGGGCCGATCCCCTGTTACGCATGTCTGTGCTATGGGTCGGGTTGATCGGAGCTATGGTGGCAAGCCGGTTCGACAACCACATTAGGATCGATCTCGTTGGCCGGATGCTGCCAAAACCCCTTGCATCCGTTGCCAAGTGCATGGTGGGATGTTTTACTGCGGTTTGTTGCGGTATTTTTGCCTATTACAGTTACCGGTTCGTCCTGCTTGAGTTTAAGGGAGGGGGGGTGGCATTCGGAGATGTGCCGGTGTGGTTTTGTGCGTCCATCACCCCGGTTGCGTTTGTGGTGATCGCATTGCGATCCTTTGTCTCGGCTCTCAGTCAGTTTACCAGTTCTAAGACGACCTCATCGTGAAACCTTATCTTTTCGCACTTATCCTGGGTCTGTTCGCCATTTTGGGCGCGCCGCTGTTTGCCGTCATCCTTGCCGTTGCCATGCTTGGTTTTTATTACTCGGGCATCGATTTGTCGGTGATTGCCGTAGACATCTATCGGCTCTCCGACACTTCCGTGCTGCTGTCCCTTCCATTGTTCACATTTGCAGGATATCTTCTGGGGGAGAGCAACGCCTCCCAGCGGCTTGTCCGGCTCACACAAGTCTTCATCGGATGGATTCCCGGTGGATTTGCGATCGTTGCGTTTATCGCTTGCGCTATGTTTACCGCCTTTACCGGCGCCTCGGGCGTTACCATCGTAGCCCTGGGGGCTCTGCTCTATCCGGCACTCACCCAGGCTGGATACGGGGAGAAATTCAGCCTTGGCCTGGTGACATCTTCGGGAAGTTTGGGATTGCTGTTTCCGCCGTCCCTGCCGCTTATCCTGTATGGAATCATTGTTCAGCAAATGAACATAGGCAAAGCCGTTGCCATTGTTGATTTGTTTATCGCAGGCCTGCTGCCGGGGTTGCTCATGCTGGTAATGTTGTCGGCCTGGAGTTTTTGGACAAACAGAAAGACTCCCATCCCACTGACAGAGTTTTCTTTTAAAAGCACACAAACAGCAATCCGGGAGGCCATATGGGAAATCCCGCTTCCAGTGTTTGTGCTCGGTGGTATTTACGGTGGGTTTTTCGCGGTCTCTGAAGTTGCGGCCGTAACCGCCCTGTATGTTCTGGTAACCGAAGTGCTGATTTACAGGGAAATTCATCCCAAAAAGCTGCTGCCCATAATTCGGGAGTCCATGATGGTATCGGGAGGAATCCTTCTTATCCTGGGTGTATCGATGGCTTCCACAAGTTTCTTGATCGATGCGGAAGTACCGATGCGGCTGTTTAAAATGATACAGGCTCATGTAACTGAAAAAGTCGTTTTCCTCATTTTACTAAACCTGTTGTTGCTGCTGCTCGGAGCCATACTGGATATATTTTCGGCTCTTGTGCTGATGGTGCCCCTGATCCTGCCGGTGGCTCTAAACTACGGGATCCATCCGGTTCATATGGGTATTATCTTTTTAGCCAACATGCAGATAGGATATTTTACGCCACCTGTGGGAATGAATCTGTTTATCGCGAGCTACCGTTTTAAGAAACCGGTGGTTGAGCTTTACCGGGCCACCATACCCTTTATGGTGGTGCTGCTTGTCGCATTGTTGCTGATTACTTACTTGCCGGGGCTCAGTCTAGTATTTTTGAAAAAATAAGAACCGGGAAATACTCCGGATTCCGGTTTAGATCTCCGGCGGTTTCAACATAAAATACCAGGAGGAATCCCATGAACATGATCACACTGAAGGACTTTAGAGCGGAGGATATCGAATCCATCATCGAAACCAGCATTCGCATCAAACAGAACCCTTCTGCGTTTGAAGCGTTATTAAAAGAAAAGACCCTCTATATGCTGTTTGAAAAAACATCCACGCGAACCGCCATGGCCTTCGGGCTGGGAATTAATGAACTGGGGGGAAGATATTTTTTCCAGAGATGGCAGGACAGCAACTTCTCGATCGGGGATGTGGTGGACGAAACGAGGTATGTTGCAAGAAACGTGGACATTATTCTGGCCCGGCTCAAGCAAAACCGCGATATCGAAGCCATGGGCGAATGCTCGCCTATACCGGTAATAAACGGCTGCTGCAATAAATATCATCCCACCCAGGCCCTTGCGGATTGTATGACCGTCAAAGAAGCTTTCGGCACGTATCGAAAAACCCTGCTCTACGTGGGAATATGGAACAATGTATTCAACTCTCTAATTAATTCTTTTCCCAAACTGGGAGGAAAACTGATCGGTGTATGCCCTATTATAAACGAATCCTCCGCATCCTCAAATGATATATCAAAGCTTGTGAGCGAAACGGCAAACTTTCAGTACTACGGCCGATCCGAAGCGCCTCCCGAAAAATTAAAGGAAATCGTAAAGAGATCGGACATCGTGTATACAGATACATGGGTGGACATGGAGTTTTTCAATAACCCTGAGTTTAAAGATTTAAAAGAACAGCGCATCAAAATGATGAAACCCTATGCTCTTACAGCCGATCTGCTTGAAGGTACCGGGGTTGCTGTGATGCATGATATGCCCATTCATGCAGGATATGAGATCGAACGAGAGGTTGTTGAAGCCCATATAGATACGATTTTAAACCAGGCGGAGAATCGAAGACACGTGGCAAAGGGAATCTTTCTGCATTTACTTGGAATCGAAATTTAAAAAGCCGATTTCACACGAGCTTGCCGCCTTTCAACACGTCCCTTATCTTTTATGGGCGGAATTTAGAAAATTTATTATAAACAAATAGGTTAAAGCAGATTATATCACAATATATAGGCATCCTTTTAATACGTTGCATTTGGGGTTTTTAACCCGGAACGCGGAACGATGAACCGCTCAAACTAGATAAAAGTTTAATACGTTATTTTTCACATGTGATACACTTTGTATTGGAGCTGTAAGGGGCAATATGCTAACGGCTATTTGCCCAGGACAACCCGTCGCAGAGGCACTGTTTAGGGCTTGAAGGAGCCGAGGTTTTTATCAGCACTGGGATTTTGCAGGAAATACTCGGCCCGATTGCTCTGCGGTCGTCCGGCTGCGGGCAAGATTTAACCGGAATTGTAGTCGAGCGGCAGCAGCCGGCTAAAGCCCTGAGAAGGCCGAGTCTAAGACCGCTATTAGAAAATCCACATCCTCTTTTTTGATACACATTGGAGGTTTTATCCGAATTACATTTCCGTAAAGACCTCCCCTGCCGACCAGAAGACCCATATCCTTTGCACGTTCAAATGCCTCGGTGCATTCTTCCTTTGCAGGCGTTTTGGTTTTCCGATCCCTGACAAGCTCGATACCCGTCATCAACCCAAGTCCACGGACATCTCCGATTATATCGTGTTTTTCAGAAAGCATGTTCAGTTTTTCGATAAGATAATTTCCCACCGTAAGGGAATTGTTCTGCAACCCTTCATTTTCGATGACCTCAAGAACCGCTTTCCCGGCCGCACATGAAACCGGGTTCCCCCCGAACGTGTTGAAATGGATGCGCTGTGCAAGGGTATAGGCAATTTGAGGCGTGGTTACCACAGCGGCAAGGGGTACGCCGTTTCCGATGCCCTTGGCCATGGTTACGATATCCGGAATGACCCCGTGGGCTTCAAAACCCCAGAAGTGGGCTCCCGTGCGACCGAAACCAGTCTGGACCTCGTCTGCAATACAGACACCCCCGGCCTGCCGGCAGAATCCGTAGGCTTCGGCAAGGTAGCTCTCGGGATAGACAACGGCCCCGCCTACTCCCTGGATCGACTCGGCAAAAAACCCTGCAATACGTCCCGGGGTTGCGAACTCGATAATATTCCTTACGTCAGCGGCGTATTTTGCACCTGCTTTCGGATCATTGTATCCCCACGGGCCGCGATATGGATTTGGGTTGAGTGCGTGATGAATGCCGAAGTTGTGCGGATAGTTATACTTCCAGGTGCTCTGGGCCGTAAGTCCCATGGCGGTTGAACTTCCGCCGTGGTATGCGTTGCGAAGAGCGATAACGTCGTAGTTTCCCGTATAAAGGCGTGCCATCAGCAGGGCAAGGTCGTTGGCTTCAGAGCCCGAGTTTACAAAGTAACAGACGCTAAGATCCCCGGGCAGTTTTTCCGCAAGCATTTGAGCGTATTCCGAAATCACGGGATGAAGATATATGGTTGTCGTATGCTGAAGAGTTTCAAGCTGCTCCCGGATCTTTTCGATAACATAGGGATGACAGTGCCCGACGCTGATGGTAACAATGCCCCCGAATGCATCAAGATAGCGGCGGCCTTTTTCGTCGTAAACATACTGCATAGCCCCCTCGACTACCATGATGGGTTTCCGGTAATAAGTCATAAGGGCCGGGGTGAGGTAGCGTTTCCTAAGCTCCAGCACCTTTTCATACGATGTACCGGAATAGGGTTTTGGCTTATGGTCGAAGTAAGGAATTTCTGGATTGTTCATTTATCGGCTCCCTGTGGCTAAAGGTTCTTGGTGTCTGGTGGTTCTGTTTTTACTCATTAACCGGAAATGAATGACGCTGTCAAGTGGCGGGCCAGGGTCGTGATTTGTATACAGAATATTTTATTTGAACTTCGCATAAGTAAAAGGAAGTAGTAAAGGCAATCGGAAAGCCGACCATGATAGACGAGCGGTTCAACATTTTGATTGCAAGACGCTATGAGCGATACTGATACCATCAATAAAAAAGCGCTTTTTGCGCTTTTCATTGTTCGTGCGTTATTCCATTTATGATGCTGTTTCTCGTTCGCCTTTTACCGGAACCAGAATAATTGGAAATTCAAGTGTAGCGGGTATTGATATTTTGATTAGGCAAGACATTCTTCTATACTGCTGTCTGTTATCATGACCTGAAAAGCCCGTGGTGTACTTTTTATTGGGCAGCACCGGAGTTGAGAATTAGTACTTTACATCAATCCCCGTCCCCCATCTCGTGTGGCGTCAACCCAGGAGGAAATTCCTCTGGATTCCAGGCCTGCAGGCTATGAGCTAAAAACATCACCTGTGCCCCTGTGTTTTATGCCTTGACACAAACTCGATAAAGGTTCCGTCTTTCCATGTTCGATGGGCTTTTGCCAAAACCCGCAGCGCCTCTTCCCGCTGCCCCGATTCCATGTAATCCATCATCTTGCGAAACAGCGCATCGGCTTTTCGGTAAAAGCGCATGGCCTCCTTGTACCTGAACCATCCCTTCTGAAAGCTTTTAAGGGGAAATACACTCTGCCTGTTGAACCGAAACAGCGAGCGCTTACCCCTTAAGCTTGTTGGAGCAAATTGGGCTTTGCCATAGGCTACGACCCAACAGGGTGTAGATCCCGCTTAAGCGGGGCTTCAGGGTCTTCAATCCTCGAAGGGGCGCGCAGAAGCGCAATTCAACAGGGCTCGGAGTTTCGGTTAAGGTACCCCAGCCTTTGTGATATCTGAGCGGCTGTCTGTTTAACTGCACGGATGTATTCTTTTTCGATCTTCTCCCGCGTCATTCTAAATGCAGGCCCGGATATACTGATAGCAGCCAAAGCTTTTGAGTTTTCGTCGAAAATGGGTGCTGCCACACATTTGACATCGTCGAACAGTTCCACGTCGTCAATGGCATAGCCGTTTTCTTTGACTCTTGCCAAGTGACGCCTGAGTTCTTCCTTGCTGGTTATGGTGTTTGCAGTGTGTCGCACCAGTTCTACCGTACGAAAATATTCCTCAAGCTCCTGGGCATCAAGATGGGCGAGCAATACCTTTCCCAGTGCCGAACCGTGCGCATCGGTTGGCACGTCTCTTATGACCCTGATCCCAATGGGATGCGTGCTCTCGATGGTGTCGATATTCATGACTTTGAACTTGTTAAGAAAACCGATGTGAACCGTCTCTTTGCAGGAAACAGCCAGCTCAGTCAGCAATGGAATGGCGATCTTATGCAAATCCACCTGGCTCATGTATACGCGTCCCAGTTGATATAACTGGTGGGTGAGGCGGTATTCCCGGGTTTTGGGGTCTTTTTCAAGAAAACCTCCCTCCTCAAGAGAACTGAGAAGTGCCGTGACAGTGCTTTTATTGAGCCCCAATTTCTTTGACAACTCGACGTTGGTATAGGTGGGCTTCTCTATGGTGAAGGAGTCCAGAATCTTGATGGCACGAAGCACGGAATTTATGGAATATCGATTTTTTCTCAAGATTTTCTCCATTATCTGGTTTAATATAATGTTGTTAGTTTAATATATTAAACTTATTTGTCAAACAATTTTACGAAAATGGAACAAAATACGTTTACAAAAATGGAATTTTATATCAGATCTCGCGCTTCCCGTCGGTATAAATTTTCAAGGCAAAAAATTGTTTATAAAAACCATATTATTCTCCGTTAATCCTGCATTTAAGAAATCCAGAAATTGTTCTTGACAACAGAAATAGCATTTGCAATTAAAAACAGGGTTTGAAATATAAAACCCTTTTCCTTTTAAATAGTAATTCGATTAAACAAGGCCATCAAAAGGGAAACCAGGGCTGTCTACATTCGGATTTGAAAGCAACTGTGTTAAAGGAATCGAAATGAAACCGATTGTTTCCATCGTAAGAAAAGAGCAAAGCCTCGAAAAGGCTGTGGAAGAAAGTCTTAGACAAATTGGTGGTATTGATAGCATTGTACGACAGGCGGGCAGAGTGATAATAAAACCGAACTTCACCTGCGCTTTAACCCCTGAAACAGGTGCCATAACTGACCCTGCCATCGTTAAAACGCTTGCTGAAAAGGCGCTGTCTGCGGGTGCCTCCGAGGTGATTGTCGCCGAAGCGATGGGCTCAGGAGATGCAAGGCTTGATGACATAAACGGGCTTGATGCCATAGCTCGGATGAAAGGGGTTCGTATTATAGATTTAAACGACGCCCCAACCGATCACATACAGGTAGCGGATGCCCTAGCGGTCGAAGCATTCGACATTCCAAGAATCGTGCTTAAGTGCGATGTCTTGATCAACCTTGCCAAGCTTAAAGTGCATCCGCAGGCCATGGTGAGCATCGGGATGAAAAACTTACTGGGTATTCTTCCAGGAAGATCTTTTAGAGACCCGGAAGAGGCGAAACGCCAGGGCTACCTGACCCCCATCATTCCAGGTGGCGGGAAAAAGATTTTTCATGACCTCGCGAAAGACCGCGGCCCAGAGGCAATGCAAGATGCCATCGTGGATTTAAATACCGTGGTGCCCTCTCATCTGATCATCGTGGATGCCATATACGCAATGGAAGGCAAGGGGTCTCCGACCCGCGGCAAACCTGTAAAGATGGATCTCATACTTGCAGGAACAGACGTGGTTGCTGTTGAAGCCGTGGCTTCCTTTATTATGGGATTTGATCCAAACCATATGGCCTATTTGAGACATGCCGTTGAAAAAGGGGTTGGCTGCGAATATAGGCTTGAAAACATTGATATCAGAGGCCAGCAGGCGGATGCGGTTTGCAGAAAGTTTGAACGGGCCAGTGCAAAATCGCTCTGGACGGATACATGTGAAGTTGAGCAACTGGAAACATAGGCATTGTGGTAATATGCAAGAATGTCCGCGGGATGCTTAAATAAAACGGGAGATAGCCATGACGGAAGGAGAGACGGCAGAGAAAAAAAACCATGATATGATTTCGGCTGCTATTTGTGCATCTGTTGCCGGATATGCCATCTATCTTACGCTTACCACCTTTGTAACAGATCAGGCTGCAGGCGGAGGGCCCTTTGCAAACTCCGCTTTTTATCCTCAACTTCTGAGCGGAGTCATTATCTTTCTTTCGATTCTAATGGGCATATCCTCCTTCATAAAGAAAAAGCAAGAGGACCCTGAATCCAGGCCGCAGGAAGATAAGCCTGTAAATGTGGTGGAAAAAAAGTCGGACTTTCAGGATCTTGAGCAGGACGGGGTTTCCGGTAAGACCATTATTGTGATCGCTTCATTTCAAATCATCTACACGGTCTTTTTGGATATTCTGGGGTATCTTCTGATAACCCCTTTTTTCATGGCATTCATGTTTCGCATATTAAAGGTGCGCAGCTGGCTTACAATCGCAACTCTTTCCCTGGCATCGACCTTTACCCTTTATTATTTCTTTGCTTTGCTGCTTGATGTGATTCTCCCTGAAAGCCCGTTTACGATATGAGGCAGAAATCATGACGGTTTTTTCAAGCAAAATATCCTGGGGCAAAACGTGTGCTTTTCGTTTGTTGAATCTGGTTTATTGTTTCCTGTATTGAAGCGATCGAGGTAGTGAGTATGTCTGATATTTTCATGGGGGGCTTAGAGGTATTCTTTGGGGTTCAGGAAATCTGTCTTACCGGTGCCGGTGTGTTTCTTGGTGTTGTAATCGGTGTGCTTCCCGGAATCGGGCCTTTGCTTGGGGTCATTCTTTTCACCCCGATTATCATACAGCTATCGCCCGTATCGGGTTTGGGGTTGTTATTGGGAATATATGTGGGAGGCTCCTGCGGTGGGGCCATTTCAGCAGTGTTGCTTAGAATTCCGGGCACTCCCATAGCAGCCGCCACGCTTCTTGACGGATATCCCATGGCACAAAAGGGAAAAGCACCCGAGGCCATCGGGATTTCCATTGCAGCATCGGCCCTGGGTGGGTTGATCGGAGGGATGGCGTTGATGTTCGTCTCTCCGGTGCTTGCGAAAATAGCTCTTAAATTCGGCCCTCCGGAATATTTCTGCCTTACGCTTACCGGGGTGATTGCAATAGCCGTGGTGGCTCGAGAATCGACCTTAAAGGGGCTGATAAGCGGCTGTTTCGGGCTGTTGATTGCCAGCATCGGAACGGATCCTTTCACCGGGTATGATCGATTCACCTTCGGTTACGGGGATCTGATGGCCGGCATTCGCCTGGTTGCCTTGCTGGTTGGGCTGTTTGCGATATCCGAGATGTTTATTCAAATTGAAAGAGGCGGTCTTAATGTTAAACCCAACATTAAGATTTTCCGGCCCTCTTTTTCCTCCACATTCATTGTGATACGAAACTTCAAAAACCTTATCCGCTCAAGCTTTATCGGCACTTTTATCGGCTCTCTGCCCGGAACAGGCGGTGTGTCTTCAAGCTTTATCAGCTATGCAACGGCCAAGGCCAGTTCAAAGGAGCCGGAAAAATTCGGCACCGGGGTGGCAGAAGGAATCATTGCCACCGAGGGCGCAAATAACGCCTGTTGCGGGGGGGCACTGATCCCATCCCTTGCACTGGCCATTCCCGGTGATCCGATCACCGCGGTGCTGATGGGGGCCATCATGCTCCTTGGATTTCTGCCGGGACCTGAGCTTTTCAGACAGCACCCGGATCTGGTGGGGGGCATCTTTTATGCGTATGTGTCTGCAAACATTTTTTTGCTGATTTTGGGGATTTTGTTTGCGCCTGTGTTTATCAGCATACTCAAAATAAGAAAGAATAGATTGATTCCGATGGTGCTGATTCTTTCCATCGTCGGGACCTATGCTGTTCAATCTTCTCTTTTCGATGTGTGGTCCATATGGATTTTCGGGCTCATCGGATATGCCATGCGAAAACAGGGATTTCCTCTCGCCCCTCTTTGTATCGGAAGAGTGCTGGGTCCTATTCTGGAGCCGGCGTTTCGACGCTCGCTGATCATGTCTGACGGGTCTTTTTCAATTTTTACAACAAGACCAATCTCTCTTATCATTCTGATCATAAACGTGCTGCTGTTCATCTGGGCGTTTGTACCACATGACAAACTGGAAAGAGTAGCGTTTTTCATAACCGGTCATTTCAGAAGATCCGGTTATTTTTGGAAGGGGAAAAGGTAATCATTCACAAAAGGATAAAGGAGGTATGAAATGAAAGCACAGAAATATTTTCTAGTACTGTTAAGCATTTTCCTTTCTTTGTTTCTGATTGTGGGAGCGGTTTCTACGGCATCTGCGAAATATCCCAGAAAGCCCATTATGTGGCTGGTTCCATGGGGGCCTGAGAACGAATCGGTCACCATGGGAAGAATCATATCAGAGGAGATGGCCAAAATACTGGGCCAGAAAATAACCGTAAACGCCATGCCGGGAGGTTCGGGCGCAAAAGCACTCAAGCATGTTCTATCGAAACGAGCCGACGGATACCTGCTTATCGATGCATGGGTTGCGCCTTTGATTTTTGTGGTCTTGAATAGACCCGATATCGGTTATACCCACAAGGATTTCGAACCCATCGGTCACATTTCCTTCATGCCATTTACCCTTGTGGTAAGAAAGGACTCGCCCTGGAAGACGCTTGAGGAATTTGTGAAATATGCCCGAGCAAACCCGGGTTTAAAATACAATGCTACCGGTGCGGTCAGTGTTCCTCATGCGGTGATGGCAACGTTTTTGAAAAAAGCTGGAATCAAGGCCAGGGGAGTTCCCTATCCCGGTCTTGCAGGGGGTATCAAAGACCTTCTGGGCGGATCACTGGAGTTCTCCATAGGCAATTTCTGGGTCAAAAAGGTTTATGGTGAGCAAACCCGCACCCTTTGTGTTTTTCTGGATGAAAGACATCCATGGGAGCCGGACATTCCAACGGCAAAGGAGCTTGGTTACGACCCTGGATTTGGAGATGCGGGAATGGGCTGGGATTCTCTTGCGGTAAAGAAAGGAACCCCCAAGGATATTGTCGAAAAGCTGCAGGCCGCTTTCAAACAGGCGGTCACTTCCAAGAAGGTCATCGAAAAATGCAAGAAACTTAATTTCTGGCTTGTTTATAAGAATCCCCAGGAAACATTCAAGCTCTGGGAGCAAAGCCGAATTCATCTTAAGGCAGGTGTTGAGGCGTTGAAAGAAGAGGCAGCGCAGTTCAAATGATGGATCGTTCGAGATTACCTGTTTCCCCTTCACATACTCATACATTTGAACAAGTATGAGCAAGCCCTGTTGAATCGCGCCTTGTTCCCCCCTCGGGGATTCAACAGGGCGAGCGCCAACTCCGCAGCTCTGTCGAAGCGAATTGGGCTTTGCCATAGGCTACAACCCAACAAGGCAAAGATCCCGCTTTCAAGACGGGGCTGCAGGGAGCTTCAATAAAGACAGACTGTCTTTATACTTGGAAGCAACTGGATATTTGTAACTTAGTCAATTAATTAAGGGAGATTGAAAAATGCAGAAGGTCAACATAACCTGGTTGGGACATGCCTCGGTTTCGGTTGCGTTCAAGGATCATGTGATCTACTTTGATCCGTGGCTTGATGACAATCCGGTATGTCCCATAAAAAAAAGCGATGTAAAAAAGGCAACAGCCGTCTGTACCACACACGGCCATATAGACCATCTTGGAGATTCCTTCGATCTGGTCAGACAAACCGGTGCCAAGCTGATCTGTACCCCGGAAATAGGATTCTATGCCGACTCCAAGGGGCTTAAAGAGGGCAAAGAGGTCTACGGGTTGAATACCGGTGGAAGCTGGCAAAGCGATGGTTTCTCTATAACCATGGTCCCCGCGTCGCATACTTCGGAGATCATGGGAGAGGGCTGGATTCCGGGCCCTATTCAGCCGGGCTCAGGCGCCATTGGATTCATACTGGATATTGAGGACGTTGGGACTGTCTACTTTTCCGGAGATACGGGAGTCTGTGCCGATATGCCCATCATCCGAGACCTCTACCGGCCTCAGGTGGCCATCATGACTGTGGGGGGAAAATACAACATGGGATACAGGGAAGCAGCGTATGCAGCCTCTCTCATATGGCCGGAATATGTCATTCCCACCCACTACGATACATTCGAAGATCAGAAGCTTGACCTTGACAGGCTTGAAGCGGAGATGAAGGTCAGGGCTCCGGGAGTTAAGCTGGTGCGGCTTAACCCCGGTGAAAGCTTTGAGTATGAAGGAGGTATCTCATGATCGAGTTGCACATATATCTTGAGCCCCATGACGGCAAGGAAAAGGAGCTTGAGGCCCTGTACTGGAACGAGTACGTCCCCGGTATTCGGATACAACAGGGATTTCAAAGGACCACTTTACTTAAGAAGCGAGATGCTTTAAGAGAGTATCAGATCGATATCGCCTTTGACAGCGAAGCCTTACGCTTAAAATGGGTTGACTCCAGGGAACATACCGAAGTCTGGCCCAGGATCGCCGCGCTGTGTCAACGGGTATCCTGGGCGGGTTTCGATACGGTACCAGAGGCGGGATCTTAGGATTCCAAAGCGCCTTAATCTTCTACGATTTTCCCGAGACTTCGCTCGGAAAAAGTGGCCCCTTTGGGAGCAGTTGAAATAAGAACCAGTTATAAGTGATCTAAAGTGCCTAAAGTGCCTAAAGTTGAGGTATCGCTTCGCTCTTTCATTTTAAAAATAGACCAAATTCCTTAACTTTAGTTCACTTTAGCTCACTTTAAACTTTAGTTCACTATAAACGCTTATCAAAAGCATGTAATTC
>JAFDFZ010000283.1 GCA_019309565.1 Deltaproteobacteria bacterium
ATTTGTGTCAAATTTGTGTCAATCGGATTGAGTTTTGCTCAAAACAAGATTCAGTACTTCGCTTGCCGAATCAAAATCTTCAGGCCTCACTGCCAGGTAATATTTCCTTGTTGTTTTTATATCAGTGTGCCCGGCAAGAGTTTGAACCACCTGGATCGGCAGTTGCCTAGCCCAGTTGGTAATAGCTGACCTGCGGAGGTCGTGCATGGTACATTCTGCCACATTTGCATGACGGCGGATTGTATTGAACCTTTCACGAAGATTGTTGACCACTTCTGACCTCGCATGCCACTTACCTATCTTACGGCGTTTTTTAATTCGGTCGAGACGCTCCGGCGACACAAAGACATACGGATGCAATTCAGGTCCATCAACCTGCATATCAACCAGCAACCGGGCAGTCTCATCTGACATCGGAACAACACGATTCTTACGGTTCTTTGGTTCCCATGCAAGGATTTCAGCAGTTGCTCTCTTTGCCTGCACTTTTATACGATGTTGTTCAAGGTCGACATCCGCCCAGGTTAAATGGAGGATCTCATTGCGTCTTAAACCACTACCATATGCGACAGAAAGGAACGCTTTCCACCAAAGCTTTGTTGCGGCATCCATCAATGCGCCATATTCTTGAAGATTGACATACCTTATTGGTCTTTCGGTTATCTTTCGTTTCTTGATCTTGGTAAATGGATTCTGGCCTTCTGCCAAATATCCTCTTGGTTCTATGGCCAAGTTGAAAATGCGTCGCAAGGTACGGATATCTTTGTTTACCGTAGAAACGCTCGGTACAGTCGACAACCGATGTGCGATAAAAGCTTCTGCATGTCGTGGTTTGATCTTTGACAACAAAAGTGAACCACCTATAAAATTTTCAAAGAACCTCAGAGCCCGATTTTGGTCATCTAATGTAGCATCTGCTCTCTGGCCTTTCATGACCTGCTCATGCTCTAAACGGAATTCCTGCAGCGTAATCTTTTCGGGTTTATCAGCTCTTCCCAGATTAACCTGTTTCTGCAGGTCTAATGCGTACTTTTCAGCCTCCTTTCTTGTCTTAAAAAGTTTGCCATATTTCTTTCTGTCGGTGCCGCACCATCTCACAATCCAGCAATGTCGTCGTTTTTTGGGCCATTCCGACTTTGGAATGGGATTGCCATTTTTCTCTGGTACAGGCTCCAACCACTTACGATAAACACCTACCTTTTCTACTATTGCCATTGGTAACCTCCTTTCCGTTCAGGATAAGTGGCTACCAGTAGCGATTGACAAGTGGGCATTTTATCAGAGGAAGCTGAAAAGCGCAAATATTTTTTTTGGAAAAAATTAAACATATTATCACACTTCTTCTTCGGTTTTATTTTCCAAAAATTTCTCAAGCTCTTTTTTCAAGTACCACACATGAGTCCACTCTAAAAAGGCAATGCTTGAAAGGCTAAGAATATTACAATCCGAGGGCTTTTTGACTTGTTTTTTATGGTGAATTTTGTATGATAGCTTTTGATAAGAATATTATTTTTATGAGGGAAAAAGGATGTTCCGTAAAAACACATCACACCTGCAACCGTCTTTATTCGGTATCGCAAGCCAACTGCCTGCCGGATAGCCGAAGGAGATTTTTCAGTATTGTACTCAGATACCGCCAGTCGGCCGAACGCTCCGGTCAATTCGCTTGTGGCATCCATAATACTGATGTACCACAACAACTGGACAACCGAAAAATTATTTGACCACATTGATTTCGATCTGCTTACTCGCACAGCCTTAGGGCTGGACACACTGGATGAAACACCTTTTTGTCCTGCGACATTTTTTAATTTCCAGAACAGGCTGCTGCGGCACTTTAGCCGAACGGGCGAGAACCTGCTCGAGCGGGTATTCGACAGTCTTACACAGCAGCAGTTGAAGACCCTGAAGATAAAAACCGACATTCAACGCAGTGACTCTTTTATGGCGATGAGCAATATTCGCAGCTACAGCCGAACGCAGCTTTTGATAGAGATGTTAATCAGGCTGTACCGCGTATTAAGCGATGAGGACAAGAGTCGATTAAATGAC
>JAFDFZ010000140.1 GCA_019309565.1 Deltaproteobacteria bacterium
GAGATTCTTGCCGAACGGGGAGAAATACAAAAACTGGAGACCAGCGGTTCTTTGAAACGGTTCGACGGGAACCCGAAAAAACACTACCATATCCGCTGCATCGGTTGCGATCGGGTCGTCGATGCACCGGTTGAGCCATTGATCAAAACAAAAGAAGACCTTCAGAAGTCTACCAAATATCGAATAATCGGGCATAGATTCGAATTCATCGGGGTCTGCCCGGAATGTTCAGATAAAACCATTGCACCGGGTCTGGCAAAGGCCCGTTATCTCTAGTTGAAAGTATATAGGCCACTGGTAGCTTTTTCATTTCGAACGAAACCAACGGGGGAGATGCAATGAAAGCACTTGTTAAAGACAAGCCGCAACGGGGGGCAAGTTTGTGTGAGGTTGATACACCTGCTTTAGGGGACAATGATCTGCTGGTAAAGGGGACAATGATCTGCTGGTAAAGGTAAAGGCAGCAGCGATCTGCGGCACAGACATCCATATTTATCAATGGAATGAATACGCTTCATCCCGTATTCAAATCCCGCTTATCTTCGGTCATGAATATGCCGGAGAAGTGGTTCAGACGGGTAAGAATGTCAAGAATTTCAAAGAAGGCGATCGGGTTGCCGCTGAAACCCATGTGCCCTGCGGCCATTGCTATCAGTGCACAACCGGGCTTCAGCATATCTGCCGGGAGATGAAAATCCTGGGGGTCCATGTTAATGGAGCTTTTGCCGACTATACGATTCTTCCTGTGGTGTGTGCCTGGAAACTTGATCCTTCCATTTCCTATAAAATCGCTGCCACCATGGAGCCCTTTGGTATCGGAGTCCATGCTCTGTCAAAAACACAGCCTGCGGGAAAAACAGTTGTGGTGTTCGGCTCCGGTCCCATCGGAATCTATGCGCAGGTTGTAGCAAAGATGAGCGGTGCCGAGCCTGTCATTGCAGTGGACATTAAAGAGGAAAGGCTTAAACTTGCCGGAAAAATGGGCGCCGATGTTCTAATTAATGCTTCTGAAAAGGATGTGGTACAGGAAATCTATCAAATTACCGGTGGATTTGGAGTGGATATCGCTGTGGAGCTTTCCGGAAGTCCGGCTGCGGTAAAAAACGCGGGAAGGGTTTTGCGAAGAGGAGGAGATCTGGTGTTCGTCGGACTTTTCTCGGGACCTGTTGAACTTGACCTTACCAACGACATCATTTACAAGGAGGCAAACGTATACGGAATCACCGGAAGGATCATGTGGGATACTTGGTGGAGCGCCCAGCGGATGCTTTTGTCCGGAAAGTTGAACTTAGATCCTGTGGTTACACATGAATTCGGATTGGAATCATATGATAAAGCGCTTCAGTTGGCGGAATCGGGCACAGTCGGGAAGATCATCTTCAACATTTAACTTCAACATTTAAACCGAGGGTTTGGGGCATTTTCTAAAACTCATTCTTGTCTGTCGTATAGCTGTTTTTGGATCCATTCTTTCACTTCGCCTTCGACGGCATATACTCCATGGTTGTATCCCACGAATTAAAGACCCTGCAGCTTGCTGCAGGGTCTTTAATTGCACCAAAAATATCGGTGTATTTTCTGTTCTATTGACTTCGTTGTCCAGGACAAATAGGATATATCGCTGTCTTTAAAGATTTTTCTGAGGGGCGGGGTTGTTTTTACCTATAAACAGTGGAAGCCTTGCTTGTGACGGTAATGGACGATAGGTCGCCGTTGTTTTCAATAAATAAGAATGAACTTTTGTAATTATTTTCCTAACCGCATAAATACACATGAAGCTTAACTCTATCTTGAACCGTTATATTTTTTGTGAGCTGATTCCTCCCTTTTTAGTCACCCTGGTATTTTTTACCTTTGTGTTCCTGATGACCCAGCTTCTTGATATTACCAATTTGATCGTCAATTACCACATCGATATAGGTTCGATTATTCTCCTGATTCTCTATTCCATGCCGTTTTTTTTGCAATTCGTCATCCCTATGTCGGTGATGATGGCGGTGCTGATGACATTTCTTCGGCTTTCAACCGACAATGAAATCGTGTCCCTTAAAGCCGGAGGCGTCAGCATCCTCGGCCTGCTTCCACCGGTTTTAATGTTCTGTTTCGTTGGGTGGTTTCTGACAGGATTTATGGCAATATATGCAATGCCCAATGGCAAGATGGCTCTTAAGGAGCTTGCCATAAAGGTTGTATCTTCAAACGTCAATATTGTGCTCAAGGAAAGAACATTCAACGACCGGTTCGATGGGGTGATTCTCTATGTGGGAAAAATCGATTTGAAAAACAATCTGTTAAAGAACGTGTTCATAGAGGATCAGCGGGCGCCGGGAATCGTCAGCACCGTTGTTGCTCCCAGTGCCAGATTATATAGTGACCCCGAAAAACTCGTATTGCAACTGATGCTGTACAACGGCACTATTAATCAGGTGAACCCGGATGATCGAACCGCACATACCATCCAGTTTGAAACCTATCATTTAACCCTTGATGTTAACAAACCGGTCGATAAGGTACGGGCAGGGCCAAAAGACGAGGAGGAAATGAGTTTGGCCGAACTGCGCCAATATATCCGCGAAGATACAAAAAAGGACGATCAGTATTATTTGACATTAATGGAATATTATAAAAAGTTCTCCTACCCCATTGCCTGCTTTGCGCTTGGAATTCTGGGAGTGCCGCTTGGGATTCAATCAAAATCGGCGAAACGATCATTTGGAATCGGCCTTGGGCTCATCTTTTATCTTTTCTATTATATTCTGCTCTCGGCCGGATGGGTGTTTGGAGAAGCAGGGGTTTATCCACCCATTATCGGAATGTGGGTCCCAAATATAGTAACCGGTGGTCTCGGTATTTATCTTCTTTATCGAACAGCTCATGACCGTCCTGTCAAATTCTATGGGGTTTTCAGCTTCCTTCGGAAACTTGGATTGCGACTTCTAAGCAAGCAGATCAAACTTCGATAGCCAGAAGACATGTCAATTATTTATAGATACTTGAACCGGGAAATCTTCAGAACTTTCGGAATCGTTCTTGTTGCAGCGATCTGCATTTACATCGCAGTGGATTTTTTTGAGAAAATCGATGATTTCATGGAAAAGGGAATCCCATTCTCAAGAGCGCTTCTTTATTTTTTATTCAATATACCCTTTGTTACAGCCAATGTAATGCCCATTGGTCTTTTCCTGGCCATTTTGATCACCTTTGGCATGATGAGCAAACACAATGAAATAATAGCATTGAAAAGCAGCGGAATCAGTATCTATTCCCTCTTGTGGCCTGTGTTGTCGATTGGTGTGCTTTTTACGATTCTTTTGTTTTTCGTGTCGGAAGTAATCGTGCCGATTACCACCACCAAAGCCAACCAGATATGGTTAAGAGAGGTTCGAGGGGAGGTTGCCATCACCACCCGTGAAAAAAATATATGGATAAAGGGCAACAGAACCATTGCGCATATCAAATTTTACGATCCCGTTGCACAAACCTTACATGGTATTACTCTGAACTGCTTTGATCAGGATTTCAATCTGATTAGGCGAATCGATGCAAAGAAAGCCGTATATAAGAACAGGAAATGGGTTCTGCAGGACATGATGGAACAGCATCTCAATTCGGGAAATGATCATTACCGTGTTTACTTTCATGAACAAAAGACAG
Source organism: Deltaproteobacteria bacterium (assembly GCA_019309565.1). GTDB lineage: Bacteria > Desulfobacterota > Desulfobacteria > Desulfobacterales > SURF-15 > JAFDFZ01. The sequence continues at coordinate 3,655 of JAFDFZ010000140.1, forward strand.
AGGATCTTGGCTTTTCCCCGGAGAATTTGAGGCGGGTAATAAAAAAGGCCGATGAGATGAATTTCAAAGAGCTTCTTGAATTCATCCGACAGATTGAAGCCGAAGGATATAGGGCTGCAAACTATAAGGTGGACCTACAGAAAAAAATCGCCTTTCCCTTTGTCTGTTTGGTTCTGGCCCTGTTGGGGACTGGTTTGTCTTTTCGTGGGAAAATTACCGAAGGCCTGCCGGTAGTGGTTGCCTATGGTCTTGGCATTGCATTTTTATACTGGGTTTTTAACAGCTTTTGCATATCGCTTGGTTACGGTGAGATGCTTCCCCCATGGGTTGCCGCGTGGGTTGCCAATGTAACCTTCGCCTTTATTGGCGTATTTATGTTGATTCAAGTGCAGTGAGGTGTAGTTTCGCTATAATTAAGGGTGTTAGTGCCGATGGTTCCACCCAGGAGTATGGTGGTTTAAATCGTGAGGGTCTTGTACAATACGATGCTGGTTTCGGGATTTCTGCTTGGTTTTCCTCTGCTGGCTGCGGTTTTGATGGCATCAAGGAAAAGAAGAAAAACCGTACTGCAGAGGCTGGGAGTGGCTTTTGGACCGGGCTGTATTCGGGATGTGCCGTCTTATTTGTCTTCAAGAAAGCCGGTGTGGATTCATGCGCTTTCCGTCGGGGAAGTGCTTTCTGCCGTGGCCTTGGTGGATGCTATAAAGGAACGCGCAAGGGAGAAATCGATCGTATTTTCGGTATCGACGTTTACCGGATTTGAGATTGCAAATGATCGGCTCAGGAACCGTGTGGATGCAATCGTGTATTTTCCGTATGATCTTATTTTTTCTGTCAAACGAATAATCTCCAGAATCAATCCGGCCGTGGTGCTGATCGTCGAAACGGATATCTGGCCCAATTTTCTTTTTGAACTGAAACAGCGGAAAATTCCGGTGGTTCTAGTCAATGCAAGATTATCGGACAGGTCCCTGAAAGGGTATCTTCGTATATTTTTCTTCATGAGATCGGTATTTGAAAGTTTTACCAAAGTATGTGTTCAATCCCCGGGCGATATGGATCGTTTCCACAGCCTCGGGGTTCTGCCTGAAAAAACGGTGGTGACAGGGAACATTAAATTCGACCGGATTGACGAAGACAGCGCCGATGACAGCCCGAAGGTCATGAGGCAACAACTTCGAATTTTCCCTGAGCAGAAGGTCTTTCTTGCAGGCAGTACCCATGCCGGTGAGGAGTCTATTTTGCTTGAAGTTTTTTTGAGAATGAGGCGCTTATTTTCTAATCTGTTGATTGTTGTTGTTCCAAGAGATCCGAGACGAGCCCGGCTGATCTGCAAACAGTTTCAGTCAAGCGGTATCAGGGCGGCTCGTATGTCGGAACTCAATGGACAACATGAAACTGATCGATTTGATGCTATTGTGGTGGATGTGATCGGAAAGTTGCAACATCTTTATTCGCTGGCAGATATTGCCTTTATCGGTGGCAGCCTGGTTAACTGTGGGGGACATAATCCGCTGGAACCCGCGGTTTACTGCAAACCGATCCTTTTTGGGCCAGATATGAGCGATTTCAGGGATATCTCAGAGATGCTTCTTGCAGCCGACGCAGCCATTCAGGTAAGCGATGCGGACAGTGTCTACCAAGCCGCCGTCAAATTGCTGGAAGACGAGGAGATGGCGGCGCAGATGGGAAGCCGTGCATATGAATTACTTTTCTTAAACAAAGGGGCGGTATCAAAGACATGGGATGTGGTAAAAGCATATTTGTAAATCGCCTCTCAGGGGAATGTCACCTTCGATGAGCGCGTTTGGTCGGAAAATGCAGACCACCATAAGACAGGAACAGAACCAGTCGGTTTCATCTCTTAAGATGTTGCTGTTGTTTAGCTCCATGCTTTACGGCGCCGCTGTTCGGATGAGGACGTATCTTTATGAAAAGGGGTTGTTTCGTTCCAAAAGCCTGCCCTGCAAAATTGTTTCCATTGGAAATATCACAACGGGCGGGACCGGCAAAACCCCCATGAGTATTTATGTTGCTAAAGCGATTTTCAATATGGGATACAAGGTGGCGGTTGTCAGCAGGGGGTATAAAGGATCTGCGGAAAAAACCGGTGGTATCGTAAGTGATGGTCAGGCGATACAGATGAGCCCTTATCAGGCCGGTGACGAACCATATTTAATGGCGCACAAACTTAAAGGCATCCCGATTCTGGTTGGAAGGAACCGATTTCAATCCGCAAAGCGGGCCGTAGAAGAATTCGGTGTAGATGTGGTGGTTTTGGACGATGCTTTTCAACATTTAGCATTGAAACGTGATATCGACTTGTTGTTGATCGATCATGCGCATCCCTTTGGCAACAACCACCTGTTGCCGAGGGGCCTTTTAAGGGAACCGCTTTCAGCCTTGAGCAGAGCGGATGCCTTTATTCTGACCAGAACGGACAGGCCCGGCACCGGCGGCCTGGATTTGCTGCAAAAGACACCCACTGTGGTTCCCGTCTTCAAATCTTTTCATAGCCACTACCATTACGATATTCAGGAGGAGGGTCTTAAGAACGGGATATTTCCATCGAATCACCTGCAACCGAATCGTGGTAAGCTGGTGGAGGCGAAGCAGGTTTTCGCCTTTTCAGGAATCGCTGTAAATGAGGATTTCAGGCGCACCCTGTGCTCGCTTGGATGCCATGTGGTGGGGTATCTGGAGTTCCCGGACCACCACCCTTATAGTGAGAAAGACCTCAGGAGCATTTTGAACCTGTCGGAGAAAACAGGGGCGAAAGTGCTGGTGACCACCGAGAAGGACTATGTTCGGATCGCTCCAGAGTTTTTTATTACCCGGAGGACCAAGCTGGTGGTCGTTGGAATTGAAACTACATTTGGGCCCGACACCAAAGGCTTTCTCGAATTTCTTAGATCCCGTCTTGAAGCCGTATGAAAGAGCCATTGCGTGTCCATGAGAAGAGTGCTTTGAGGGTTGCGGCGTTTTTGGATGGACGGCCGGGCCATGAAAAGCAAACCAAAAGCATTCTTACCGCCATGGCCCGGATGACCCCGGTGGATATTCGCTTCATAAATATTCAGCCGGGCTCCTTTCTTAAGGGGCTTCTAGATTGGGTGAGATATCTTGGATCGCGGTTTTTTTTGCCCACAGGTCTAGAAGATGTCGTTTCTTTGGATCTTATTATCGGAACGGGTGCTTTCACTCACATTCCAATGATTCGCTTGAAGAGAAAATGCACCGCAAAATTGGTTACCTGTATGACGCCCGCCTTTTCGTTGATACGAGAATTTGACCTCTGCTTCATCCCCCGACACGACCGACCAGTTCCGGGGAAAAACATCATGGTCACAACCGGCCCACCTATTTGTCCGGGGCTTACCAGAGCGCCCGATCCGCTCAAGGGACTTGTGCTGATCGGCGGGATCGACAGGCGTAGCCACCGGTGGCGATCCGATATGCTGATTGAGCAGGTTCGAACCATTTTGACAAAAGAAAAAGCGTTGACATGGACGATCGCCTCTTCGCGGCGCACACCAAAACAGACCATTGATGGCATCGAAAAATTGCTGACTCAGACAGGGCATCATTCCTTTTACAGGGCGGAGGATACACCGGCTGGCTGGATTGAAACACAGTATAAAGAAAATTCCTTTGTGTGGGTCACTGCAGATAGCATCTCCATGATATTCGAAGCCATAACGGCCGGCTGCCGCGTCGGCATACTTCCGGTTGAATGGAAAAGTCAGCGGAGTAAATTCAAAAGATGTGTTGAGGAGCTTATCGAAAAGCGATGGGTAAGCTCATTTGATCGCTGGATTTCAGGGAACCAAGAGATGACAGAGCGAAAAGAACTCAATGAGGCAGCTCGCTGTGCTGTGGAGATATTGAAACGATGGTGGCCGGATCGATTAAAGTAGTTCAAATGCTTCCCGAGTTGAATACCGGGGGGGTTGAGCGGGGTACAGTTGAGTTTGCAGCGTATCTGGCTGAAAGGGGGCATGCATCCATCGTGATTTCCGCAGGCGGGCGGCTGACCACCGTGTTGCGCAGGCAGGGAAGCAGGCACATATCCTGGAAGGTGGGAGAAAAATCGCCTGTTGCACTCCAATATATCTTTAGACTTAGAAAACTGCTCATGCGTGAACAGGTGGACATTGTCCATGTAAGATCACGCCTTCCCGCCTGGATTGGATATATAGCCTGGAAGAGTTTGCCGAAAACACTGCGTCCTAGATTTGTAACAACCTTTCATGGTTTCTATTCGGTGAATCCATACAGTGCCGTCATGTGCAAGGGAGAGCGCGTAATAGCCATCTCCCGTCAGGTCGCTGAACATATCGAAGCTGTTTATGGTGTGCCCAGAGATCGAATTGTGATTATCCACCGGGGTGTGGATGAGAACCTGTTTAATCCATCTGCGGTTTGTAACAGCCGCGTGCAAAGGATCCGACGGCAATGGCGGCTTTCAGGGCCTGAGTCTCCTGTTATTATGCTTCCTGGAAGATTTGCCCGGTGGAAGGGGCAGGATGTTTTCATTAAAAGTCTTTCGCTGCTTAAGACCCTGTCATGGACAGCGGTGTGCGTCGGCGATACGCAGGAAAACCCGTCTTATGCGAAAGAATTACAACGGCTCATTGCACAGGAGCAGCTTGAGAATCGAGTTCGGCTTGCAGGGTTTTGTGAGGATATGCCTGCAGCCTATGCGGTATCGGATGTTGTGGTATCGGCCTCTTCCAGCGAGCCGGAAGCATTCGGCCGGATCGCGATCGAAGCACAGGCCATGGGCAAACCCGTTATCGCCACTGCCCATGGCGGAAGCCTGGAAACCGTGCTTGACGGTGAAACCGGATGGTTGGTAAAATTTTCCGATATTACCGCGCTTGCAGCGGCTTTGAAAGAAGCTATACAGAGCGCTTCAGTGAGAGAAAAGCGGGGAAAAAACGCAAGGAGATGGGTGGTTGAAAATTTTACGCTTAAGCGCATGTGCGATAAAACCCTTGCTGTTTACAAGCAGCTAATACAGCAGAAAAAAAAGGACAGTGGCAAGCTATAAGTTGTTCAAGTTTCGCACCTTATTTTACCGTAAAATTGCCAATGGTTCTTAAGTCGAATAAACCCCGTAGTTGCATAAATCACATAGTAAAATTGCTATTTTGCCCTATCTATAAGTATCTAACGACTGCACCCTTTGGGCGGTCTTAAAACAACGGGGTAAAATTTTTTGAAGGCAAAATAATTACACCGAAGCTTTTAGGAGGCAACCATTAGGAAACGTCGGGTCCAGGCACAAGGAAACGGCCACTAAGTAGCGGAAGATCTTGTTACTTCTGGTTTAAGCACTTTGTTGACTTCCATTGTGCCGTTATCTAAGGGTGTAAAATGTATTTTGCCTTCAAAAAATTTCATTCGACCCCATAAGAAAGGGCGTTTCAAAGGTTTGTGGTGCAAAACTTGAGTAAGTTAGAGAAGATTCTGATCATAAAAATGTCCGCTCTGGGCGATGTATTTATGGCATTGCCGCATGTGGAAGTAATCGTGAATCATCATCGCGGTGAACCGATCTGGATACTGACAAGTCCAGCGTTTGAGTCTCTTTTCATTCATCACCCCCGTGTGAAAACCGCTGTACTGGACAGATGTGGATGGATTGGTGAAAAAAGCACGATCAGAAGGCTGTTTTGGGTGAGAAAGCACAGGTTTACATGTATTTACGATCTTCAGGGAAATCGTACCAGTCGTTTGATCGTTCGATTTTCTACCAGTCGTTTGATCGTTCGATTTTCTGGAGCCTTAAAACGGGTTGGGACTCAGCCCAATGAGGTGTACAATTTTCACCCCCAAAAGCCGTATGCTGTGGATACGCAGCAAAATGTGTTTGACCGGCTCAATGAAACCCTTGCCGCTGCCGGGCTGCCCTGCGCGGTTCCAGGAATCTGCCGTATGTATCCTTCCATGGAGGACGTTGATCGAGTAGAGGAATGGAAACGGGAAAACGGAATTGAAACCGGATGCTATGCAGTGTTACATGCCGGAAGCAGCAGCCAGTGGCCGTCGAAACGCTGGCCGCAGGATTGTTTTGCAAGATTGGCTGTTTTGATTGAAGCAACCGGCCTCAGATGTGTCTGGGTGGGGGGTGTGGCAGATGAGAAGGTCAATCGATATCTTGCCCGGCAGGTGGGAATCGATGCCACGGCCTGTTTCAACCTTCTGCAGCTCTATTTGCTGGGCAGAAGCGCGCTGTTCGCTGTGACCAACGATTCCGGCCCCATGCATGTCATGGCGGCAGCCGGGATTCCGGTTTACAGTTTTTTCGGACCCACAAATTGGATCCGAAGTCACGCTGCCGGGCAAAAACTCCGTGTGTTTCACCGGGATGTTGATTGCAGCCCGTGTTTCCGCGGAACCTGCCCGGACTCAAAGGGACATGTTTGCCTCGATGCTATTGATCATGAATCGGTCTTCTCAAAAATACAGCAGGATATGAATTTGAGCACGGCTTAAGCGTGAATTGTCATGCCGGGTAAAATCGCTTCTGAAAGGGTCTTTTAATGCCGACGGTTCTGTGGTGGGGGCGTTCGGATTCCGATTATTCCAGAAACCGTATTGTTTCCCGTCAGTTTGTGGAGCTGGGCTGGAGGGTGCTGTATTTTAGTCCGATGGCAAGCTGGTTGGGTCGGTACGAAGCATACCTTCGGCGGTTGCAACGGCCGGACCTTATCTGGGTTCCGTGCTTTCGCCATAAGGATATCATGGCCGCAACCCACTGGGCTGATAAGTGGAATGTTCCCCTGGTAATCGATCCGCTGATATCCGCATTTGAAAAGGAAGTGTACGAAAAAAACAAGTATCCTCCCGGATCCAGTGCAGCCGAAAAGATAAAGAACTGGGAGATGCAGTGTTTTGCAAAAG
>JAFDFZ010000046.1 GCA_019309565.1 Deltaproteobacteria bacterium
CGGCACGTCATTGTCAGTACCGGCTTTTTTTCGTAATCCTCGGGACTTATTCGAGTAATAGCCGTAATATCGGACCATCTGCTCGCCCCTGTTGGGGATGTGGGTGACCAGCTGGGCTAACCAGTCGACAGCTTTAAAGGTTTTCGATGTCTTGCCATCCTTTGATTCATATACTACCTTCGCAATGGAATCAGCCGATTGTTCGGCTGCGACATATGTCATCCGCTCTTGAGAGAAAGATGCCCGGATGATGTACTGCGCCATGAAAATAGGGGACGTCTATGATTTTATGCTTTATATACCAATTATTTGCTGGCAAAGAGGGTAGATGTCGAGAAACTCCAGAATAGATGCAGCCAGGGCAATCCATCACCTCATCATCTATGGAATTGAGCTTAAAAAAGATTTTTAGAAAGGACGCTGATAGGGGCAACTTCATAGAAAGGATTTTTCAGTCAGCGGCAAGCAGAGTATCCCCGAGAGGGGAAAGAATTGCATATGAGAATAATTTTAGGTAATAAATTAAACAGGTTAGCTACGATATGCATAAAATCATATACGTACCCTATTTTCACGCCTGTGATGGGGTGGTCCAAGCTGTGCTATGCGGGTAGGTGCGTTATTTAATGGGTTAGTCTTACCGCCCGCTTCGCTCGAGACGTAGAGATCGCAAAGAAAAAGCTTTCAGTACTAGTGCAAGAATAAACCTTATTAAACCACGTTTTATATGGAGGTGTCATTGAAAATCCCTCAGGATTCTGGTTTTTGCTTTCCAACCTCTCAGCGCAAAGCAAAAAAATAAAATAAATCCTCTACGTGCTCCGCGTCTCTTCGGTGTACACGAATATTCAGCTCCCCCTTTTAGGGAGACATCAAGCCACCTTTTTAGGGGTGGTAATTGATTTTAGAACCGGAAATTCCGCAGCCTCTCGAATATGCCAGGCAGGTAGGAAAAACCATGAAATTGAGATAAGTTAAGGGACGCGGCTAAACGCGTCCCTTAAACACGCCTATTTTAATCGGTACTTTTCGGGTATGGCTTCCTGATCGGCGAAGAACTCGGGATGTTCTTTCATTACTTCAATTAGGATAGACGGCTCGACGACATCGGTGGCCGGGAAGGTTTGCGGGATCTTGTTCTGCTCTTTTAAGAAGGGGATTGTTATCTTGTCATAGCCTTCGTAGGTAAGTTTCGACAGGACGCGATTTAGGGGACGTCTATGATTTTATGCTTTAATTACTTATAAATTGCTCGTAACGAGGGTATTTGCTGAGAAGATCCGGAATAGATGCCGTCGGGGTATTCCATCATATCATCATCCGTGGAATCGAGCTTAAAAAGATTTTTAGAAACGATGCTGATAGGCACAACTTCATAGAAAGGATTTGTCAGTCAGCGGCAAGCAGAGCATCGCAGAGAGGGGAAAGAATTGCTAGTGAGAATAAGTTTAGGCTGTAATTTGAGCAGCTTAGCTACGATATGCATAAAATCATGGACGTCCCCTTATTTACTGGACGTCCCCTTATTTACGTCCCCTTATTTAATGGACAACCGGCAAGTGACGTTTTAGCTGTTCGTCATTCAGATCATCTGCAAAGCGCAGGCTGGGCGGTTTTGCTACCTGGTCGACCATGCGCCTCAGTTCGCGAAGCCACTAATGGTGCCTTACATGCAAAAAGGGTGAAACCCGGCTGTCTTCTTCAATGGCGGTTGATGATATCAACGCTAAAAGACTGTTTAAAAGGTTCACCCGACCGCTGCAGGTCATCCAATATGTCTTCATATCTTCGAATTCTGCCATTCAGTACCTTTAACAAGTTCTGGAAAAATAGGTGGCCTTTTAAGGCTTCTGGAAGGTCAAAGCACCAGCTGCCATTTTGAAAATCATCATTGGAGAGCTTTTTCCCGAACCATAACCAATACTGTGCTTTGATGTATTCTCCATAGTTCGAATAATTTTCGGGGTCCAATGCCTTTGCATTTTTCTGATCAACAACGGATATGTTCGAAATCAGGCTTTTTTCACGAAATTCACCGGCGCTTAACCGAAATTGGGGGATGATACAGTCCTGGCCAAACGGTTCACCAAATATCTCAGATGCATATTCTATCAATCGATGGCGCTCCCTGTAGCTTCCCAGGGTAGCGGAAGTGCCCACACAACACAGGTAATTTTTCGGTGTCTTGAGCCGCTGCTTTAAAGGTCGTACCAAACAGGCCAAGTCGGTCCCCTGGGCCCCATCAAAGGTGTGCAGTTCATCAACACCACCAGATAGCGCAGGAAGTCTTCAATGCCCTGACGGAGTTGCTGCGAGAGCACGGATGGTATCATTTGTCCCTACCATTGAAAATTACATCAAGGGATACTCGAATATCTCAAATTATTTTTTTGTTCAATTTTATTCCGATTCAACATGTTTCCGAAGGAGGCCAACTTTCGCTAAAATGTTTGCGCACCTGTTTGCTGCCGACGTATCTGGACAGCAATCTATAGTTATTGTGTTCGTAGCGGATCCTTCCGGCAATGATTGCAGGATGGATTTTTAATTTTTCTGCCAGGGATATTACTTGCGCGGCGGTTGCCCTGCCTTTGATTTGATTTTTTTCCCAAACTTTCCTGGGGATCATGGCTTCGCGCGCCATTTCATCAGCTTCTTTTTCAATTTTATCTTCGGATACGGCATCATGTCCTCGCAAATCCAGATCATCGATGATGATACGTTCAGATGCAGTGAGGTGCTTGGCAACATGGGCAAGCTCGTGCAGCAAACAAAACCAGAAATTGTCGATTCGGTCGTAGCGAAGCGTCAAACCGATAACCGGGGTTCCACCCTGCATCAGCATTGCCGCTCCGTCCAGATAGGTTTTGGGAAGGTGGGGCACTACAAGCAGGTGAATCCCCTGTTTTTCCAGATATTCCCTGGCTAACAGGGGTCCGTTTTCAAAATAGCTTAAACGGGCTATTTCTTTCATCGTGCTCAGCTTGATTGATCCTTTGGTATACTTTACGGTTAACGGACTTTGGTTGGCGAGGGTCAGCACACGTATACACCACGCGGTTAATGCATAGGGGTCCGTTTTGGGATTATAACGGGATCCTCCTCTGCTCCGACGGAAAAGCGCCGGTGAAACCGCTTCCAGGCCCCCTGCCTGGGCAATAAAGTCGCGCATCACCTCTTCCGCTTTTTCCGCGATATCGGGCAGTTTTGGTATCCAGCAGCGCTTGGCCATCTCGCGCAGTGGAAATTTATTCCATTCCATGTCCTGTACTTCTTCCGGGAAACTGCCCCCAGGCTCTTTCAACAGCACCTCGGCAGGTATTCCTAAGTTTTTATTGAGTGAGCGCATCATGGTCAATGTGAGCGAACGCTTACCGCTTAATACTTCGGAGACCTTGCTTTTGTTTCCGATATAGGGAACCAGATCTTTGCGCGTCAACCCCAGCTGGTCCATGCGGAATTTGATCGCCTCAATGGGGTCAGGGGGGCCAATGGGGTAGTGCTGCTCCTCGTATAGTTCGACAAGGGCAGTCAGCAGTTCCAGCTCATCCATTTCAGCAGTGCCTGGCTCTGCATCCATGAGCTGCTCAAGGCGCGATAAGGCTTGTTCGTAATCCTGTTCGGTTTTTATGAGGCGGTTAATCATTTAGATCACCTCCGCATCGATTTTGTCGTACTCTTTGTGAGTTCCGACAAAACGTATAAACACGGTTTTTGAAGCATAGTTGATCCTGACGATCAGCCGATATTTATTGCCTGCAATGTTAAAGACGACCCGGTTATCCTTCAGGATGCTGGCAGATTTGTATAAATCTTTTACGTCTGCAGGAGATTCCCATTGTGCCTTTTTGGCTTCGTAGTACCAGGTCTCCAGCGGTCCCTTGGCATCTTTGTGGTTGGGCTGCTCATAAAATTCAATTAAGGTTTTTCGACTGATGACATGCATACTATAAATTGTTCCCAAATCCTTGTCAAGTTAAAAGTTCCCTTTTTGGGAACTTTTTGTTTATTTCAGGCGGCGTTCAAATTCCACCCATGCTATTTCATAATCCTTTTCCCGGTCGCAGCGATCAAAGGGCGCCTGGTAGACAATGGTGCGCTCACGAGGTCCACCGGGCAGGGTATCGTCCGTGATGGTGCGCTCCACCGTGCCGGTTTTCATGTCCTTGATTTCGATCCATTCGGATCGGGAGAACCATACACCATTCAAGCCCTTATTGCAGGTGAATACAATGCGGCCGTTTTGATCATACCAAGTATCGAACTCATATTGCCGTAAAACAGGAAATTGCAATCTGTAGAGAGTTATTAATTCATGTACTGTTTCAGACAAGTCAAGAGAAAAAAGGTGTTAGTCTGATACGTCTCCTTCAGCCATAGCCACCAAGGCTCTATTTGCGTTTAGTCTTTGTTCTTTGACAATTTGGATCATCCTGCTGTGATCACCGATTTAATTCCCATCCAATTCCACCGATATAATTTTCCGCCACCTTCAACGGTTTAATTCCATCCATTTGATTCGCTTCATTTAAATTCATTTAAATCAGATGAGAAATAAAGTATCCATATAGTTGTTTTTACTCATCGCTTTGATTGGAGCAGCCATATGGAGCAGATTCCCTGTGTTCACTGCGGCAAGTTTTTTATTCCTCGCAACCGCAGACAGAACTACTATACCGAGCCAGGCTGCCAGCGTGCGCGATTATCTGTTGAGGATCCGTGAATCTGGAAAGCAGCCACAGCCCTTTATCCGGTTTGAATCCCTTCCCGCAGAGCAGATGCACCTGCGGACTCTATAACCGCTCGCTATAAATAGCTGCGCTCTCAATGACTGCTGGCGGAATTCTTAACCGGTGGAAGTGGCTGGGCTTTATGTCGGTGATACCATTTAAGATGATCTTCTTTTACTGTAATAGCTTTGTCCGATTCATTTAGTCTCTTATTAATAGCATCGAGGATGCTGCAGTGACCAAAATGTCAAAAATGATTGTCCTCAAAATGTAGCGTAAAGATAAATGGGAACAATACTAGAAACAAAAACTGGGCATCGATGGAAATTTCAACATCCAAATCATTAAAACTGAAATTCATGCATGCCATAACTTTTGAACATTACCAAATTTTTATGGGCTACAATTTTCGTTCACGGAATACGGGATGAATACGGCCCCCGTTGTGAATCAGCTAGATCCCCGGCTTTCCGTGACATTCTCAAAAACCTTAATCGCTTTTCACGGCACTATAGTAGGAACAATAGTCCTTGTCATGTTGATCGTTGTCGTTTCGTTGTAATAAGTAGGAATTATGGGCCAAACCTGTCGGCGATTTGCCGGTCAGCCAGCATCCCTGACTGCCACTCAACTAATAGTTGAGCAGGTCCCGCTTTGTTTTGTCCGATGCCGAAACTGTCGCGGCATGCCTCAAAGCTTCATAGCTTCCTTCTAACATAACGAAAGTAGGCCGTTAAACCCTAGTCGAAATTTGACACCTAAAACTTATCGTCCCTCGGTTATGCGATAGGCCTTTTTCTCAAGAAAGCTTCCCAGCAGCATGGAACTTGCGATCACAAGAGGCAGGGACACCAGCAGGCGGATCAGGGAAAATTTGATGCCCAAAAAAGATGCTTCGAATATGGTCATGGGAATCCGGCATATAGCCGAAGCGGAGATATAGGTGAAAATAACACTCAATCTTGCCCCTTTATGGTACAGCGAACAGGCCACCGGAAAGGCCACATATAGGCCTCCGACGGTGGTACCCGCAAGCAGCAAACCCCAGATGTAACCCCGGATGCTCGATTCGGCCCCCATATGCTTCTCTACAGTTTCCTTTTTAACCCACACATCGAAAAGGCCTATAAGTATGAAGGCACATGGCAGGATCTTTAGCATCTGGATGGAAAATAAGATGAAATTTTGAGCGATTCTTTCACCGGGAGCAAAGCCCAAGGTACTGGATACAATGACAAATCCGATGTAGCTGCTGAATAGAAGCAATTTTGCCTTTTTCATAAAAGAATCTCGCCGAAAAACAAACCGGTCGCCACCGCCACCACAAGGGCTATGACAAAACTGATCAGGTTGCGGATCAACGCCACTTTGCCACCAAGATATGTTTTTTCAACCGGATAGGTCATAACTCCCACCATCATAAGGGTGGTGCTAAAAGCAGACAACACCATATAGGCAACACCCTTATTAAGCAGAATTCCGCACAACGGATAGGCGATAAAGCCTGGCATCAATGCGATAGAACCCAGGCCGGCTCCGATCAGCACACCGATATACCGATTGGTATTCCCAAGGTAGTTCGATATAACGCTATCTGGAATCAAAAATAAAGTGATGGACACAAAAATGAGCATCGTCACAAATGCGGGAAGAATTTTAATAAACCGCTTAAGCGCGATACGAAGAGCATTGATTGTTTTTTTGCGGTCAAAAACAAAGGAAAGAGCAACCGCCGCTGCTGTGACAGCATACAAATAATACATGGTAACTCGCTGCTTATAGCAAAAATAACAAGCTTCGGCTATGAACCAGAATCTACATAATACTCGGGGTGTGTGCCCGCTGCAGCCCACTGCCGTCTGATCACAGTTTCAGCTACTTTTTTTCCGTCTCACAGGGATGCTCTCGGGTATCACCGTGACATTCCCGAATCTGCTCAGGGCTGCAATCCTCTGGTTTTCCTTTCAACTTTTCCGGATGTTCGCAGCAGTCTTTACACATATGAATCACCCCCTTTGTCGTTTGTTTGTTTGTTTGAGGCGATGTCCTGAAACAGACTCCTTCAGATGCCTTTTCTCGGGCCGCCATCTGTTTCAAATCATCGGCGATCTTTTCCAGCACATCGGTCTTAACCGTGTAATGGGTCCAGTACCCTCTTTTTTCTCCTCGCACCAGCCCGGCTTCTCTAAGCACTCTAAGATGTTGAGATATGGCCGCTTCGGATACTTTCAAACGCCGTGCAAGTGCCCCGACACACAGATCATGACCCAAAAGAAGCTCAATGATCTTAAACCGGGTTGCATCGCCAAGGGCCTTAAAACATGTTGAAAAAGGTGACATGCAAAACTATTTAAGTAAAATTTTAATTAAATCTTAATTGACTTAAATATTCATGTCAAGGATCTTTTTCCAATTTTATTTTTCCATCGATTCTTGTCATGAAATGTAACTGTCGCTGCCGTAAAAGAAACAGCAGGTGTGTTGACATGTATCGAATTTGTTTATATCACCACATCACCATCAGGAAAGACATTAAAATCCGGATCAGCCAATAAAGCAAGATTTGGACTCTTGGAGGAAAAGCATGTCTGAAAACAAACGGTTGTCGTTTCTGGACAGGTTCTTGACGCTTTGGATCTTCATGGCCATGTTCACGGGGGTAATGGGAGGCTACCTGTTTCCTGGCATCCGGAAAGTCATCAACTTCTTCCAGGTTGACACCACCAACATCCCCATTGCCGTCGGGTTGATTCTTATGATGTACCCCCCGCTTGCCAAGGTGAGATACGAGCAACTGCCGCAGGTATTCCGAAACGTAAAGGTACTGGCTCTTTCATTGATACAGAACTGGGTGATCGGCCTTAAGACCCGGGGCAAAGACTGGTACGAGAAGATCTACTGCCCCAAGATCGGTCCCGTCACCCTGATCGCCCTGCTCTTCACCATCCTGGTGATGTTTTCCTTGAAGGGAGAATACATCGTGCAGCTGCCTCTTGACGTTTTGCGGGTGGCCGTACCCCTCTGCATCTATTTCGTGGTGATGTTTTTCGTCTCCTTTGTCCTTTCCATGAAGGTCGGAGCCACCTACGAGCAGTCGACCACGCTTAGTTTCACTGCTGCCTCAAACAACTTCGAGTTGGCCATTGCAGTGGCGGTGGCGGTGTTCGGCATCGATTCGGGTCAGGCCTTTGCGGCGGTTATCGGTCCTCTTGTGGAAGTACCGGTGCTTATAAGCCTGGTAAACGTGGCACTGTGGTTTAAACGAAAATATTTTCCCTATGCGGTTGAAACCCCCGCTGGTGTGTGCCATTTGACCTGCAGGCCTTAGAAAAACCGGCGAGATTCCTTTTTTTCCTTCGTGAAAAACTCGAAAATAAGGCTTACCCTAATTTTATCAAACAGTTTCACGGTTTAAAAAGGAAATCTCACCGGTTGTGGCACTGTACAATTTAAAGCCTTAAATTTTTAAAAGAGCTTAAATGTTACGGGATTTAATAAGCATCAACTATCGATGACCATTAATATTCTCGCCGTAATGTCCTTGACAGAAAACAATTCGGAATTATCGTTTTTGTTAAAATTAAGCCTGGAATTATTTTGATTTAACACAAAGGATTTTTATCGGCTGCTCTTCATATAACACCAATTAAAGTACACTTCGAATACAGTAAAGTGCTCATCAAGGGCCAAATGGGATGGTTGCATCAACTTGGAGGCGGTTATGAAAAATAATTCCTATAAAGGATGTCCTCTTCTTTCAAAAACCCGCTTTTTAACGAACTACCTCTTTACTGGATTCTATCTGATATCAAAGAATTCATTCCTGGCTTCAGGCCCGTTTCCGCCAAAACCCCCGTAACACGATTCTCATCTCAGCAGATAAAATTGTGCTTGAAATTACACCGTTTTCGATAACTTAAGGCTTTGACAAGGACTTTTAACCCTGAAATGGAGGTGTAAGATGCGTGGTATGTTTCCCCGTCGAGTTTTCAATCTCATGTTAATCGTTGCGCTGGTGATGTTTCTCATGCCGCCAGCAGGTCGTGCATATGAAGAAAAAGAAGACGACGAAGATAAGGACAAGCCCCAGCGGCTTATCGTAATGGCGGCAGAATATCCTGGTGTAGAGGTTTCACCGGACGAAGACGAGGTGAGTCTGGATATCCGGTTTACCAACAGGGGCCGAAGCGATGAGACCGTCAAGGTTTGGATTGCCGAACAGCCCAAGGATTGGAAAGCCAGGATCAAGACATATCGATACACGGTTAAGGGAGTCTTCGTTAAATCCGACGATTATAAAACCTTGACGTTTGAAGCCGAACCTCCGAAAGATGTAAAACCCGGAGATTACAAATTCAGGGTAAAAGGCGAAACCCCTGATGGTAAATTCAAATTCGACCAGGCGATTATCATCAAAGTAAAAAGCGAGGAGGAGGAGGAAAAAGAAGGTTCAAAAGATCTGGAACTCACAGTATCGTATCCGGTTCTGCGAGGGCCTTCGGATGCAAAGTTTGAGTTTTTAATAGAGGTCGACAGCAAACTCGATAAGGCGGCCGTGTTCGATCTGTTCGCAGAAGGACCGAAAGACTGGGATGTTCTTTTCAAACCGAGATGGGAAGATAAATACATCTCAAGCCTGCGCTTAAAGGAGCACGGAAGTCAATCCGTTGCTGTCGAAGTAAAACCAGCTCCCGACGCCAAAGCAGGCGAATATCCCATAAACGTACGGGTTGTTTCCGGCAAGACGAATGCAACGGCCAAACTGACCACCATCCTTACCGGAACCTATGATTTGAAAGTAAGCACTCCAACCGGTCTGCTGTCGCTGGACGCACGGCAGGGAAAGACCGCAAATGTTTCCATCAATGTTGAAAACACCGGTTCAGCCCCCAATAGCAACATTAAATTTTTATCATTTAAACCGGAAAACTGGAAAGTGGAGATTAAACCCGAACAAATCCCGCTGTTAAAACCAGGGGAAGTCAAAACGGTGGATGTGGCCATCACGCCTTATGAAGAGGCGCTGGTGGGAGATTACTCCGTAAATGTGAGCATGGAAGGTGAAAAGGTAACAAAGCCTATTGAATTTCGGGTGACCGTAAACGCTTCAACCGCATGGGGCTGGATCGGCATCGGTATTATCGCTGGAGTGGTTCTGGGGCTGACCGGTCTGTTCAGATGGTTGGGCAGGCGCTAGAAAATAGCAAAGATGATGCGCGGACAGACATTCATTGATACGAAGATATGACATTTTCCCATGGCTATTGTGAATATCAGATAAAAGAAGGAGGGAGGCTAATGTATCGAAACAAGCTACCAGTAATGTTTCCGGTTTTATTCGTTCTTGTCCTGAGCCTGGTGGTGGTTCCCTGGCTCAAGGCCGCGGCCTATGCCGAGGAAAAAGAAGATGAGAAAAAACCCGAACGACTCATTGTAATGGCTGCTGAGCATCCCGGGGTGGAAATAGCCTCGGATGAAGATGAGGTAAGCATCGATCTGATTTTTCATAACAAAGGACGGAAGGATGAAACCGTTGAGGTGTGGGTTGCTGAAAAACCCGAAAACTGGAAAGCTCGAATTAAAACCTATCAATTTACTGTGATGGGGGTTCATGTTCCTGCAGATGACGACAGGACCCTTACCTTTGAAGCCGAGCCGATCGGTGATGAGGCAAGGCCCGGTAATTACAAATTCAGGGTTGAAGCCAAAACCCTGGACGGCAAGTTCAAGATGGCTCAGGACATTACCATCGATGTAATAGAAGAAAAGAAAAAAGAAGGTAAAAAAGAATCCAAGGGTGTAAAATTGACCACTTCCTATCCGGTGTTGCGCGGGCCGTCGGATGCAAAGTTTGAGTTTTCAATGGATGTTGACAGCAAGCTTGATAAAGAAGCTGTTTTCGATCTGATGGCCACTGGACCTGAAGGCTGGAGCATCAATTTCAAGCCCGCATATGAAGATAAATTCATTTCAAGCCTTCGCCTGAAAGAAGATGGCAGCAAGACGGTAGCAGTGGTTGTGAAACCCTTGTTTAGGGCCAAAGCAGGCGAATATCCCATAAATGTGCGAGTCTCCTCAGGCAACGCCTCGGCAGAAGCCAAATTGATGGTGGTTCTAACCGGTACATACGGGCTTGAGGTGGGTACCCCCAGCGGTGCTCTGGCGCTTGATGCTCGAAAGGGGAAGCCGGCGAACATGTCCATTTACATAAAAAACACCGGCACAGCCACCAATCACAACATAAAGCTGGCATCCTTTGCCCCTGAGAACTGGAAGGTGGCGTTTGAACCCGAAAAAATCGAAGCCATCGAGCCCGGCGACCTCAAGCAGGTGGAGGTGATAATTACACCTCATGAAGACGCAACACACGGGGATTATTCCGTCGGGGTGAAGGTAGAAGGAGAGAAGGTCTCAAAGCCGATTGATTTCAGGGTTACCGTTCATGGTTCAACCGCCTGGGGCTGGATAGGGATTGCGGCCATTATCGTTATCGTAATTGGACTTACAGGATTATTCCGCTGGTTGGGGAGGCGCTAAAATGCAGACAGATGCAATCATTGAAACAAAGGATTTAACAAAAATATACAATGGACAGGTGGCGGTCGACCATCTTTCCTTTCAGTTGTCGGAAGGGGAAGTATTCGGTTTTCTGGGACCCAATGGTGCCGGGAAAACCACCACCTTGTTGATGCTGTTGGGATTGACGGAACCAAGCAGCGGCTCGGCCACCGTATTGGGGGTTGATCCTGCAAGGGATCCAATAAAAGTAAAATCACAGATCGGTTATTTGGCTGAGAACATGGGGTTTTACGGAGATTTAAACGCCATACAGTCACTGCAGTTCATTGCGGATTTAAATCGCATACCCCCGGATGCTGCAGAAAGAAGGATCGAAGAGGCATTGAAAACCGTGGGTCTTGATGATGAGGCCGACAAGAAAATAAACGCCTATTCACGAGGTATGCGTCAACGGCTTGGCATTGCCGAACTGTTGATCAAGGAGCCGAAGATTGCATTTCTTGATGAACCGACCCTAGGCCTTGATCCGGACGCCACGAACAGAATGATGGAATTGATTGATCGGCTCTGTAAGGAGAGCAAAATGACGGTGCTGCTGTCCTCTCACATGCTGCACCTGGTGCAGAGAATCTGCAATCGGGTGGGAATCATGATCCGGGGGCGAATGGTTGCCTGCGGCCCCATGGAGCAATTGGCACAAGAGAAACTTGGTATCGGCAAAGAGCAGTTTACACTCGAGGAGATCTACATGAAATATTTCAAGGAGGTCTGATATGCAAGGAATTAAAACGATCGTAAAAAAGGAGCTTGCCGATCATTTCAGCAGCTACCGGTTTATGATCCTCTTTGCTCTGATCGCCATGGTAAGCCTGATCATCGCTTACATGGTCGGACTCAACATCAAGGAGGAACTCGAAGGGGTAACCAAACCGAAGTTTGTATTCCTGATGCTTTTCACCTCCTCTGGTGCGTTATTCTCCCTTGTACAGTTTGTCGCCTTTTTCGGCCCGCTGATCGGTCTGGTTTTGGGATTTGACAGCATCAACCGGGAACGCAACGAAGGTACTCTAAGCAAACTCCTCTCACAGCCGATATACAGAGATGTTGTGATCAACGGAAAATTTCTGGCGGGGGTCATTACCATTGCGATTATGCTGGTTTCCATTGTGCTGGTGGTTACCGGGCTGGGATTGAGCACTGTAGGTGTCATCCCGGGGATCGAAGAATTCTGGAGAATCTTAATTTACATGGTTATCAGTATCGTCTATATATCGTTCTGGCTGGCAGTGGCCATTTTGTTCTCCATTCTTTTTAGAAGCATTGCCACTTCCGCGCTGGCCGCGCTGGCCGTGTGGATCTTTTTTTCCTTTTTCATTTCCCTTGGTGCAAGCGTGGTAGCCAATGCCATCACTCCCGACAGCACGGAAACAACAACCGAAGCCTTGCTAAGAAAGGCTAAAATCATAAGAGCCGTTACAATGACTTCACCCATGGAGCTTTACAGCAACGCGACGGCTACCGTTTTGGATCCAAAACTCAAAACCACCCGATCCCTTATCACCATGGGCCCAATGGAGCGTTTGTCCATTGCACGGTTTTCAGGCCCGCTTTCTTTGGCGCAAAGCGTTCTGGTGGTAATGCCCTATATCATAACGCTGATTGCGATCACGGCAATCTGTTTTGCCATATCATACACCGTGTTTATACGACAGGAAATAAGATCCATGTGATATGCACGATGAAAATGCAAAAAAGGAGCTCGAATTCGAGGCCAAGCGCCATAACTTCGTACGGGCCGCCCAATTGGCCGCATCCTGCGGCCTGAGGGAAGAGGAGGTTCAGAACTTCCGGGCAATGGCGCTGTGGCAGATGGCTGCGGTGAACCGAAACGCGCTTGGTACAAGGATCTTAGCCGATGAATACGGATATTCCAAAGAAAATGTGAAGCATATTCTTGAAACCCAGCTCGAAAGGAGTCAAAGGAACAGCAAACCGCTAAAATCTCGTTATGATCCAGCCACCGGCAGATATCTTTCATTTAAGGAGTGGATGGACCTATTATTGAAAAACTGGAATCGAATGGTTGTAAAAAATGAAGGCAATCATTCATATTTCAAACGGCACCCGAGAGAAACTTGTCGGGCAGCTCGGTAATGTTCTGATCCAGTTTCACGGCAAAAAGGCCGTAAACAGACTTCTCAGGATCGCAGAAAAGCTGGATAGAGACAATGTTTACGGCCATGCAATCGATGCCATTAAAAAAGCTTTTGCAGCAGACCACCCCTACCTTAAGTTTCTTGACATTCTGGCGGAGGTAAACCCCCTGTGCCGCAAGCGGTTGATCAACAACTTTTTTATCAACGCGGTTTTCAGAGGAAATACGCAGAGAAAAAATTTTGCAAAAGAACACAATATCAGCGAGCCTTTCTTTTTTGTGGTTTCTCCTACCATGCGGTGCAATTTACACTGCGTTGGGTGCTATGCCGGAAATTACGGCCCACGGGATGAGCTTTCCTTCGAGACTGTCGACCGCATACTGACAGATGCCAAAACCATGGGAATCTATTTTGTGACGGTATCCGGAGGAGAACCGTTTATTCGCAAAGACCTGCTGCAGCTTTTTGGAAAACATGACGATATCTATTTTCAGGTTTTCACAAACGGCACGCTAATCGACGCCCAGCTTGCGGAGGAAATCGCCGGTCTTGGCAATATTGCCCCGGTTCTGTCCTGCGAGGGACTTCAACAGGAAACCGACTATCGCCGAGGCAGGGGAACATTTCAAAAAATCATGGACGCCATGGATTATTTGAAAAAAGCCGGTGTCATTTTTGGGATTTCAACGGTAGCCGCCTCCTATAATTATTCCACACTTATGAGAGATCAATTCTACAATTTGTTGTTGGAAAAAGGCGTGTTGTTCGGTTGGTTCTTCCAGTATGTACCCATTGGATTAAATCCAGATCCCAAACTGATGTTAAATCCGAGACAGAGGATTGGCCTTCATGAGAAAATAAAGGAGATCCGCAGCAGTTATCCGATTTTTCTGATCGATTTCTGGAACGATGGTCCCTATGTGGATGGATGCCTGGCCGGTGCTCGATCAGGGGGCGGGTACTTTCATATAAATGCCAACGGAGATATCGAACCCTGTGTGTTTGTTCACTTTGCAGTGGATAATATTAAGAATATCTATCATAGAGGCGGCCATCTTTGGGATGCCTTAAATTC
This sequence comes from Deltaproteobacteria bacterium, assembly GCA_019309565.1. Lineage (GTDB taxonomy): Bacteria > Desulfobacterota > Desulfobacteria > Desulfobacterales > SURF-15 > JAFDFZ01. Next base: position 14,481 of record JAFDFZ010000046.1, read on the forward strand.
CCGCTTATTCAAAGAGATCAGATCGGGGCAACCCTGGAATACGAACCATCAAATGCCCTGTATGGTAATCGATAATCCTGGATGTTTACGGAATATCGTAAAGAAAACCGAAGCGAGCCCAACCCATCAAAATGCCGAATCGATCGTGGAGGATCCAGACATCGTAAGCCATCTCAATACATATTCAATTAACATGCAGGATTCACTTAAAAATATGGACGTCGGTCTTTTGAAAAGATCTAAGTCCTTTGATTGCATTTATACACAGGGTCATAATAAATTGCGCACACGCCCTTTGTAACGCTGATTTTGAAAATCCGGTACAGCAAACATGCTTGACACTGTGTATATGCAATGACTTATGTCGTTCTGTATAACTGAAAATTGCCGTCAGCTCCTTGAACCGGAGGGCAAAAACTGCGGGCGTGGTGCTGCCCGCACTGCTTAAGCGCAGGCAGGTGTGATTTGTAATTCTCAGGAACAGGTTTTCATGGTCCGCTGTCTATCAACCTGTCAATCAATTCCTTGACGGAAACAACCGCAAAAGATGTACGGGAATCGGACATACCATAGGGAATAATGAGCCACTGTCCACAAATAATCGATCCACAGGAATACACCACATTGGGGACATAGCCCTCCCGCTCACTTCCGGAGGGGCACAAGATAGGATTTCTGAGTCTTCCGAGTACTCGTGCAGGATCGTTCCGATCCAGCAAGACGGCTCCGATGGAATATTGGCGCATCGCCCCGACTCCGTGAGTAAGCAAGATCCATCCGGCATCGGTTTCCACAGGTGAGCCGCAGTTGCCAAGCTGTACGACCTCCCAGGGCTCTTGTGGCTCCAGAAGCTTTCGAGCCCTGTCCCAAAAATACACGCTTGGTGAAACGGCGAGGTATAAATTTTCACCGTCATGCCGGGATATCATCATGTATTTTCCGTTAATTTTCCTGGGAAACAGGGCCATCCCCTTGTCTCTGGCACAGGAACCGCTTAAGGTCTTAACGCTGAACTTGGAGAAATCTTTGGTTTCGATCAACATCGGCAAAACACCGCTGCCGTTGAATGCCGTATAAGTTCCATAAAATCGGACAGCGCCGTCGTCATCGACAAAGCGGACCATGCGCAAATCCTCCATTCCCTTGAGCTCATTCTCAGTAGAAGGGAAAATGACAATTTCCGATGGCATGCAGTCCGATGGAAAGTGCAATTCATAGTTGGCTTGCGCAAGCCAGATCATCTTTTCGAAAACAGATAAAGACGAGGGGGGCAGCTGGACGGATTGTTTTACTTTCTCAATCGCATTGGACAAATTCTCAAGGTGGAATTCTTCGGGCAGCCTATCCAGCACCAGCCGGCAAACATCCTGATAGATGTCCATCTCAATAAGCCTCTGGAAAAACCACCCTTTGTGATACCTGTGGTTTGGAATCGGTCTTGCACAATAGGCATACCTTGGTTGGGGATCGAATATAATACCATTTTGCGATTCGATAATCCCTCGTCGAAATACAATAGAAGACAGATGCCCTTCACCTGTTGCGCGAAGGCTCATGAGAAATCGAACGGCCCCTTTCGGCAAATCGCTCTGATCTGGAAACGCCACGATGGAGGGGTTGGACAGAGCAGAAGATTCAAAGGAATATTCCATTGTAAAATAGGCGCCAATGAGCAACCGTCTTTCTCTGGAAAGCGCTGTTTCATCCCGAGGAACACAGTGTGATACGGCTTTGTAATGGTTGTAAAAGGCCTCCTCGAGCTGCCGATGCCGTATTCGGTAATTCTCAAAGGCCTGGGACAATTGAAACGAGACCTGCTCATCGCTTAGCCGCAGAATCCTTTCGAGGATACCCAGTTTTCGATTTGGATCATTCGGCTCAAAATACCGGATAATGACCCTATTTTCCTGTGGTAACAGATGGGTGGAAAGCCGTGTAACGTTGAGATGTTCGGTGGTCATGTCAAGATGCTGTAAATTAAACCCTAAGTATGATACCCCCTTAAACGGCATATCTGTATGGACTTACACATAAAAAAGAGTACATAAGATTCGTTTCGGTAAATAAAGTAATTCAGGCTCTTTACCAACTCCCATGATTCCGGAAAGAAGTATTTTACTTTTGCTGTGATGCTTGTCAATACTGTTTTTAAGAATTATTTTCCTTTTCGGTTTTAACGATTTTTCCCCCCCTCTGGTATAGGATGATTCCCTTGGGTCCTGATTGTTGTTGCTCATATGCCGGCTTTTCCAAATTATCATCCATCTCATACGTAAAGTGGTTCACCACGGTCAGTGCGGCCAGGAGCAAAAAAAGGAGGATCAAAATCTTCAGTACATCCCATATGAAATGATCTGGACCCTCGCGCTGTTTCATTGTTGTTTCCATTTTCGTATCAAACGATTGCCTCCAGCGGTTCTTTCACTTTATTCACAAATATGGCATCTTGCCGACAGACCTCCACACAGTTCCCACAGCCAGCACAACCCTCCTCGTCAACAACAATCGGATAGTAATCCGTAAGGTCCAGTACTTCTTCAGGACATGCTTCCTTACATTCTCCACACCCTATACAACTATCGTGATCAATATACACTTCGTACATGCTCTCACTCTCCTTTACGACAAAAGCTATCAAGCCGCCTTGCGGTATTCTTTGTATTTCTCTATGATACGTTTCAGCTCCGGATAATCCTCAAGCGTGGGTATCTTTAGTCTTCTAAGGGATTTACAAAAAGCATTTACATCAAATGACTCCTCCGGGGTGGCATCTGTATCATTACTTTCTACAAAATCGTGTGCTTCTTCTTCAAGCAGCTGCTTTTTACGATCATCCTTTCTTTTCATGCCACACCTCCCTTAAACAGAAATAGACATCACATTTTATACTTTACGTTATGCTCGGTACTCTGCATACCTATTATCTTATTGTTGCCACAGGGGAGAATGCGAAAAAACCCCTGCCTTTACCCCGTAGTCGCATAAAACACATGGCAAAATGCTTCTTGCACACGATCAAACCCAGCTTACAGGTTTCAGACAAAAGTTGTTATTCTACAACGGGGTTTGGCGAAGACTTCAGTTTGACTGTTTAAACAACTTATAGAATTTTCAAGACAATAAAACCAAGGTGAAACGAAAAATCGTTGAACCGAAACAGCGAGCCCTCTTGAATTGCGCTTTTGCGCACTCCTTCGGAGATTCAACAGGGCGAGCGCATTCCCCTTAAGCTTGTCGAAGCGTATTGTGCTTCGCCATCGGCTACGACCCAACAAGGGTGTAGATCCCGCTTAAGCGGGGCTGCCGGGTCTTCAATTTTTGAGGACAAGTTAAAAATTTAAGTTAAATAATAAACACAGCAGAAACCGTGTCAAGAGCATATCAAAAGACTGACTTGACATTTAAGAATCCATATTTAGTTTTTTATTAAAATTTCTGTTATGTTCTTTATTGAATTTATCTTCCTTTTTCAAAATATCTTTATGGAGGGCACGATGAAAGGTCGTGATGTGAAGAAGCAAGATAAATTTTTCTTTTTGAACACACCGATTTCAGCCCTCCGATTCCAGATAATTAAAAGTTCTGCTTTTGGATGATATAAGGTGCAGTTGTTGCCAGGTACCGACAGTGCAAAACGCGGCCTCTGTGGCCAGTCTTATGATCACAACAGAGGCTCTTGTGGCCGAAAAACCGGAGAAGAAAAAGGAGCCGGCCGCCTCATCTCAGGCAATGGACGAGGATATGTATTGATGGAAAAAAACCGGGTAAAAACCACAGGAGCAGGCTTTATTGTCTGCTCCTGATACAAGAAAGGAGGGAGAGCTATGAAAAACAGGAAAATAATTATCACATTGGTGGTAGGTTTGATTTTCCTTGGAATGACCTTCTGTGCCGCATATGCGGCTCAATTCCTTCAGGTTAATCGAACCGATACAGGCGTGGCCTATGTAAGCGGCGGAGTAGGTGTCGATGAACGAAATGAGATGAAAAAACTGGTTAAAGATTACAATTTGAAACTTATCTTTGCCACGCTTAAGGGGAATTATCTTTCGGGAATAACAGTCATTGTTGAAGATGCTTCGGGAAACCATATCATGGAAACAAAAACTGACGGTCCATGGTTGTTTGCCCGCCTGCCGTCTGGAAAATACAAAATAATTTCCACCTATAAGGGAGTGAAGAAAACACAAACAGTAGAGGTCAACAGCGGGCTTGCCACGGTGATGTTTCACTGGAGCTAAGAGTTCACAAGGCTCAGCGCTTATCTCATGTTTGGGCAAGCTTCATCTAAAGGGTAAGAAGGATTATCCGAAAGGGGGATCATCGGTGTGCATTGTTTGCATACATTTTACCGGGGCAGGTCTGATGATTTTTGAAACAATGGAAAACCATCATCTGAAATGAGAAAGCAAAGGGGTAAATGATTCTATGCGGATTGCAATGTTATCTCCTATCGCCTGGAGAACACCTCCAAGACATTATGGCCCATGGGAGCGAGTGGTGTCGCTTCTTACCGAAGGACTTGTACAGAAAGGGGTGGATGTTACCCTGTTTGCAACAGCCGGCTCCATCACCCGGGCAAAACTTCATGCGGTTTGTCCCATGGGATATGAAGAAAACAAAGACTTGAACCCTAAAGTCTGGGAATGTCTTCATATTTCCGAAGTTTTTGAAAATGCCCATCGGTTTGATTTGATTCATAACCATTTTGATTTTGTACCACTTACATACAGCCGATTGATATCCATCCCCATGCTGACCACCATTCATGGATTTTCATCCCCCAAAATTCTGCCCGTATACCGAAAGTATGATGCAACCTCTTATTACGTCGCCATCAGCAATGCGGATCGAGCAGAGGAACTCACTTATGTCGCCACCGTCTACCACGGTATAGACATCGAAAATTTCACCTTGAACATGACCCCGGACGATTACCTTCTCTTTTACGGTCGAATTCATCCGGACAAAGGGACAAAAGAAGCCATCGATATCGCTAAGAAGGCGAACAAGAGATTGATTATCGCTGGAATCATCCAGGATCATGAATATTATGAAAAACAGGTTCTCCCGTATATTCGGCCGCCTCATGTGGAATATATCGGCAGCGTGGGGCCCGAAAGGCGAAATCAGGTTTTGGGAAACGCAATGGCCCTGCTTCATCCCATCAACTTCAACGAGCCATTCGGACTTTCTGTGGTAGAGGCCATGGCTTGCGGTACGCCTGTGATTGCTTTCAACAAAGGAAGCATGCCCGAAATCATCTCCCCCGGTGTGAACGGGTTTCTTGAAAAAGACGTCGATTCGGCACTCGAAGCTGTTAAGCGGTTGGGCGAAATTGATCGCAGGCGATGTCGCAAAACGGTCGAAGAGCGGTTTACGCAGGAAATCATGGTAAACAATTATATCAATGTGTACCGAACCGTGCTAAATACGGAAGCGGATCGGGTGAAACTGTCACAGGTAAGGTTTCAGAAAAGAGCAAGCGCATGAAGCAACACTTAAAGATATGGACCTATAACCGATAGCTTATCTTTTGTGAGGGTTTATTAATTTACAGGGATTTTTGGAGTATTGGAGTGATGGCTGAAAAGCGGATATTTTTCAGCGTTCCAGTACTTGATCAATCCAGCACCCCAGAATTAATCCTTAGAAAAAAACAAAATACCCCTCAATATTGCCTTATATTTGTTATGATTTCTAAAAGGAGAACAAAATGGATGGGTTTACGCATAACTCAGAATCGATTGTGGTAATCGGAAACTATCTTCCCAGAAAGTGCGGCCTTGCCACCTTCACTCATGATCTTTGTGAAGCCCTGGCTCGCGAGCTGTCTTCTTTGGAAAAAGTGATCGCGGTTGCCATGGACGACATAGAGTCCGGCTATAAATACCCGGATCGTGTCAAGTTTGAGATCCGGGAAGGGGTTCAGGCCGATTATCTTCGAGCTGCGGAATTTCTGAACGTAAATCAGATTGATGTAGCGATCCTGCAGCACGAATACGGCATTTTTGGCGGTCAGAGCGGGGCGCATGTTTTCCATCTACTTGATAATTTACGAATGCCGATTATCACCACGCTGCACACGGTTCTTTCCCGCCCTGCGGCAGATCAGAAAGCGGTTATCGTGGAGCTGGGAAATCTGTCCGAACGACTGACGGTGATGACCCATAAAGGCAAAGAGCTTTTGGAGGCGGTTTACAGTATCCCTGAGAATAAGATCACTGTTATTCCCCACGGCATACCGGATGTTCCTTTTGTCGATTCCTGCTATTACAAGGACCAGTTCGGCCTTGAACGCCGCAAAGTCATTCTCACGTTCGGTCTCTTAGGACCCGATAAGGGAATTGAATACATGATCGATGCCATGCCAGAGATCGTAAAAAAACACCCGGATGCCATATATGTGGTTCTGGGAGCAACCCATCCGCACATCGTAAAATCCATGGGAGAAAAATATCGCCATGGACTTCAGCAGCGCATTCAGCGGCTTGGGCTTGAGAAGCACGTCATGTTTTTTAACCGATTTTTGGATCTGCAAACACTGATTCAATTTCTTACCACCGCAGACGTGTATGTAACCCCCTACCTTAAGAAAGAACAGATTGTTTCCGGTACCCTAAGTTATGCCATGGGCGCTGGAAAAGTCGTAGTATCAACACCATACTGGCATGCTGAAGAGATGCTGCAGGACGACAGGGGAATTCTGGTTCCGTTCAAAGACGCAGATGCGCTCTCCAAAGCGGTGATCGATCTGCTCTCAAACGACATCAAGCGAAATCGAATGCGGAAATCGGCCTATCAGTATTGTCGTTCGATGATATGGAAGGAAGTGGCACGTAGCTATATCACGCTCATCAATCAGTGCATGGAAGCACAGTTGGAGAAACCAAAACCGTACATCCTCAAGCTTAAGCCGCAAAAACTGGATGCTATACCAGAAGTGAACCTCAATCACCTCTTTGTCATGACGGATGATACGGGCATTTTACAGCATGCTTGTTTTTCAATACCCAATCCGGATCATGGCTACTGCCTGGACGATAACGCCCGCGCACTGATTGCCGCCAGCATGAACTATCACTGTCAAAAAAACAGCCAGATGATGCCGTTGATCATAAGATACCTTTCCTTCATGACTCATGCGTTCAACGAAAAGAATTTTCGGTTTCGCAACTTCCTGTCGTATGATCGACGATGGCTGGAGGAGGCTGGAAGTGAAGATGCCCATGGGCGCGCTCTGCTGGCTTTGGGATATGCATTGCGCACCATAACGGACGTATCTGTTCGGGAAATGACTTTTCACCTGTTTATCAAGGGTATCCGTGCCGTGGAATCCTTTGAAGCCGCTCGACCCTATGCGTTTACCCTTATTGGAATTCACCACTACTTGAAAGTTTTTGCAGGGGATGCAACGGTAAGAAAACTAAGAAGAACCCTATCAGAGAAGCTGCACCTTGCTTTTAAGGACAATGGGTCTGAAAAATGGCCCTGGTTAGAAGACATATTGACTTACGCCAACGCGAGATTGCCCCATGCTCTGATACTTACAGGGTATGATTTGCAGGATAAAGAAATGCTGGATACCGGTTTTCGTTCCTTGAAGTGGCTTCTTGAGATTCAAACTGCTGCTGAAGGCCATCTTTCGATTATCGGCAACGACGGTTGGATGAGACGCGACGGAGAGCGCGCCCGTTTTGCCCAGCAACCCATCGAGGTAATGGGGCTTATTGAAGCGTGCGCTGATGCCTTCCGTATTACCAAGAACAGACAGTGGTTAAGAGATGCTCGGCGGTGCTTCGACTGGTTCATGGGCAAGAACGATTTAAATATCCCCGTATATGATTTTAAAACCGGTGGTTGTCACGACGGGCTTGAATCTTATGGGCTGAATGAAAACATGGGTGCCGAATCTACCCTGTCGTGGCTCATCTCTCTGTTTACGATGTATGAAATGTTTGGCCAGGAGGTCTTGATAAAAAAGGAGGAAAAAGAAGAATCCGAGGTGGTTCTGCCCGCAAAAGAAACGATTTATGCCTGAAAGGTATGGGGCAACCCCATCTGAGGTTTTCCAACAGACTTGATAGAGGTAATAATTCCTTGCTTGCGATAAGGTTCTACGCTTTTCCCGAGAGTTTGCTCGGAAAAAGTGGCCCCTTTGGGGCAGTTGAAATAAAAACCCAGTTGTAAGTGATCTAAAGTGATCTAAAGTGCCTAAAGGAGAGTAATAAACCATGGTCCTTCCAACTGAATGAAAGGGCGATGGGCAATGAACAAGCGATGTAACAGTTGCAAAGGAAGTGGAGAGGAAATCTGCGATAAATGTGCAGGGCGCGGATATACTTACAAGGCCGGCGGAGAGACCGAAGACTGTGACGCATGCGGCGGCTTGGGAGTAACAGATTGTCCGATGTGCAACGGAATTGGAAACGCACAATTCCATTATACACCAATCAGCAACTGATACCAACATCCCTTTGAAGTTCTCATAAAAACCATCATAACCCGATTCCTCTGGCGCTGTTGCTGGCGGAAAATGCGGTTATGGCAGCACAGGGGGATTGTATTATTCATTATAAGACAGCTTAAAATGGCATAATAAATGCAGTATTAAAATTTAGTTCATCATGCGAACCTATCAACAAAATCACCGTTATCCGATAGTTATGATCAGCTCCTATCCGCCGAGGCTGTGCGGCATCGGTACGTTTACCGAAGAGGCGCGGGAGTTTTTACAGAAGTCCAACCCGCAACGGGATGTTCTGGTTATAAGCCACACCGATGGTAAAGGAAAAGGTGTTTTCCCGCTTATCGATATGAGTCGCCGAGACTGGTGGAAACCGGTGGCGGAAAAGATCGAAGAACTAAATCCCTATGTGGTTCATCTGGAACACGAATACGGGTTATACGAATACCGGGATGAACGCGGCATCGGTGACGGCAATGAGGGATTTCTCACACTGCTGGAGGCCATCAGTGATTTTCCCATTGTTGTGGAACCCCACACGGTGCATGGCAGACTGAGAGATTTTGAGGCCAACTTCATCTATGACCTGTGTAAAAGCAGCGATGTGGTGCTGTTCAAGTGCCACTATCAAAAATGGCGACTCGACTGGACATTTCCGGGATATGGCTGGCAGACCCCCAGAAACATCATGGTGGTTCCTCATGGGACGCGTTCCGATAAAAGGTGGGGTGTTCATGAAATTCCGGCCTTGCGCAAGGAGCTTGGCCTGGAGGAAATCGGTCTGGCCGAGCATGTGGTGGGAATGATCGGCTGGATTCAATCCAACAAACGCTGGGATATTCTTTTAAACATGTGGGAAGAGATCCATGAGGAAATAAAATCTAAAACCGGCCAGGAATGGGATCTGCTGGCCGCGGGAGCGATGCGGGATCCTGCCCACGAAGCCGACTACAGGCAGTGGAAAAAAGAAGTGCTTCGACTGGAACGAAAAGGGATTGCCCACTATCATGAATTTATTCCAAGAGGCGATGCTTATTATAAAATGATGGCCGTATGTGACTTCATCGTGTTGCCTTCTACAGATGAGACCCAGTCGGGAACCCTGGCACGGATCATTGCTGTGAACAAGCCGTATATCACCACCGCCCCTCTGGAGGGGCTGACCGCCCAGACACTGGAAAGCGAAGGGGGGCTTTTGTTTACGAACAAAGAGATGTTGAAACAAAAAGTATTGCGAATGGCATACGATGAAAACCTGCGTCTTGAGCTTGGCGAAAATTTGAAACGCTATCTGGACCAGGTGGTATCCTGGGATGTTGTATGCAAACAATACAATCAGGCTTACAGACTTGCGCGCAAAGCCAAGCGCACCGGACAGCCGGTCGAACTTGAAAGGGAGTTTTAGCAGAATGGCGCGATCCTCGTTCGATGAGCTTTTTCGCAGATACGAAAACAACCCGATCATCACGGTGAAAGATGTTCCATATTCCGCAAACACGGTATTCAATGCGGGAGCTACCCGTTTCAACGGGGAAACACTGTTATTGATGCGCGTTGAAGACAGACGCGGCATATCTCATTTCACCGCTGCCCGAAGCAAAGACGGTATCGGCGGCTGGGAAATCGATCCTCAGCCCACCCTGATGCCCGAACCGGAAAAATACCCTGAAGAAATCTGGGGTATTGAAGATCCACGAATCACCTGGATGGAAGAACACAATGAGTGGGCAATAACTTACACCGCATATTCACGGGGCGGCCCTATGGTTTCTCTTGCCTGCACGAAGGATTTTAAGAAATTTCGAAGGCTGGGTCCGGTAATGCCGCCAGAAGACAAGGACGCTGCCCTGTTTCCCGATCGATTCGGGGACCGCTGGGCCATGATCCATCGGCCGGTGTCCGCATTCCCGTCTGTGGGGGCGCATATCTGGATATCTTTTTCTCCGGACTTGAAGCACTGGGGCGATCATCAAATCCTTATTCGCGCTCGAAAGGGCGGCTGGTGGGATGCCAACAAAATCGGACTATCCCCCCCTCCCCTTAAAACCGACCAGGGATGGCTGATTCTCTACCACGGGGTGCGCATGACCGCAAGCGGAGCGATCTATCGTTTGGGGCTTGCGCTTCTGGATCTGGAAAACCCCACAAGGCTTATCGCGCGATCCGACCGGTGGGTGTTCGGACCCGAAGAACCTTATGAGGTTTTCGGAGACGTGAACAAGGTGGTTTTCCCGTGTGGCTGGATAATGGAAGAAGACACGATTCGCATCTATTACGGGGGGGCCGATACCTGCATTGCACTTGCCACTGCAAATCTTTCCGATTTGCTGATCTGGCTTAAAAAACATCAATCTGTTTAGGAAACCCCGAACTTTAAGGACCATTGTACCAACTGAAGCAAGCTATGTGCCGGTTTGCAGCCGGCAGCTTTTAGGAGCAAATGGAAAAAATCGAACCGAAGCATTCTCCCGAAGGTGATGGTTTTTCTCCCGTTTATCGAAAGGGACAATAATGGGAGGTTCTCATGGCGGATCGAATAAAACCCATCATCCACCGGTATGAAAAAAATCCCATTCTTACCAAAAAAGACGTCCCGTACCCGGTAGAAACGGTGAACAACGCCGGGGTGGTAAAACACGAGGGCCGTTACATCATGCTTTTCCGCTCACATTTGCGCAACGGAAGATCCATTATCGGAATGGCGGAAAGCACGGACGGTTTCCGCTTCGATGTTTATCCTGAGCCTTTTCTCGTGCCGGCAAAACAAGGACCCTTTGCCGCATATGAAGAATTTGGGGTGGAAGATCCTCGGATCTGCCCGCTGGATGGAGGGCATTATATCACTTACAGCGCCTATTCGAAACATGGAGTAAGAATTGGCTTAGCTCGGACAACCGATTTTAAACAGATAGAACGGGTCTCTTTGATTACCGAGGCCGATTATCGAAACGTAGTTATTTTCCCGGAACGCTTCAAAGGCAGATATGCGCGGCTTGATCGGCCGCATTCGGAAATCTCCCCCTGGTCGATCTGGGTGTCTTATTCTCCTGACATGATCCACTGGGGAGATTCCAGGATTGTTATAAAACCTCTTGCCTACCACTGGGATGAAATGAAGATAGGTCCTGGAACCACACCCGTTAAAACCGATAAGGGATGGCTGAACATTTATCACGGAGTATTCAAAACCATGGATGGTGCCATCTATCGACTCGGGGTGGCGCTGCACGACTTGAGCGATCCTTCAAAAACTCTGGCAGTAGCCGACAGCTGGATTCTGCAACCAGAAGATCCCTGGGAAGTAACCGGCTATGTTCACAACGTGGTGTTCTGCTGCGGAGCGGTACCTGAAGAAGACGGAACGATAAAAATCTACTGGGGTGGAGCAGACACGGTGATGTGCGCCGGAACGGCAAAAATCTCGGATCTGATCGATCTGTGTATTAAAAACCCACGCCCTGCCCTGTAAGGAATCATTTACATCCCCGGTTTAGCTGGATTTTCCCTCTGAATTAAAAAGCGCTTTCAGCTCGGTTCCTTCAATTTTTTCCTTCTCAAGAAGAAGCGCAGCACCTTTTGATAAAGTCTGCCGCTTGGAATTGAGGATCTGCTTGGCCCTTTCGTACTGCTCACTGATGATTTTCCGAACTTCAGCATCGATCATTTCGGCTGTGGCTTCACTGTACTCAACGGCACCCTCCATTCCAATATCAAGAAACTTTTCTCTTTTCTGACGCGCAAAATAGACCTGACCGACACTGGCGGACATGCCATATTCCTTGACCATGCTCCTTGCGATATCTGTCGCCTTTGCGAGGTCATTATGGGCGCCTGTGGAAATATCCTCAAAAATGAGCTCCTCGGCTGCACGGCCCCCAAGTAATGTAGCGATTTTATTAAGCAGCTCGGCTCTGCTCATCAAAAATCGATCTTCTGTCGGAACCTGCATCGTATAGCCCAGGGCAGCAATACCACGAGGAATTATGGAAATTTTTTGAACCGGATCGGTTCCGGGCAAAGATAACGCGACGATGGCGTGACCGATTTCGTGGTAAGCTACGATTTCCCTTTCCTTCTCATTGATCACGCGATTCTTTTTTTCCAGCCCGGCCACGACCCTTTCAACCGCCTCTTCGAATTCCGCCATGGTGACTATCTTCTTTTTCCGCCGAACCGCCAGCAACGCCGCCTCGTTGACCAGATTCGCCAAATCCGCACCCACCATTCCGGAGGTCATTGCAGCCAGCCTTTCAAGATCAAGATTCGGCTCATATTTGATATTCTTCAAATGAACCCTCAGTATTTCTTCTCGCCCTTTTTTGTCTGGCCGGTCCACAAGAACCTGACGGTCGAATCTTCCCGCTCTTAGCAGGGCTGGATCCAGAATTTCGGGCCGGTTGGTTGAGGCCATAAGAATAACCCCGGTTTTAGGATCAAACCCGTCCATTTCCACAAGCAATTGATTCAGTGTCTGCTCTCTCTCGTCGTGTCCGCCCACAGCCCCAACCCCCCGGGCTTTGCCCAGGGCATCCAGCTCATCGATGAAAATGATACACGGCGCATTCTGTTTGGCCTGCTCAAACAGATCTCTGACCCGTGCGGCACCCAAACCCACAAACATCTCCACAAACTCCGAGCCGCTCAGGCTGAAGAAAGGAACCCCGCTTTCTCCCGCAACCGCCTTGGCCAGCAGCGTTTTCCCGGTTCCGGGAGGCCCCACCAGCAAGACGCCTTTGGGCATTTTTCCACCGATTTCGGTAAACTGAGCAGGATTTTTTAAGAACTCAACAACCTCAACAAGTTCCTGTTTCGCCTCGTCTACCCCTGCCACATCTTTAAAGGTAACCCCAAGGTCGTCTGCGCGGTAGATTTTTGCTTTCTTTTTGCCCAAAGTCATAAATCCGGGCTGCTGGGTCGCCATCCGTCGCATGAAAAAATACCAAACCCCGAAAAACAGGGCGGTCGGCAGCACCCAGGAAAGCAAATCCCGAAAAAAGGTCGATTCCACCTCACCCTTGAAGGTCACATTGTATTGTTCCAGAAGACTTGATAACTCCGGATCCACCCGTACGGTTCGAAACAGCCCGCTAAAACCATGAGGGGCGCCGTTAATCTTGATTTTCCCCTGAATCTGATTCTGGGTTATGGCCACCTCGGCGATCTTGTCTTCTTTGAGCAGTTTTAGAAACTCGCTGTAAGGTATCGTATGGATGGCAAGAGCGCCTGCAAGAAGATTTTGCAGGATCAATACAACCCATATGCCCAGCAAAACATACCAGATAGAAAACTTATGCTTTTTCTCCAAATGACACCTCCATCTTTAATAAAAAAATCAAAAAAACAGGCAAGAAGTGGGTAGCTTGAACTTTCTCATCTGAACAGCCTCTTTCTATTTTTTTAAACCCTTCAGCAGCCCTTTTCTAACACTCAATTATTAAAAAAGACAAGCAATTTGTTTTTTGCACCGCGCCTTAAAAACTGCGTATTTCCCATAGTCGCTTCTTTATTTTTTCGAGGATGCTTGCTGAGCTTTTTGCAAGAATTTATTTTTTGCGAACTCGCTTATCCCTTCTGCTGCTTTTGCGGCTTTCTCCCAGTCCCTTTTCTTCTCATAGTAGTGCATCTCCCGGTACTCCTCTGCATCCTCGGCCAATTCGCTGGCATACGGGTTGGAAGGCGCAAAAAACCGTTGGGTCGAATAATCTCTGGTCGCGGCAGCTTTGCATTGCGGGCATTTGACTGTCTTTCGCTCGGCCTGCTCGAAGGAAAGGTACAACTGCTCAAACAGATTTCCGCATACCCTGCATCTATATATGTAAATAGGCATTTTTGTGTCCTTTCTTATAGAACTCGGTTCACTTCGCTCACAATTGGCCTCCAAGCCATAGACTCCAGCCTCCTTAGTTTTTCTTGCTGACCACCGTCAGTTCGTGTTCTCTCTTTTCCGTGTAGCGGCCGGTCAGGTGATGGTGGTAATTGGTTAAAAACCATAGCTCGGGAATGATTTCCGATACCAGTTCACCATTGTCGAATAAACGTACCACCGAACTTTCGGAAACAACAACGGCCACTGCATTAGTTGCTTTTGTAATGGATGCCGCTGCCATATGACGGGTTCCAAACCCAAGCGGCAGGGTGATTCCCCTTGAGGAGGCGTTGATATACCGGCAGGCTGAAATCACGACACCTTCATCGGAAACAATAAACGCACCATCCAACTGAGCAAGCTCCTTTACCGTTTCCCGCATATTGGGATCATCGATCCTCTTGACTTTATCCGGGTGGCCTTTCAACGGATCCAAAATAAGATCTCTAGACCGTTTCAACACCTCCTCGGCGTCGGATACCACAAAGAGGGTACCGATTTTGCGGCCCTCACGGCCTTCACGTGCGATTTCAACGGCAAGCAATACAACATTCTCTAAGGTAATCAGATTGATTTCCCTGTCAGCACAACAGACATCACTTAGAAGAGATAACGGCTGAATCATCGTTGTTATCCATTCCTTTTTCCAAATAGCTGTGAATTGCCATACATGTCAACTCCTGTATGTACTGTTGTTTTTCTTTCATGAATTGTTCAACCCCATTGCACATTGAGTACGGTATCCACAAAAAAAACCGGACAGTTTGCTCATCGACCCATACTTCTTCGATCTTAAAAGAATCTTGCACGGCAAATTCATGAAAATAGTCTTTAAGATAATATTTTATTGCAGCGACAATCAATTCTTTAATAGACACATGATTTTTCCAGGCAATCCGTTTAAGCCGATCATATTCTTTGCCGCTCAGTTCATGCTGATATATTCTTGCATGCGTCAGCCTTGTGGTCATCTCTATCGAAGACACTGTTTTTCATTTACGCCGATTCTGTTTGGTATTAATCCGAAACAACAGAGATTTTCTTTGTACGTTTTATGGCTTCGGCACTCTTTGGCATTGAAACCGTCAGCACCCCGTCTTTAAATGTGGCATCCGCTCTTTCTGAATCCACCTCCCACGGCAACGAAAGGCTCCTGTAAAAAGCCCCATGATATCGTTCTATGTGATGGAAACCGTAACCGGTTCTTTCTTCTTCCGACTTTTTTTCACCGCGAATGACAATTCTGTCCCGATAAATTGAAACTTCGATGTCATCCTTGTCGATTCCCGGCAATTCCGCCCTGATTAAGACATTGTCGCCGGTTTCGCAAACATCCACCTGGGGCCACAAGGTACCCGCAACACCACGGCTCGGAAACCAATACCCTCTTTGCATGTCTGGCGGAAATTCGAATCTTCTGAAAAAATCATCAACCAGGCGATTCAACTCACGACGAAACTCTGCAAAAGGAAAATCTGCCCCTTCAGGATAATACTCTTTACTCTTTACTACTCGCCGCACCGGCAAATGTTCTCTTTGCCTGCGCTTTGGAATCAACTGCTTGACCTTTTCCGAGAGCTCCTTGACCTCTTTGCTTAGCACTTCTGCGACCTCTTTCATTTCTTCACCGCTGCCTTTAAGCTTCTCTTTGACTCTGCCGGAAAGTTCCGCAACCTCCTCTGCGAGTCCGTCCACAGCAGCCTTCAGTTCCTGACTGGCCTCATCGAGCTTTTCTTTTGCTTTCTCTGCTATGGTCATCTCCGTCACCTCCGTATTAAAAAATTTGCCCGAAAAAAATGGGTTTGCTGATGGCATGGGACTGGCTTGGAAACAATACAATCAAAAGCATGTTGAGTAACAATATGACAAGCCATTTCCGCATACGATCACCTCCCCTTTTTATATCGAACAAAGCTCCATGTGCAGAACAGTCGGCCGGTTATGAGGCCCTGAAGCAGCATCTTGTAACTGCTCCAGGGCCCTTAAGACATAATCATTCGGTCTTTATGGTAATCTTCTTGGGTATGGCCTCCTCGGCTTTTGGTAGTATAAGCCTCAATACTCCGTCTTTCAGTTCGGCCTCGATCTTATCCTGATCTATCGCCTCTGACAGCGTAAACTGCCGGTAATACTTACCTACCTCATACTCAACGAGAATATCTTCCTCATTTGTCCCCTCATAAGGCTGAACTTCGGCAGACAGGGTAAGCGTGTTGTCTCGAAGATCGATCTTAAGATCATCGGCTTTAACTCCTGGAAGATCGGCAAGCAAGGTGATCTGTTTTTCGGTTTCGAAAATATCCACCGCCGGTGTAAAAACGGGACCTGCAGTGGTCTGTTCGGCAGCAGTGGTCAGCTCGCTTTTCCGTTTCACCTGCAACTCTTTACTTTCCGCAGTTGCCATGACACATCCCTCCTTTTTATAAGAGTTTCGAGCGAATCATTTAATGGGGATCTGTTTGGGTTTCGCTTTTTCCGCCTTGGGAACAATTACCGTCAGAATGCCGTCTTTCAACTTGGCCTCGACCTTATCCGGGTCCACCTCACCGGGCAGTCCGATGATCCGGCTGAAGCTTCCCGCTTCGCGCTCCCTGCGGTGGTATCGCACATTGTCGCCTTCGGCCGGTATCTTGCGCTCTCCGGAAATGGACAGGCCGTTTCCGGTAACGGAGATATTCAGCTCCTCGGCCCGCATTCCAGGAAGCTCAGCCCGGATGTAATAGTTGTTTCTGTCTTCGGTGAGGTTTATCAGCGGGAAAACCCCAACACCAAACGGTCTGAAGGCCCTTTGCCCGAAGCTTTCAAACAATCGATCCATATCACGGCGCATGCGTTCAAGCTCTTCAAAGGCTCTTCTAAAATCCCAGGTTGGAAAATCAAACGCTCTTCTTACCAACATCTTCAATCCCTCCTTTCAATGGATATGGTTTCACATTGAGCGGTCACGCTCAAATTTCATTCCCTGTCTACCGAGTCATCATTTTGTTTAAATTTTATTTTGTCTCTTTTGAAAGCTAATTCCAGGTCGTCAATTTCATATGCTTTCTTGTAAATCGAAAGTGAAAACTGGTCATCGACCTTTGTCAGCATATTTAGGATTTGATCTCTGTTCTTCATCTGCTATATTGACCTGCAATTTCTTCGGTAAATTCTAATGCTTGCCGAAAAAAGTTTTAACGACTCATGATAATCGTATGCAAACGGCTTAATATTATAAATAAAACCAATATTATCAATTAGTTGTGATGATTTTTGTCTAAAAATTAATCATCCGATCTGTCGTGTCAAGGGGAATAAAATGTCTTGTTTTTAAAAACTAGAGATAAGGTGTATTTCTGAATCCACCTGCTCACAAGAATGCCATGTATAGGCTATGTGGGAAGGGTCGGCTTAAGTGCCAAAGAAATTTGTCAGCAGCGCATTTAAGCGTTTCCTTAGCAATTCATAGGAAAAGTGACGTTTTGCAATATCGAAATTGTGATTGACCATCTGTTCCCGCCTTTGTGGAGAGTTCAGGATTTCTTTTACCTGTTGGACCTGTTTTGAGGTCAAGAAGCCGTCCATCACCACAAGGTCAAACCCCATGGGCTCGATGTCTCGAATAAATATAGAGTAGCGATTGACCAGCAAGGGTTTTCGAAAAAAGACCGCTTCTAGAAAGGCATTGCCGAATCCTTCATAAACACTGGGATAAGTGATAAAATCAGCATGAGGATAAACATCCCAAAGAGAATATCGGCCGGGGGTGGTATCCACCCGCCGCCATGGATCGGCCACCATGGTGGAGATGAAACGAAGATCTACCCCCTGGTTTTTCGCATATTCCTTTAACCATTCAAAGTACTCGAACCCCTCGTCTCCAGCTTCATGAGAGATGACAAGTTTGTGCCTGGGATCATTCAGTCGCCGGACCAAATCAATGGAGTGTTCAATACCTTTGCGCTGAACCACCCGGGTCGGTTGCAGGATCATGGTATCTTCCAGGCTAAGCCCGATGCTTTCTCGAAAGCCACGGGATTTTTCCTGGTTGATGACAGGGGGATTGTCAAAATCGAAAACATTGGGAATAATGGTTGACGAAATACCGGTTCGGTGAGCAAGTTCCTCCTGTGCGGCTGAGTTAATTACAACATGTTCTATTTTGGCCAATTTTGGAGGAAACGCCATGTGCAGGTAATCACCGACGGCATTTAAAGAAAATCTGTCCCTCTCCCAGTAGAAGTCATGATGATGGGCAATGGTGGGGATCTGGGTTTCAGCGATAAACTCTGCCAAAGCCACTCCAAGTGGGACATGTAATGGAATTGCGAGCACATTCTCTGGTATGATCAGCTCGATGTTGTAGCGTTCGATAAACTCATAAAGGTTAACTTTAAGAAGAGACCTGAGCGCGTGAATCATTTCCGTAACCGACGACCTTCTAAAAACTTTTCCAAAAATACGTTCGTTGATCCTCTGATTTTGATCGTGCCGGAAATGGGCTTCGCTTACAAAAAAACTTTTCGCAGGATCCCGGTCAAGTTCCCCCGCAAACCAGAAACACTCATGGCCCTCCCTTTCCAATACTTCACCCCATTTTGCCGATTCAAGAGTCACGCCATCGGTTCCGGCAAATCGGGTAGAAATAAATCCGATTCTAGTGCTCATTTTTTCCTCCGGACTGAATGCATTTGCTTATGCCGGTTGGCCTGGCGAAGCTATGTAGGAAAATATCTCAATTCCACGAATACCTGAATTTGGTCTCATTTTAACATATAACCTAAAATACTCAACGATTTATGTCGTTCTTTTTAAAACAATTCAGGCATTTTCCTTGACAGCTTTCCATCCAAAATTATTATTATGGCAAACCTTCTATGCAGCGAACATTATAATATCATCGAATTGAAACAGGTGAAGCCGGCGAACAGAAGCTCCGCGCAGCTCAGCTGCATGGAAACGGGCAATGCGCTCACCGTGTTGAACCCCCTAAGGGGTGCGTAAAACGCAATTCAAGAGGGCTCGCCGTTTCGATTCACCTGCCCGATGGGCCAGAAAGGAGGAATATCATCATGAAAGGTAATTACCGTATTCCAAGAAGCGGTGTTTGGATGTTTTCTGTATTTACGGCCGGCTTTGTTTTGTTTCTGATCCTGTCGCCCTGGGCCTGGGCGGCTTCCGATACCGATGAGCTGGCGCTGCTTCAAAAAACTTCAAAGGCTTTTACATACATTGCTAAAAAGGCAATTCCAACCGTGGTGTTCATTAAGGTGGAAAAAACCATCCAGACAGGTCAACAATTAAGCCCTTATCAGTTCAACAACCCGTTTGACCTTTTCAGCGATGAGTTTTTTGAACGATTCTTCGGGCATCGATATCCGCAGCTACGCAAGCCACGACAATATAAACAGATGGGGTGGGGATCGGGTTTTATTATCTCCAAGCAAGGTTATATTTTAACCAATAACCATGTGGTGGGAGATGCGGACAAAATCACGGTTCAGCTTGCAAACGGCCGGGAATTTGAAGCTAAGATCATTGGAACAGATCCCAGCTCCGATGTTGCGCTAATCAAAATCAAAGGCAGCGAAGATCTGCCTGTACTTCCACTAGGAGACTCCGATAAACTCGAGGTGGGGGAATGGGTGATGGCCATTGGAAATCCTTTCGGGCTGTCTCATACCATGACCGTGGGTGTTGTAAGCGCAAAAGGACGCACCAGTGTTGGTATTTCGGACTACGAGGATTTTATCCAGACCGATGCAGCCATCAATCCTGGCAATTCCGGAGGCCCATTGATAAATATGAAGGGTGAGGCCGTCGGCATCAACACGGCTATCTTTTCCAAAAGCGGCGGGTATATGGGAATCGGATTTGCCATCCCCATAAACATGGTCAAGGCCATTAAAAAGCAGCTGATTGCTTACGGAAAGGTTTCAAGAGGATATTTGGGCGTCTATCTCCAGGAACTTTCCAAAGACCTGATCGAATCATTTAATTTAAAAGATATAAAGGGCGTTCTTGTTGTAGATGTCACCGAGGGTTCTCCTGCAGACAGGGCAGGAATTAGACGGGGCGATGTCGTGGTGGAAATGAACGGAAAAAGGGTTGAAGATGTCGGGCATTTCCGAAACATGGTGGCCCTTTCAGAACCGGGATCGAAGGCCAGAATCGTTGTTATTCGAAACGGCAAGCGAATTGAAATAGAAGTCACACTGGGCTCTCAGGAAAAGGCGGTTGCAAGAGCCACTAGAACGGATCTGATGGAACGGCTGGGATTTACCGTGCAGGATCTTACCAGGGAACTGGCTGAACAGCTTGGGTATGAGCTTAAAGAAGGTGTGGTCATCTCCCAGGTAGTTCCCGGAACACCTGCTCAGCTTGCCGGACTGCGTCCGGGTATGCTGATACTTGAGGTCAACAGGAAAGAAGTGAAAAACACCAGACAGTTTCTGGAAGCTCTTGAAATATCGAGGCGTACGGAAAGTGTGCTGCTTCTTGTTCAATACGGGCAATACACACAATATGTGGTATTGAAACTGTAACCTGCTGCCGGCTTTAAGGCCGGCAGCTTTAG
>JAFDFZ010000141.1 GCA_019309565.1 Deltaproteobacteria bacterium
CGATGGGCAAAAACATGCACCGACCATCTGATTGTATAAGAGCGGACAGCCTGTTTTTCATTCCCCAATCCATTATAGAATCCTCCTTTCAAATCGCTTTATGGCAAACTTTTTTCCTAAATTTATCGGTTCCATGTTCAGGGTTCGGAGTTATTAGGTTTTTTCATATGATTGACTTATAGATTGCTCGGAGCCCAAAATCAATACTTTGCATTCCACCAATGTTGACTTTTTGGCGATTTTAGACTAAAAGCAACCAAAATGTGAATCGACGCAGTTAAGAGCCTTCACTGATTACAGGCGGGATGGGCGAATTGACATTTATCACTTCGAAAACGCCGACACGAGATCCGTTGTGAGAAAACGTTTCAGGTTTCGCCCTATATATATTTCCTTTCTTGTCATCATTGCGGGAGCCGCCGCATACCTGACGGGGATACCCTTCCTGGAATTGATGGAGCTTAAGACAATTGACCTGCGCTTTGCCTCTAGAGGAGCGGTAAGCCCCGGAACCGATGTGGTGCTTGCTGTCATACACGAGAAAAGCCTGGCTGCAGAAGGAAAATGGCCGTGGCCGAGATCAAAGATAGCCGATCTGGTTTCAAAACTCTCCTCTGCAGGGGCGACAGTCATTGCTTTCGACATTGTCTTTTCAGAACCGGATAATCAGCGACTGCTCGAAGTGCTCGGTAATATTCAGCGAACATTTCGGCATTTGAACCTTCAAAATAACAGAGTTGAATCATATATAAGGGAATTAAAGAAGCAATCCGACACCGATCAGCGGCTGGCCGACAGCATTCGACGGGCAAGCTCAAAGGTAGTAACCGGATATTTCTTTCATACCGATAAGCAAAGCGCAAAACATATGGATGCGGCGATGCTTCCAGTACATGAGAAAAACATTCGCGCATCCATGTACAAGCTTGTACGATATAGCTCCGCAAACGCGCGGCATGTCGCGCTTCTTAAAGCATTTGCCCCACAGTCTAGCATCTCGTCGATCTCGAATGCCTCTGAATATGCGGGTTTTTTCAATATGGTGCCGGATCCGGACGGTGTCATAAGACGTATGCCGGCTGTCATAAGATTTAAAGATGCGCTGTATGCTCCGTTATCCTTGATGGCAGTAAGCGCGTACCTTGACGCTCCAATCTCTATTACAATCACAGAGTATGGGGTAGAATCGATTCGAATCGGAAATTTGAAAATACCGGCGGATGAACTGGGACGCGTTCTAATTAATTACCGGGGCGGTGAAAAAACATTTCCGCACATTCCTGTAACGGACATACTTCAGGGGAAGATTTCCAGCAGCGTTTTTAAAGACAAGATCGTGCTGGTGGGGGTGACGGCTACGGGAATCTATGATCTTCGAGTCACTCCGTTTGCAACGGTATTTCCGGGACTTGAAATCCATGCGAATTTGATCGACACGGTGCTGTCACGGGATTTTTTGCAGCAACCCCAGTGGGCGGCAGGCTTTGATCTTCTGTCGATGATTGTAGCCGGGTTGTTGCTGGGCATCATATTGCAGAGAGTCGGTGTCATAGCGGGTGCTTTAACCGGGCTGGCAACGTTTTTCGGATACATTTTCGTCTGTCTGTATTTTTTTTCCGAAAAGGGCTGGATATTAAATATGGTGTATCCCTTAACCGTGGTGGTCGCAATTTACATAGGCATCACGGCTTTCAGATATGTTGTGGAAGCAAAAGAGAAACGATTCATCCGATCTGCTTTTTCCACCTATCTGGCCCCTTCTGTTGTCAAGCAACTGATAGAATCGCCGGAAAAGCTCGTTTTGGGTGGAGAGCAGCGAATCATTACCGCCTTTTTTTCCGATGTTCAGCAATTTACCAGAATCTGTGAAAATTTAAGCCCCCGGGAGATCGTTGAACTTTTAAATGAATTTCTTACCGAAATGACAAACATTATTTTAAGATATGAGGGAACGGTGGACAAATTCGAAGGAGACGCCATCATCGCTTTCTTTGGAGCGCCCAACGAGCTTGATCATCATGCAGAGGTCGCCTGCAAGGCCTCAATCGACATGCAGAATAGGTTGGCGGAGATGTGTGAGGTATGGAAAGCGCTTAATAAACCGGAATTGAAGATGAGAATCGGTTTAAGCACGGGGCCTGCTGTGGTTGGTAACATGGGATCGCGAAACCGGATGGACTATACCATGATGGGAGATACCGTAAATATCGCCGCACGACTTGAGGGGGTAAACAAGGCTTACGGCACTTACAACTTAATCAGCGAATCGACCTATAGGGAATTAAACGGTGACATCCTTACCCGGGAAATCGATTCCGTTACCGTTGTGGGAAAAGAGAACCCGGTGACGATCTATGAGGTGTTGGGTTACTCGCAAAACATAGATGGCCCGATAAAAGAAACTCTTCTCCATTATCAACAGGGACTTGCTGCATACAGGATTAAGCAATGGGATAATGCCATCTCACACTTTCAATCGGCCCTTGCGGCGATGCCCCATGACGGACCCAGTAAAACCATGCTGGAGCGATGCCGGGCCTTCATGATATCTCCTCCGGGAGAAGACTGGGATGGTACATTTACGCTTACATCGAAGTAAAACCATGAAACGGTTTCTGATAGTCATACTTTACGGCATTGGGTGTTATCTATTGACTTCCGCGGTTTCGTATGCCGGGGCAGCAGAGCTGATCATCTCAAGACCGGGCGGTACAATAAACTGGACCCTGGGAATTGTAAGTGCCACAGGATTTGGAACTCCTTCCAACACAGATACGAACAAACATGGTATCCGACGGGTGGCCGAATCGGCGGCCGAAATTGCCGCAAAGGAAAACATGCTGAAACTGATTCAAGGCATCCATATCGATTCCAAAAGAACGGTGGGTGAAATTATGGCCTCCAATCAAACGGTACGCAAAGCGATTGCAGCCATGGTGGAAGGGTTGAAACCGGTTAAGACAGTAGTATCTAATGGTTCAAGCGGTTTTGTTAAAATCAAACTTAAACTGAACCTTTTCGGAGACTTTGCCCGTGTGGTGCTGCCTCCGGAAATCAAGGAAATCGAATCCATCAAAACAATCCGCTCCAAACCCGCCCCTGCTGTTCATAAAACCAATACAACCAATGCACCACTTAACTCCTTGAAAGCCAAGAAAGAAGTTTACACGGGCCTGATCGTCGACGCAAGGGGCCTTAAAGAGATCGGACCCACCATGGTTCCTAAAATACTGGACGAATCCGGTCAGCAGATATACGGCCCTGAATTTGCGAGCAGGCAATTTGCCGTACAAATGGGCATCTGCCTTTATATAAAAGATCCGGCATCGGCTCGAATCCACCCCCGGATCGGAGATCATCCACTGGTAGTAAAAGGCATCAAGAATCCCTCATCCAATCTATCCACTATTGTGGTGAGCAATTCTGATGCTGCAAAGCTTCGTACCTCATCCAGCCATCTTTCCTTTCTCAGGAGATGCCGGGTGATTATCGTCTTGGATTGAAGCGGTACGATGACGGTGAATTTGAAAAAACCAGGCTTTATGTACGGTTTTTTGCTGTGTATCCCTTTGTTGCTCGGCTGGCCCGACCTCACTTACGGAAAAAATGATCCCAACCTTAAGAAATCCGCAAATCTTGGCAGCACTTTGATATTGCTCGATGGAACCGCATCTTTGGTGGGAAAAGATAGCAGGAAAATACGCATGCTTTCGGCTGGAGATGTTGTCTTGCCCGGCCAGCGCTTTCGAACCGGGCTCAAGGCAAGAGCTGCCCTAAAATTTGCAGACGGAACCTTCTTGCGACTTGATGAAATAACCACATGTGAACTTAAAACCCTTGAAGTTGATAAGACTTTCGGCCGTCGAAACATTACGATATATTTATTTTCAGGAAATGTATGGCTTTTTATTCCCGCCACATTCAAGGGAAAACGAGGGGTGGTTGTTGAGATGCCGGGGGGGGTTGTTGAAGCGGACAGAAGTACCTTTCGAATAGGTGTTTACGCAGATAAATCGACTATACTTAAAGTCTACAGGGGATCCGTCTATATACACAGCCCTGACACTTCTAAAGATATGAAAAGAAAAGCCAGTAAAAACCAGATCGAATCCCAACCCGGTTTAGAACAGAGGCGGGGCAGAGTTAAAAAACGCTGGAGTTACTTTGTTAAACCCATGCACCAGATCCTTGTCCGCCCAGACGGAACCGCCTCCAAACCTTTTCGGTTTATGAGAAAACCGGACACAAACCAGTGGGTTCTGTGGAACCAACAGCTGGATAAAGAAGTCGGTAACTAACTATGTCCCCACATCCCAGGACTCCTGGTACTTTTTCTGCTCCCGCGTCAGCCGGTCGATCGAAATTCCCATGGCTGCCAGTTTTTCCCTTGCAATGGCCGCATCGATCTCTTTGGGAACAGGGTAGACTTCTTTTTTAAGCTTCTGTTTATGCTTGACCATATATTCAATGCTCAAGGCCTGGTTGGCAAAGCTCATATCCATTACGCTTGAGGGGTGTCCTTCTGCTGAAGCCAGATTGATCAAGCGTCCTTCCCCTAGCAGGTTGATCCGCCTCCCGGTTTTTATGCGGTATTCCTCCACAAAAGGTCTTATGGTTCGCTTGGATTCAGTTACAGCCTCCAGTCCCGAAAGATCAAGCTCCACATTAAAATGACCGGAATTGCAAACAATCGCGCCGTCTTTCATTAACAGGAAATGTTCTTTTCGAATGACACGGATATTGCCTGTAAGGGTGCAGAAAATATCACCGATCTTGGCGGCCTCGCGGATGGGCATCACCGAAAGCCCGTCCATAACAGCCTCAAGGGCAGCAACCGCATCCACTTCGGTTACAATAACCCGGGCGCCCATTCCACGCGCTCGCATGGCAACTCCCCTGCCACACCAGCCGTAGCCGCAAATCACGAAATTGGAGCCTGCGATCATTCGGTTGGTTGCCCGAATGATGCCGTCGATGGTGCTCTGGCCGGTTCCGTATCGATTGTCGAAAAAATGCTTGGTTTGTGCATCATTCACCGCAATGATCGGGTATTTTAAAACACCTTTCGCTGCCATGCTTTTCAGGCGAATAATACCGGTGGTGGTCTCTTCTGTGCCCCCTCGAACCGTGTCGAGAAGCTCAGAACGCTTAGAATGTAAGGTCGAGACAAGATCAGCCCCATCATCCATGGTGAAGTGCGGCTTGATATCTAAAACCGCGTTGATGTGTTTATAATAGGTCTTATTGTCTTCACCCTTGATGGCAAAGGTTGCAACCTTATCTTTTTTAACCAGAGAGGCGGCAACATCGTCCTGGGTGCTCAATGGATTAGAAGCGCACAGAGCAAGGCTGGCGCCGCCGGCTTTCAGGGTCCGCATCAACGAAGCGGTTTCAGTGGTCACGTGAAGACACGCCCCTATCCGGATTCCCTTTAGCGGTTTTTCACTTGAAAACCTTTCCTTGATACGGTTTAAAACCGGCATGCTCTGATTTGCCCATTCGATTCGTCGCTCCCCGTCCCTGGCCAGCTTTAGGTCTTTAACATCATAGTTCATTTGCTCTGATTCTCCTTTCCACCCATTGGGCACGAGTATTACACGCCGGCCTTTTCTCTTAACACATCGGCCATATTGGTCTGCTCCCAGGTAAAACCGGGTTCATTCCTTCCAAAGTGACCATAGGCTGCGGTTCTCTTATAAATAGGGCGTAATAAATCAAGATATTCGATAATGGCAGCCGGTCTTAAGTCAAAGGTTTCTTTAATAATCTCCTCTAGCCGCCTTTTGGGAACCTTACCGGTTCCCATCAGATCCAGCATGATCGACACCGGTTGAGCAATCCCAATGGCATAGGAAATCTGCAATTCGCATCTTTTCGCCAGACCGGCGGCAACAATGTTTTTTGCAATATGCCGGGCCATGTAAGATCCGCTACGGTCCACCTTTGTTGGATCTTTTCCGGAAAAACAGCCTCCTCCGTGGCTGCCCTGTCCTCCATAAGTATCAACAATGATTTTCCTACCTGTCAATCCGCAGTCCCCCATGGGGCCTCCTACAACAAATCTGCCGGTTGCATTGATGTAGTAGCGCGTGTCTCCATCTCGCATATCCTTCGGAATTACCTTGTTGATGACCTCTTTGATAATGGCCTCTCTTAAATCGTCATATGTTACGTCAGGGGTGTGCTGAGCGGCGATAACCACGGTATCCACCCGCTTTGGAGTGCCGTTTTCATATTCGATGGTCACCTGAGATTTTCCGTCTGGTCTAAGGAAATCCAGCGAGCCGTTTTTCCGTACCTCTGCAAGACGCTGGCATATCTTATGGGCATACATGATCGGCATGGGCATAAATTCCGGAGTCTCATCGGTAGCATATCCGAACATAAGCCCCTGATCTCCGGCCCCCTGTTCTTTGAACAGACCCTGGCCTTCTGTAACCCCCTGAGCAATATCGGGTGATTGCTGATCGATGCTGGTAACCACAGAACAGGTCTTCCAGTCAAATCCCATCTGAGAAGAGTTGTATCCGATCTCCCGGATGGTTTCACGGACGATCTGGGGCATGTCCACATAACACTCGGTGGTAATTTCACCCGCTATGAAAGCAAGCCCGGTGGTGACAAGTGTTTCACAGGCCACCCTACAAGATTTGTCCTGTGCGATGATCGCATCTAAAATGGCATCAGAAATGGCATCGGCAACTTTGTCCGGGTGCCCTTCTGTGACCGATTCCGATGTGAATAAAAAATCCTCTTTGCTCATTATGTATCTCCCTTTTTCCCTCGGTGTAAAAAAGCGATACACCAGGGATGTGCCTGTTAAAAATGATTTTTAATAATGCAACGCATCTTAAATGTCAACAGAAGCTGAAAGAAGGGATTGCAAGTCAGGATGATTTTGGATGGCGCGCAAAAGTTGCTCCGTACGAAGATCCAGCCTTTTCTTGATGATTCTTAAAAGACTCTGGGAAATAATGTATCCCATGGCCTTGTCCGCATCCATAAGGGGTAATATTTTCTCTCTTCTTGCCGAAAAAATCTCACATGGCTCCGCACAGATGGCATCGGATGTATATGGGCCGCCGTCCAACAGGGCCGACCAGCCGAACGAAAACCCGGCTTTTACCGTTCCGAGAGAGACGGCGACCTTACCGGAAATACGCTTTTCCAGCAGAACCTTGCCTCTTCTTACCATGTAAAACCGCTCGGCTATTTGTCCCTCTCGAAAAACCGCCTCACGCTCGTCAAATCTCAGAAAATCAATGATAGGCGCCACTTTATCCAGCATGTCATCTGAAAGGGAACTGAAAATGACAATTCGTTTCAAGTCTTCTTTTTTTACCAGCCGAAACTCTTCAATCTCGTTTCTCATGATTTCAATTTCTCCCGCACTTAAGGTACCGAAAAGATGGTTTTGACTGCCATTTCGGCAAGCTCAAAAAAGGGCTGGGGAATAAAAAATAATAAAATCGAACCGATCGCTGTAAGAACAACAGGCACCAGGCACCAGGCAGGGGCCTCTTTCACCACCGGATTCGATAAGGACACCTGTAGGTTGCCGAAATAGGCACGATAGACAACGGGTAAAAAATATGCGGCATTCAACACAGAACTGGACAGCAAAACAAATAACATCAACAGCCGATCGGCTTCAAGGGTGCCCAGCAGCAGATACCATTTGCTGATAAACCCGCCACAGGGTGGAAGTCCGATAACACTGAGCGATCCTATAAGAAAACAGGCGAAAGTTACCGGCATCTTTCTGCCAAGCCCCGTCATTTCGCTGATGTTTCTCAGCCCGGTGGCTACAAAGATGGCGCCTGCGCAAAAAAAGAGCGTTATTTTCCCGAAGGCATGCATGGCGATATGAATCATTGCCCCGGTTAATCCCCTGGGAGAAAGCAGCGCGGCCCCCATAACGATATAGGACAGCTGGCTTACGGTGGAAAAAGCGAGTCGAAGCTTCAGGTTGTCCTGATTCATCGCGATTAGAGATGCTGTGATGATGGTAAAAGATGCGATAAGACATATCACTATATCCAGGTGAAGTGCCGATAACAACTCGGTTCCGAACACCCCTGTGATCACCCGCAAGATGCAGAATACTCCCACCTTTACCACTGCAACCGCATGCAGCAGTGCGCTGACTGGAGTTGGAGCCACCATGGCGGCAGGCAGCCATGCGTGAAACGGCATAACACCGGCCTTTGCAAATCCAAACAAGAACAGCAAGAGAAGAAACACCATCAATGCCGGCGATCCAGCACCTGAAACAAAGCCCTGCGAGGAGAATTCAAGCGTGCCGCTTTTCCCGTAGAGGTATAACATCGCCGGCAGCACAAACCCGATGGAGCACCCAACAATGTATAAAAGGTACTTTCTCCCGGAGCTTCTGGCTTCCCTGTCCTGATGGTGTGTCACCAGAGGATAGGTGGCAAAGGAAAGCATTTCATAGAAAAGATACATTGTCAGAAGATTGGAAGAAAAGGCTACCCCCATTGTTGCGGAAAGAGACAGCGCGAAATAACAAAAATACCGAGTCTGTCCATGCTCCTTTAATCCCCTCATATATCCGATGGAATATGCGGAGGTGATAATCCAAAGCAACGAAGAGACCAAAGCAAACATTAACCCGAATGTGTCCACCCGAAATTTTATGGGCACCGCGGGTAACACTTCTGCCACCGTAAATTCAATGGGAATGCCTTTAAGGAGGGTTGGAACCATGGAGGCGACAATCAGAAATTTTCCGATTGCAGCGGCAAAGGTCCAGGCTTCACGCACATTGGGCCTTTTGCTCAAAATCAAAAAAGGCGTTACAAGTATCGAAACCAAGACAGCGAGAAACGGTTTTATGGATATGATTACATCCATCGTATCTTATGCTATTCCTTTCGGAATTGCGTACTGAATGATCTCTGTCACAATATCACCGGTGTATATCCCAAGTACAACGAGAGCGGCTGCAACAAGAAAGAGGGAAAGCACCATCCCCAGCGGTGCTTCGCTGCGCCTTACTATTGCCGCTTCTCCCTTGTCGTGATGATGATCGGAAAAAGGCTCGAAAAAACCAATTTCAATTCACCCTGAAAAACAAAACCACATTCACCAGACTGCTAAACAGCAAAGCCACCACAAAGACATACTGCCCGGCCGCAATACCACCTGAAATAAGGTACCATTTGCTGAAAAACCCGCATGTCGGTGGAACACCGATAATGGAAAGGGCGGCAACCACGAAAGCAGCCATCGAAAAGGGCATCTTGTGAAAAAGCCCCTGCAAGCTTTGAAACGAATCGTCTTTAAGGACGTACATGAAATTCCCGGCAGCCAAAAATACACAGAACGTCATGGCTGCATCGTTTATAATGTGAAGAATGGCACCGGTGATGCCGGCCCGGTTGGCCAGCCAGAAACCGCCTACCATGTAACCGACCTCTGCGATCAGCACATAGGTCAAAAACCGTTTTAAACGCCGCTCTGAAAGAGCAAGTATTGAGGCTGCAACAATGCCGGCG
>JAFDFZ010000142.1 GCA_019309565.1 Deltaproteobacteria bacterium
CGAGTAAAAATGGAAAGTTTATCCGTCGGCCGTTGCCCGTCGTGTTTTGTCCTGGTTTTTACAAATGAAACCTTTGCATGGCTTATCGAATATAAGAACGTTTCCTCTGCCGGCGTCATACATTTTAAAATGCGCCCCGGATTTTGGGGATTGAAGGAAGTTGATTCAAATCGGGTATAATCGGGAAAAACGGCTCCGGAAAAAGCGCCCTTTTGAGCGCCGACCGCTGCGGGGGTGTCTTTTCTAAGATGGAATGCGCGAGTTGGTGGAATGGTCATATGATGCTGAAAGCACGGACCCCTTCGATAAGGTTGAAGAAGATTTCAAAGGCAAGGGCCTTATTTGAAAGTTCCGAGAGAACATCACAACTTAAAAGTTCATTTCTGATTCAGAGGATAAGGTAAGATGGATTTTCCGTCTCCTCCGAAGGGTAAGAAGGGCTGGCCATGGGAGAATTTGTCTGAGCCTCTGCCCGAAACCATGCCGGACGGAAAACCGTGGCCCAGAATCAGCATAGTGACTCCGAGTTACAACCAGGGCAGGTTTATCGAAAAGACAATCCGTTCCGTTCTGCTCCAAGGGTACCCGAATCTGGAATATATCATCATTGACGGCGGGAGCAACGATGAATCCGTAGATATAATAAAAAAATATGAGCCCTGGCTGTCATACTGGGTTTCGGAACCAGACAGGGGGCAAGCACACGCTATTAATAAAGGACTCAACCGCGCTACAGGTGAGATCTTTCATTGGCTGAATTCGGATGACCAGCTTTTGCCCGGAGCTCTGGCGGAAGTGGCGAGGGCAATACGTAGGGAGCCTGACGCCATCGGCTGGGTTGGCGGTTCCGTATGCATGGATACTGCGGATAAAGTACTTGATATTTTATTGCCGAAAAATCTGGATGCGGAGGGATTGTCGGACTGGCTTAACAACTCGATATATCAACCCGGTTTTTTTGCTCTTACGAGAGCCGTATTGGATAGCGGAGGAGTGGAAGAAAGTTTGCATTATGTTTTTGACGTTGACCTCTGGCTACGTTTATGCAAGAGAGGCCGTTTCTCACTAATAAACAAGGAGTTGGCCAGGGTATTAATTCACCCTGACGCGAAGACTCAAGCTCAGGCTCATAAGTCAATAGCCGAGCACGTGACAGTCCTGTTTAAGCACGGTTATGAGGAACAGGCCAGAAGTATGGTTGAACTGATCGTTTTCAGAGAGAGAAATCTGCGCAGAAAGGTGGAGCGAGTAACATCTACTTTTTCGTATCGCATACTGAGACCGCTACTGAGGTTTTTGGGATTAGTAGAAAAAACCTGAAAAACTTTCGTAAGGTGTCGTCTCAAAGCGGTTAGGAGGTATGAGGATAGCATGCCGGGAAAGCGTATAGACGTGGTCGTGCTGAATTATAATGGGCGGCAATATATTGAAAAGTGCTTGGAATCATTGCTATCTCAGACCGCCGATGGTATTGAAATACTCGTTCTGGATAACGGTTCTACGGACGACTCTTTGAATTTCACCCGAAAAAAATTTCCAGGGGTGAAAGTGGAGGAAATTGGCCGGAACCTGGGCTTCAGCCGGGGGCATAATCTGGGGATTTCAATGACTGACGGTGAATTTTACAGCACCTTGAATACCGATGTCGAACTTGAGCCGGATTTTTATGAAAAATTGCGAGAGGCACTGTTGGAAGATTCTGACTGCGGCGC
This sequence comes from Deltaproteobacteria bacterium, assembly GCA_019309565.1. GTDB lineage: Bacteria > Desulfobacterota > Desulfobacteria > Desulfobacterales > SURF-15 > JAFDFZ01. Next base: position 1,713 of record JAFDFZ010000142.1, read on the forward strand.
TGTAACCGGAAAACTGTATCAGCTCAATAAATATGCCCGCGAGGACAAAATTTTATACACCACCGGTCATTTGCTTCAACGCGACTATACTACCGTCAACCGGGGTATAAATGAATACGACCGAGGTCAGTATGAGACCAGGGGAGAGGTGTTCGGAGTCAATGGAGCTGCTCCTTTATATCGCAGAAAAATGTTGGAAGATATCCGTACAGGCAAAAAATACCTGGACAGCAGTCTTTTCATGTACGGTGCGGACTTGGACGTTGACTGGCGAATGAGAACGATGGGATGGAAATGCGCCTATTGTCCTGAGGCTGTGGGTTACCACCATGGGGGAAGAGATGCGAATTTCAAGGTATTTAAAATTCGTCTTCAGGCTTATGTTCAGAGATATCTTATCTTGACGAAATATTTAAATGCAGAAGACGTAATCGACAATATTTATCCCCTCATGCGAAGTGAGTTTTTACGATTGTTGTTTATGGTGCGACATGATAAAAAAGTACTTGCTACTTTGCCATTCTGCTTATTATATTATCTGCCTCATGGTCTGATAGAACGACGTTTAATTCGGATGAGACGACGAATTGCTTCTGACTATATTCGCAAGTGGGCGGGATTGACTAAAGGGTGATTAAGCTGTGCGACATGTAGCTGAAATGCTGATATGATAACTAGTAAAATTGCCCGTAAAACGGAAAATTAGATGATCAAAAATGACAGTTCCGATTGGTAAAAGGCTTCAACGTTATTGCGAGGAAAGGGTCATTTTGGGCGATATCAGCCTGGTCCTTACGGAACGCTGTCCTTTGCGTTGTCTTCACTGCAATTTCTGGCGGGAACCCATTCCCAAGCGCGACGAGCTTGCGCTGGAGACCGTCCGGGCGGTCCTCTCCGATGCCTATGATATCGGTTTCCGCGGCGTAAATTTTACGGGCGGCGAACCCTTTCTCAGGCCCGACCTCAAAGACATCGTGGAAATTGCTGCCGGGACGGGTTTCGACCACATTTCCCTTAACACTTCCGGATACGTTTTAAAAAAGGATGATTTCCGGTGGTTGTCCGAAAGCCCCGTCGGGACCCTTACTTTCAGCATAGACGGCATAGGAGAAATTCACGATAAATTCCGGGGTCGGGCAGGCGCGTTTGAAATGTTGCAACGAGCAATGGAACAATTGCAGGGAAAGGTGAACATCAATGCAAACCTGGTAATACATTCCGGGAACGCGCGCCATATTAGCGAGGTAGGTGAATTCCTGTTGAGTAATGGGGCCACCTTCACCGTTCAACCGTTCGAAATGCGTCTGGCGAATAGTAGCCGCATGAAGGAACTCGTGTTGGACGACCCGTCGGAAATCGAGAACGTTATAAAGGATCTGCGTACAATGCGCGCTGATGAGCGTTTTCGGAATAGTTTGCTTACCAGTAGCGAGCACATTGATATTATAGAGCGGTACTTGAAAGACCCTTCCGGCGTCAACCTTCCGTGTTTCGTCGGTTATGCCCGTCCTCATGTGGCGGCCGATGGAAGCGTTTTCCCCTGCTATCCTCTCGGGAAGATGGGGAACGTTCTTGAAAAATCTTTCCTGGAAATTTGGAATTCGGAAGAGTACGAACGAGTACGCCCCGCCATGCTCAGGCGCGACTGTCCGAACTGCCTCCTCAATTGTTATACCAGGATTAACCTTGCCAATATGCGACGGTATCGATATGAACCCTTGCTTCGGGCGCTTGACCGCTTTCCGGCCCTGAAAAATGTCGCTCGTCGCGTCTGGGAAGAGGTTAGAAGGTAAGCGCGACATGAGAGTGGTTCTGGTATATCCGGATATGGCCGACCTGTATCCGATTTTCAAGACAAGAACCGTGCGCAAAATCGAGCCGCAAGTGCCGCTCGGGCTCGCCTACCTCGGCACCGCCCTTATCCGTGCGGGCCACGAAACGTACATCATTGACAATCACCTGGAGGCTATGTCCGCGGACGAATTGGCTACGAAGGTCCTCGGTTGCCGTCCCGATGTTCTGGGCATATCCATGACCTGCTCAAACATCCAGCAGAGCTTGGGCTTGGCCCGCTCGGTGAAGGCGAGCTATGGGAAAATACCGATAGTGGTGGGCGGTCCCCATCCTACTTTGGTGCCGGAAAAGGTTCAATTTCCGGAGTTCGATTATCTGGTGATGGGCGAGGGTGAGTTAAGCCTACCTGTGCTTCTTGAACATATTGACGAAAACAAGGTCCCGATTCCTAACGGTGTGTTTTACAAGGACGCCGGTGGAAACTGGACGTACTCGGGACCTTCTGAACCGCTCCTCGACTTGGACGCACTGGGCGTACCCGCCAGGGGCCTCCTTAACCTCGACGGTTATCCCAAGGGCCGTAAATTGCTGGACTGTGAACCCGTTCACAGTATAAGCTCCAGCCGCGGTTGCCCGTACCGTTGTTCTTTCTGCTCCAGTTCGCTTTACTGGAAACGTAAACACCGTTGCAGAAGCCCGGTCAAGGTAGTTGAAGAAATCGAAATGCTTGTAAGCGAATACGGCGCTGCGGGAATTGATTTCCGGGAAGACAATTTTTTGGTGAACAAAAGAAATGTGCTCGGCATCTGCGATGAAATTATAAAACGCGGCTTGCAAATCGAATGGGCGTGTGAAGCCCGAGTTGACAATCTGGACGGTGAAGTTCTGGATGCAATGGTGCGGGCGGGCTGCAGGGGAGTATGGTGCGGGGTGGAATCCGGCAGCCAGAAAATTTTGGATTTTATAAAAAAAGGTTACAGCGTCGAGCAGGTGAAAAAAGCTTTCGAGATGCTTCATGCTCGCGGTATAAGGACTTGCGCCGGATTCATGATAGGCTTTCCCGGCGAGACCCTGGATGACATCCGACAAACTTTCGACCTCGCCCGTCGAATTCGCCCAAGCACCATGTATTTTCAGTCTTATGTCGCATACCCGGGCAGTGAGCTATACAACTACGTGGTAAACCGGGGAATGGTCGATAAAGAGTGGTTCGGAACCTATTCGGTGATTCCCGATAAAATCCCACTAGGTTGGGTGCCCGTTCTGGAAGAATGGCTTGGGTTTTACGCCATGCGTAAGCGTGCGCCACGGATTACTCCGTTTACTATAAGAAAATTTCATCTGCGTCAGAAGTTGTCGGCAGCCCTTGACCGTTTTCCGAATATCAAAATGATTCTCAAAAAACTGCGGGACAGATTCTTTCCTGTTAAGAGACTTGCCGGAGAAGTTCCGGCAAGCGGATTTTACGATGTGACCGAGCGGGCGTGCGGGAAACAAAATGAATGATTCCGGGCGGTTTACTGAGAAGCATCCTTTCGTCTCCGTTATAGTACCTGTAAAGGACATGGCGGAAACCATCGGTATTTGTATTGAAAGTCTTCTTGCCCTCGATTATCCCGGGGACAGGTACGAAATAATCATAGTTGACAATGGTTCGATGGATGGCAGTCGGGACATAGCCCTGAAATACCCTGTAAAGGTTTTGGATGAAGCTAAGCCCGGCTCTTATGCGGCTCGCAACCGGGGAATTAAGGAATCTCGAGGTGAATATATAGCTTTCACGGACGCCGATTGCAGGGTGACGCCGGCATGGCTGACAAATATGGTAAAGGCGTTTAGGGGGCATCGTACCTGGTGCGTGGCAGGTCGCATTTCCCCCGTTCACGGCAATACGGTAGCGGAGCGCTGGCAGGCTTCCAACAATATTTTGAGTAACGAAAAGGCCGTGAGTGAAAGAACGTACATAAAGCCTTATGCCATGACCGCGAACGCCATGTTCCCACGGTTTGTGTTCGATAAGGTGGGACTTTTCGATGAATCTTCACCGAGTACCTGCGATGCGGAAATGGGGTGGCGTATATACGACATGGACATGGAAGTTAAATATGCTCCGAAGGCCGTCGTGTATCACCGACATCGTATAAACGTAAAGGGCGTATGGAAACAATTTTTCCGCTATGGCATGGGTAATGCCGCATTGTTCAAGCGTCATCGCGCCGGTCGAAAGGTACGCGTGGATATTAATGATAAACTGAGTCTTCTCAAGGCCGTGGTAAAGATTTTCACTTACCCCTGGCCCAGGCGGGAGGATGTCGGGCGTTGGGCGCCGGTTCTGGATGCCGTGAGGAACGCCGCTTTCGTTTCCGGCAAGATAGTGGGAAGCATCCGCTACCGTGTTCTGGTAATATGAAGGGATTAAAATCTCGAGGGGGCGCATGGAGCAGCGTGTTCCCTGGAGCGGAAGGAAACGATAGGTCCGATTGAATTGATGATGAGTGAACTCATAAGACACAAAGTGAATTGATGGCTCAGAAAATCATTATCATCGGCGCAGGCCCGTGTGGTTTAGGTGCAGCGTGGCGCCTTTCGGAACTGGGACACAGGGAGTTTACTGTATTGGAGCGAAACTCCTATCCCGGCGGTTTGGCGGCGAGCTTTACGGACTCCGAAGGCTGGACGTTCGATATCGGCGGACACGTGATATTCAGCCATTACCCCGAGTACGACCGCATCCTACAGGAAATACTCGGTAAGCAACTTGTAAGCCATACTCGAAAGGCTTTCATAAGAACCCAGGGGAAATGGATCCCTTATCCCTTTCAGAATAACGTCCGTCATCTGTCACCGGAGGCTTTGCTGGAATGCTTGGTTGGTCTGGCGTGGGCGGGAAATCAACCGCATTCCCCACGTAATTTCAAGGAATGGATACGGGCGACCTTCGGCCATGGCATCGCCAAGCACTTCATGGAGCCGTATAACGAAAAAGTCTGGGGCATACCTCTGGAACTAATGGATTTCAATTGGATTTCAGAGCGCGTCAAAACGGTGGATTTTGAAAAGATCATGCGCAATGTCATCTATAAAAAGGATGACGATGATTGGGGGCCGAACGCGAAATTTTCTTACCCTAAATTTGGGGGCACCGGCGAAATCTTTCGTCGTATGGCGAAAGCTTTGCTGGATTACATATGTTATAACAGCGAAGTGGTCGAGATAGATGTGAAAAATAAACGCCTGAAGCTGGAAGACGGCAGTGAGATGCTTTATGATTCGCTTATCAACACAATGCCGCTGAATGAGTTCGTAAGGCGTTGTTCGGGCCTGAAGGAGGACGTCAGGAAAGCGGCACAGAAACTTGTTCACAACAAGGGAATAATGGTGGGAGTCGGAATTCGCCGCAGGATAAGGCCCAGACGCTCGTGGGTTTATTTCCCCGATCCCTCGGTTCCGTTCTATCGGGTTACGTATTTGACCAATTATTCGAGTCACGTGGCCCCTCCGGATCATACGACCTTTATCGCCGAAACAACCTGCCGCAGCGATGAAGGCGACCCCGGTGACCCTGTGTCTCAAACAGTGGAGGGCTTAGTGTCGGCCGGCTTGATAAAAGAGGATGATAAAAGCCGGTTGGCAGCCACTTGGTCTCATACAGTTGAGTATTCTTATCCAATACCTTCTCTTGATCGAAATGCTAATCTTGAAATCATCCATCCTGAACTGGAAAGATTCGGTATTTTGTCACGAGGGAGATTCGGCGGCTGGGTCTACGAGACGGGGAACACCGACCACGCCGTTATGATGGGATTCGAAGCGGCGGAAAAACTATTGAACATGAGAAAGGAGACCGTGTTTCCGTTTGCGGCCTCGACTGATTGACCAATGATACATCTTTTTATAAACATGCTTAAATGGATATGGGTGATGCTTTTGACCGCATCGCTCGTGCCGGGAACTTTGTTTCAATGGTTTAAAGCGCATTTTATCAAGTCGACGAAATCATGGCCGTCAGATCGAAGCGTCCAGTGGGACATTGTATATATGTCCTGGATTCCCTGGGAAGGGCCTTGGCAAAGGCCTCATCAGATTATGAGCCGTTGGGCCGGCACAAGGGGGAAGGTGCTGTTCCTGGCCCCGGTAACCACCAAGCACCTCGTGTTCGGGTTGGGCAAGTGGTTTCCGGTGAGACTTTACATGGCTCGCCCTGAGCTGTGGGTGCATCGCCCGCTCATATTGCCGGGAGACGGCAAAATACCGGGCGTGTCGAAACTTAATCGCGCACTTCTCATACGCTCGACTCGAAAATGCATGCGCCGATGCGGAATCAATAAGCCGGTTCTGTGGTCGAGCAATGTGATGCATTGGATTCCGGAAAATGTAATCGGTGAGAGTATGCGAGTATTCGACCTGATGGACGACTACAGCGGCTATTCCTGGGCTCCGGTTGATGTAAATGAACGCGAAAGGGCGCAGATATTTAACGCTGATCTGGTTTTCACCGGTTCCGGTTCGTTGGCTCGCAGGTGGGAAAAAACACGTTCGAAAGCCGTTCATTTTATCCAAAACGGGGTAGATGCCGCACATTTTATACGTGCCGAGCATGAAGAGTTTCCAGAGCCGGAAGATATTTCGGGGCTCCCCGGTTCACGCGTGGGATATATTGGAGTTATCAGCAACCGTATTGACCATCGCATAATTGAGCACATTGCCCGGAATCAACCCGATCTCGGGGTGGTGATGGTCGGACCCGTTTTAAAAGATTTTCCACCCATGGAGGAGCTTGCGAATGTAAGGTTTGTGGGTCAGAAGGCTTACGAAGAATTGCCGGCCTATTTGAAGTACATCTCGGTATGCCTTCTGCCCATGGTGGAAAACGCCTTTACCCGCAATATGAATCCGACAAAGTTGCTTGAGTATCTCGCAGCGGGAAAGCCCGTGGTGAGCACTCCGATTCCTGAAGTGGTGGGCCGGTTTTTGAAATGGGTGGAAATCGCGCAACAGCCCGGTGAGTTCCTAGAAGCTATACGGCGTTGTCTGCTGGAGGATAGTCCCGAGAAACGAGAGAAGCGAATTCGTTTTGCTCAAACATTTTCTTGGGAAAAAACCCTGGCGGAGATGGAGAAACACCTGCGAGCCGCTTACAACAGGAAATATAATGTAATATGAAATAGTTGACGGGTTACAGCATTCGCGGGGGCGCAAGCAGGAGGCTGATGGGATGATGCCCGTGGGGGTCATACTGGCGGCTGGGCGCGGAATAAGGCTTGGGGATATCACGGCGGACATGCCCAAGGGGCTGCTGGAAGTCGGTGGA
>JAFDFZ010000143.1 GCA_019309565.1 Deltaproteobacteria bacterium
GGTGTGTGGGATACTGTGACACCTCTTCACGGCGGTTTGGGAGCAGGCCTAACTGCGCTTCGTGATGGTGCCGCCCATGCCGGGGTGCAGATGTTTAATTTTATTTACCCTGATACATTCCTGCTTGGGTCAAAGCTTGAGGAACTGCAAACCCGCGGCACCTTATATTTTCTTCAGCAAGGCGACGTAAAAGCAAACATCGAAGCCATAGCCAAAGCATGCCGAACAAAAGATTTTGAAGGACAGAATCTACCAACCTTGGCATCCGTTGTGCCCGCCAATGCACTCGGGAAAACCCAAACTCAAGACATGGCGGTCGTTACATGCCCCATATTTTGGGCCTGCAGCCAAGATGTCTCGGATGATATCGTCTATGAAGTCACAAAAATTCTTTATCAAGCAGCAGAGGCAGGGGACTTTGCCAACTACCATGCCATGGGCAAAGGGATCACACCTGAATTTCTGGTATCCTCTTTCTGGGCTACAGAAAAGGAATGTAGAGAAAACTATCATCCCGGTGCTTTAAAGTATTACGATGAAATTGGCGTTCGATTAAAAAGCTTTGGTGAATACCATAAAAAGTATTTGAAGTAATATGAAGTAAGTGTGAAAGTTGAGGTGGAAGGCGTGCTTTTCACCTCAACACGCATTCCTTCCGTATTAGATTCTGGGCGATTAGTTTACTTTTTCACGATTCGATACATTAATGAGTTTATCCATTATATCTCGGTCCTATATCTTCATTCGTCGGAACATGCAATTTTCGAATCCTTAATTTTTCGTGAAGATCGTATAAATGACTGCGGAGCCTGAAATGAAAGAGGAAGACGCGAAAACATCCAACCTTGGCACATTGTTATCCTATATCATCGGTACAACCGGCTTTGCCATGATTATGTACCATATATGGTATATTTTAAGTCTCCCCTATGAGCCCCAAATTCATTCCATCCTGCACCTCGGGTTCGCATTCGTTATTTTGATCGTGTCTCGCCTTCGACAAAATTGGCGATGGGATTACCTGGCAATGCTATTGGCTGCCGTTTGGGTAACCTATTATTTTGTGTATAATTACGAAGAGATTCTTTCCAACCCAAGCTATCCACCAATGATCTGCTTGATCACCGGAATCATTGCAGCGATTATTGTATTTATTCTAACAGTTGAAATTTTTGGCCCGGTATTTCCAGCTCTCACGGCAATCGGCGTTTTGTACATGGCTTTTGGTTCTTACCTGCCCCGTTGGATTGGCGCTCCCCAATGCGATTGGGATCGTCTGGTCACTTTACTAAGTGCTGATGTCACATCTCCATGGGGTGTATACGGCAAACTGTTGATTCTATCAGCCAACTATCTTTTCCTGTTTATTTTATTTGGATCAGCACTTGAGGCGTTTGGCGGCTTGCGGTTTGTAATGAGTTTGGGAATGCTGGCAGCGTCAAAATTCAGAAGTGGTGCTGCGGCATTGTCGGTGTTTACCAGCGCTCTGGTAGGCTCTGTAACCGGCAGCACTGTTGCCAACATTACCATCACCGGCAGTTTTACAATTCCGATGATGAAAAAGGGCGGATTTGTCCCAGAACAAGCAGCCGCTATTGAAACAGCAGCCTCAAGTGGGGGGCAGATATTGCCACCCATAATGGGCGCTACCGTCTTTCTCATGGCTGGTTTCACGGGGATACCCTATATATCTGTTGCCAAGGCTTGCTTTATTCCTGCACTGATGTATTTTGCCGTACTCTTGCTCTATGCAGAGCTGACCGCACGGAAGTTGAATATTACCCCTATACCGGTACAGAAAATCGATAAACGGGAAATGCTTTTGGATGCACCGGTCTTTATCGTTCCGCTGGCTCTGTTAATGATTCTATTGATCGTCGGCTTTTCCTTAATGCGAACTATTTTCTGGTGTTTGTTATGTATTTCGATGCTTGGAATTATTAACAGCCTTAGACCGGAAGCCCGTTTGAACTTAAAGGAGGTTGGTAAAAAATTAACGGCGGGAATCATATCCGGCAGCCAAATAGCAGTTGTGCTAGCATTAATCGGAGTTTTGGTCGCTACCGTGGAAGTCACCGGGCTTGGTATGCGGTTAGGAAACATTCTTGTTGCATTAGGGGAACATCATCTTCTTCTTCTGCTCCTGCTTACAGCGGTTACCGGCATGATTCTGGGAGTGGGACTACCCACACCAGCAGCATACATCATATGCGCCACCCTGCTATCCCCGGCAATTATTAAGTTAGGGGTCCCTCTCCTGCAGGCCCATTTGTTTCCCCTTTATTATGCTGTATTTTCCCATCTGACACCACCGGTCGGTATCGGCCTGATGGTGGCATGTAAGATGGCGGAATCAGATTATTTACGGTCTGCAGTCGAAGCAATCAAAGCGGCCTTTTCTTCATTTCTTTTTCCATTTCTATTTGTGTATACGCCGGCTATTTTGCTTCAATTTGACGGCCTCAATTCTGCCGTTAGGCAGTTCCTGGGCGTCTCATTGGGGTTTTTGTCCCTTTCCCTCGTATTAAATCCTTTCTGGAAAACAAAAATGAATACGACACAAAGGCTTATCCAGCTCACCAGCATGGCTTTTATCATGATATCCATTTTCGGAACTCGGGATTATCTTTTCCTGTTTATCGGAGGCGCTTTGTTGATGTGGGGGCTATTGCTAAATATTCGATCATCCAGAACAGAGACTCTCCTTCAGATTTGAAAGGATCAATTAAGCCATTGCTGATGAGACCATAAAGTTCCTCAAATCATTATAAATCGTAACGACCATGTAGGAGATAACGAATGGGGATGACCATTACACAAAAGATATTGGCGATGCACTCTGACCAAAAAGTCGTGAAGCCCGGGGATATCATTTCCGTCAAGATCGACTTGATATTGGGCAATGACGCGAGCGCCCCACTTGCAATCAAAAAACTGGAAGAAATCGGCATGCCCAAAATAAGGGCTGCTGACCGAACTGCTCTTTTCCCTGATCACTTTACGCCACCAACCGATGAAACCACCGCCGAAAGTATTAAAATTCTACGAGATTTCAGTTTAAAGGCCGATATCAAGCATTATTTTGAGGTGGGTGAAGTCGGTATCGAACATGCAGTGCTACCGGAAATAGGATTAATCAAACCTGGAGACCTGATTATTGGAGCGGACTCTCATACCTGTACCTACGGTGCAATAGGTGCTTTTTCCACAGGTGTCGGTAGTACTGACTTTGCCGCCGCTATGGTGACTGGAGAGACCTGGTTCAAAGTCCCTCCCACCTTAAAAATCGAATACATTGGAAAACCGGAGAAATGGATAAGCGGAAAAGATCTTATTCTGTATACAATTGGAAAAATCGGCACCGATGGCGGCTTGGGAAAGACCCTGGAATTTTGTGGGGAGGTCATTGGAAACCTGGAAATTGAAGATCGTCTGACCATGGCCAATATGGCTGTGGAGGCTGGCGCTGTGAATGGGATCATGAAACCTGATACTTTGCTGAGAAAGTGGTTGAATCAACGAACCGATGATTTGGGACACTTCTTCGAGAGCGATATAAATGCTTCTTATGAAGAAGAAGTACAAATCGATGTCTCATCCGTTACACCCCAGGTTGCCATGCCGTTTAACCCGGGAAATGTTGCGCCGGTTCAGGAAGTTTCCGGAATTAAGCTCGATCAGGTCTTCATCGGTTCTTGCACGAATGGTCATCTCAGCGATTTAAGAACTGCAGCAAGTATTTTGAAGGGGAATAAAGCCGCCCCCCATGTTCGCCTGCTCATATCGCCCGCTACACGCGCTATTTATAAACAAGCCCTTGAGGAAGGATTGATAGAAATTTTTCATGATGCGAACGCCGTGCTACTACCTTCGAGCTGCGGGGTATGTTTTGGCCATATCGGACGATTAGCCAAAGGTGAAAGATGTCTCTCTACTAGCAATCGGAACTTCAAAGGCAGAATGGGAGACCCGGAAAGCGAAGTTTTTCTGGCTAGCCCAGCTGTGGCCGCTGCATCTGCCATTCGCGGAGAGATAACACATCCTTTTATGGTGACAAGATAAACAATAGGCGATGAGATGGAAATAAAGGGAAAAGTCTGGGAATTAGGTAATAATATCGACACGGATATGATCCTCCCAGGGAAGTATTTAAGCCTCTCAAACCCTTCCCTGTTGGGAGAACACTGTCTTGAGGGTGTTGCGAAGGGGTGGGCAGAGAAAATTTCACCCGGAGATATTTTGATCGCAGGGAAAAATTTCGGTTGCGGATCATCCCGAGAGCATGCGCCCATTGCGTTAAGGGCTGCAGGACTTTCTTGTGTTGTGGCTGAAAGCTTTGGGGCAATCTTCTATCGTAATGCAATCAATGTAGGGTTCCCCGTTGTCGAGTTGGAAGGCGTGAGAAATAAATTTGATGAAGGCGACATTGTTCAGGCTGATATTAAAAGGGGTATAATACAAAACCTTACTTCTGGTAAAACTTATAACTTTTCACCGATGGCCGACATAATACTCAACATTTTGGAATCCGGAGGGTTGCTCAATTATATCGCTAAAGCATTCAAAAGTTGAGAAATTGAATATTATGATTCTTCTCTAAAAATCGGATCCAAGCAAACGGCCTGCAGCTGCTTGAGGTCGCGCATCAAATCCAGCCAGAAGGTTGTCACACCTTTTTTCTCCAGCTGCATGTATAGATGTACTGCCATGCGCAAGGCCATGAAGCTGACCACAATGTGACCGCTGCTGGTCTCATCCCGCGGGTGATAGATGGGGCGAACTTCGAGGGTCGATTTCGCCTTGCGAAAAGTCCGCTTCACCCGCCAAAGCCTCTTGTAGGTCCTGTACACGGCTTCCGGAGACATTCGGGTGTTGGTCCACAGGACGAATTTGCCATCACAGCGCTCCTCGGCGGCCACCGCCTCGGTGTTGATGTGGACGGTACCTTTTTTTCTTATCAATATCAATATACTGGTACTCGGTGAATGGGTTTTCGATCTCAAGTGCATTCAGCGGGGATCCTGGAACAAAACCACCTGTTCTCCTTGAAAGATGCACTCCAGCGCCTGAAAAAGCATCTATATAGGTGTAGCCCTAGCACCAGGGTTGCTCTTTCATTATGGTTGTGAAAGCGCTTGCACATTTCTTTATGATTTCCAGCTTGATTTCGGGCCATTCGCCGATTTCATCAAGTTTCATGATAGCGAAAACCTTCAGTCTTTGAAAAAATTAAGCAAGCTGGATAACGCATAAAGAATTGATGTTTTGCTAAGCAAAAACAAGGTTCCGGTTGCACCAAACCTTGCACACCATATGGATTTCGAAGCAAGTATAACCAAAGTTAACATATAATATTCTATCAAAAAATGATATATTTATAAGGTGCTCGTGCAAGCATTTTCTTTCAAAGAGGTTCTGCGGAATAAAAATCGAGAAGACATTAATATTATTTACTTTCTTAATGTGTTCCTATCTACTGAAAGTAGTTTCGGTGTTATATCTAATGTTTCATGGAAGACGGGTTTTTAATGGCCCAAAAACGCTTTAAAAATAGAGACACTGGAGATCTTGGATCTTTTTTCCAATTTACAACCATTCAAAAAGGGAGGGTTACCATGAGAAGAGATATCCACAGAATATTTCTATTCGTTGCATGTTTCGCCCTGATAGTTATGACTGCAGCAACCGTCTGTGCCCAGAAAGATACCATTACCTTCTGGACCACCGAGATCGAGCCAAAGCGAATGGCTGTGCAGCAGGCTCTTGCCGAGCAGTTTGAACGGGATACCGGTATCAAAGTGGAAGTTGTGCCCGTAAAGGAAAGCGAACTGCCCACTCGAATCGTCGCTGCAGCTGCGGCCGGATCTCTTCCCGATACCGTTTTTGTTCCTCTAGATTATGTAATTGCCTGGGTGGAAGAGGAAATTTTAGACCCCAGCGCAGCCACCACGGTTATAGATGAGCTTGGAGATGAGTCTTTTGCTTCAGGCCCGTTAAGGCTCGTTCAGATACAGGACCGCTGGGGTGCGGTGCCTGCAGACGGCTGGGGTCAGTTGCTGCTTTATCGAAAAGATCTTTTCGTAGGAAAAGGCATTGACGAGATGCTCGGGATTCCGGATACATGGAATAAAATATTGAAAGCAGCCAAAGCGCTGCATAAACCTTCAAAACTCTGGGGGATTGCGGTGGGGACGGATCCCAGCCAAGTGTATACGCAGCAGGTTTTCGAGCAGTTTGCGCTTTCAAACTCAGCTAAGCTCATAAATCCCATCACGGGAAAAGTGGATTTAAACGCACCCGAGTTTATCCAGACCCTTCAATTTTATAAGTCTCTTGCAGGGCTCACTCCTCCTGGAGATATCTACTGGCGACAGACGCGGGAGGATTACTTGGGCGGTCGGGTAGCCATGATTATCTGGTCTCCCTTTATTTTGGATGAGATGGCCGGGCTTCGAGATTCCGTGCCGGTTACGGCAAAGGATCTTGCGAAACCGCTTCATGAAATGACCGGCATTGTCACCGCGTTTAAGGGCCCTCTGGGCGAGGCGCCGGCACAATGGGGTCAGGTAAGCTACTTTGGTATTACAGTTGATGCTGATCCTAACTGTTTGAAATGGGTGGAATTTTTGCTTGAAGACGGATATCTGAACTGGCTTGGGATGGCGCCTGAAGGAAAATTCCCCTTACGCCGCGGGTTTGTGGATGGATGGAAAGATCTGAAAATCGGGGTTGATCGAAAGGCCAGGATTTCCGATCTTTACCCGGATGCGGTCATCAACGGCATTATTGCGGGTGTTGAGAGTTTTGACCGATGGGGCTTTGCAAAAGGCCGTGGCGGGTGTGTGGGCCAGGTTTATGGCACCAAAACGCTGATTCGTATTCTTCGCCGCTATCTGGACGGGGAGATGTCCGCCGAAGCGGCCGCATCAGAGATGACAGAGGCCATCTTAAAGCTAAGCGGTTGTTCGTAACCGACGGTGACAGATCCATGCAGCCATCCAGACCGAAGAGTCTTTCGGAAAAAAAAGAAAAGGGCGCCAGGACCAAGCGCCCTTTGACGCTTTATCAAAGAGAACAGCGGCTAGCATACCTGCTGCTGGGGCCTCCGGTTATCATAATTTTTTCTCTTATTTTGTTTCCCGTCGTATGGAACGTATGGCTGGCCTTCCATCGGGTACGCTTGCTGGATCTTCGGCGGCTTAGCTGGTGGCAGTACAAAGCTACGGTTGATAATTTCATCAAGATCTTCTCTCAGCACGATTTCGGATCTTCGCTTAAGGCTACCCTTCTATACTCAGCCGGGGGCACCTCTCTTGCGCTTCTGTTGGGATTAGTCGCTGCTGTCATGGTGCATCGGCGATTTAAGGGCAGGAATATAGTTCGGGGCACCTTCCTTATTCCCTATGTGGCTCCGGTGGTGTCGGTGGCGTTTGCCTGGCGGTTTATTTTAGATCCCCGCGGGGTTCTCATGACAGGGCTTCTGGGTGCCGGGTTTCTTGAGCAACCTGTGCATCTGCTGGGTGAGCGTCCATGGGCCATGATGTCGCTTATTTTGTTTGAGGGGTGGCGGTATTTTCCATTTGATTTTCTTTTCATATTGGCCCGGCTTCAGGCCATTCCCAGGGATTATTATGAGGCCGCATCAATAGACGGTGCCTCTATTTTAAGAAAATTCTTTCATATCACCCTTCCCCAGCTAAAACTGGTGCTGGCCACCCTGTTTTTGCTCCGGTTCATGTGGACGTTTAACAAGTTTGACGACGTGTTTCTGGTCACCCGGGGAACGGCCGGTACAAGGGTGCTGACCATCAAGGTGTATGATTTTTTGATCGGAGAGTTCGATGTGGGTACGGGTGCTGGCATGGCACTTGTGCTGTTCACCGTGCTCGGGATGCTGTTGTTTGTGTATTTCAAATGGGTGATGCGACGTGCAGAGCAGGATTAGTTGCTTTTTTAAAGAGCATATGGAATCGGCAACCCTCAACACCTTGCATGTATTGGGGCTGATGGTACTTATTTTTCTGGTGGCGTTTCCATTTTACTGGATGATCATCGCCTCTTTAAAGCCGTTGATTATTATGGCGATGAACCCCCTGGACTTGTGGCCGCAGCCGGGGGAGCTTACGCTTCGGGCCTATAAGGAGGTATGGTTTCAGTTTCGGTTTTGGCGTTTTTTTGTAAACAGCGCGTATGTCTCTTCTCTTACCGTGCTTTTCACCGTAGCACTTGCAACCCTGGCCGCTTACAGCATAGCACGGCTTCGATTTCGCGGCCGGGCGTTTCTGTCAAGAAGCATTTTGATGATCTACATGTTCCCGGCCATTGTAATTGCAGTTCCTTTATACGCGTTGTTTACAAAATTCGGGCTG
Organism: Deltaproteobacteria bacterium; assembly: GCA_019309565.1. GTDB lineage: Bacteria > Desulfobacterota > Desulfobacteria > Desulfobacterales > SURF-15 > JAFDFZ01. The sequence goes on from JAFDFZ010000143.1 coordinate 8,370, forward strand.
CGAAACGATTTACACGGGCTTGTGCTGGTTTATCTGGCCCAGACTCTGCCGGTTGCAATTTACATGCTCTACAGCTATTTTAAAACCCTGCCGCCGGATCTTGAGGAAGCAGGGCTTATAGACGGCTGTTCCAGGTTCGGTGTGATCTGGCGGATTACGGTTCCTTTAAGCCTTCCTGCTATGATCAGCGTGGTTCTATACACCTTTATGATTGCATGGAACGAATTTTTATTTGCCTTTCTTTTCCTGGACAGCCCGTCTAGGTTTACGCTATCCCGGGGGATCATGCAGATTGCAGACAACATCAATGTCTCCCAGCAACTGCTTATGGCAGCAGCTGTGATCGCCACGCTGCCCATTGTGATTCTGTTTTTGATGCTTGAAAAATACCTGGTCAAAGGCTTGACGGCCGGGGGCGTTAAGGGGTAGACAGGCGAGGACTTTAAGCCTACGCCAATCCGGCGTATATGATGAGCCATGGACTTGAACACAAACAGCAGGCCCTGTTGAATTGCGCTTTGCACACCCCTTCTAGGATTCAACAGGTCAAGCGCATTCTGTGCAGCTTCTCGGAGCGAAAAATAAAGCCTCGGTTTCATTTTTACCTGGCGTTTTTTGTCCTGGAATTTGTGTTTTTGCTCATATCTGTTTTTTCCCACGACAAGGAAAACATCCGCGTCCTTTTCTTTTTATACCTGTTTTCCTTTTTGCCCTTTGCGTATGCTCTTTTCACAGGTGCCAGAGTGGAGATGTCCGCAAGGATGATTTTTCTTACAGCAATCGCGTTTCGTTTAACTCTGCTGGCATCGTTTCCGGTTTTTTCCGATGATATTTTTCGTTACCTTTGGGAAGGAAAGATGCAGCTTGAGGGAATCAACCCGTATTTAGTGCCCCCTGCGGATGCAATTACGGAACCTTTTCGAGATCAATACTGGCAGCACATCAACCATAAGACGATCGCCACAATCTACCCTCCCCTGTCCCAGGTTTTTTTCCGGCTCATAATGGGGGTTGCATACAATCTTTATTTT
>JAFDFZ010000144.1 GCA_019309565.1 Deltaproteobacteria bacterium
GCCTATTCCTGAAAAACCCGCCGGCGCTGATCCGTCGAACTGTGCCCGAATCGGCCCAAATAAGGGTCATCTGCCGAGAAATTTTCGATTGACAGCGCATTCATCTTCATTTAATTGACAATCCATACACCCCGATAATGGTAAGCTCCCATATCTTGGCGTGTAGATATCGGCAATACACAATCAATTCTCGTGCTTGATCCGTTCGCAAAAAAGCAAGTTCTTATCAATCTTATCAATCATTGTGGAATTTGAAGCTGTTTTTGAACAGGTTTAATCCAAAGAAGTGAAGCAACCTTTTGAACCCATAGCTGTTTGCATATTTCAGTAATGCCTATACTAGAAACCAAAAACCTCACTAAAGCATTCGATGCATTGATTGCTGTTTCCGATGTAACATTGGAGGTGGAACCGGGAAAGATTCATGCCATCATCGGCCCCAATGGCGCCGGTAAAACCACATTTTTCAACTTGCTGGCCGGTGTATTTCCACCCACCTCTGGTAAAATCATTTACAATGGAAAAGATATCAGTGCCCTTAAGTTGCATCAGCGCGCCCGGATCGGCATCGGGCGATCGTATCAAGTCACCAGTATTTTCCCAGAGTTATCCGTTTATGAGAATGTTCGCATTGCCGTCCAATCACGCACATCATACAATTTCTCCTTGTTTAAAGTCGCCGATAGGCTGAAGGAAATCCAGGATCAAACCGATGCGATCTTGCTTGAAATAGGTCTGATTAATCTAAAGGGCCAGATTGCCAGTACCATCCCCTATGGCAGTCAACGCGCTTTGGATGTCGCCATTGCCTTGTCAACCAATCCACAACTTCTACTGCTGGATGAACCCACCAGCGGCATGTCACCTGATGATACCTTAAAGATGATCGATTTGGTAAAACGTATCTCGGAAAAATATACCATTGTGCTAATCGAGCACCACATGAACGTGGTCATGTCGATTTCAGATACCATCACGGTGTTCAACCAAGGCCGGATCATTGCAAGCGGGTCTCCCCGTGAGATTCAACAAAACAACGAGGTTCAGAAAGCTTACCTCGGAGGTGGCAGATTTTGATACAAAGCGATAACATCGAAATGCTGTGTGTGGATGACATCCATACTTATTATGGCAAAAGCCATATTGTTCAGGGCATTTCTTTTAACGTGAGCGCCCATGAATGTGTTGCTCTTCTCGGTCGCAATGGAGCTGGCAAGACAACCACCCTTCGATCCATTATGGGACTGACTCCTCCTCAAAATGGAAAGATCCTGTTTAAAGGAGTTGTTATTCAAAATCTACCACCATTTGAAATATCCCGAAATGGCATTGCCTATGTTCCGGAAGATCGCCAGATATTCACCACTTTAACGGTTATGGAAAATTTGAATCTTGCATTGAAAAAACATCAAAAGGACGATGGATGGACGATCGAAAAAGTTCTTGATATTTTTCCTGCTCTGGCAGAACGACGATTCAATCGTGGAAACCAACTCAGCGGCGGCGAGCAGCAAATGCTAACTATCGCCCGGGCTCTGATGTCAAACCCCGACCTTCTTCTTTTAGACGAACCCACTGAAGGTCTTGCTCCTATAATAGTTGAAATTCTCCTGGAAGTCATTATCAACCTTAAAAAAGAAGGACTTACAATTTTACTGGTAGAACAGAATGTTAGTGCCACTCGAACTGTAGCCGATAATTACTTAATCTTACAGCAGGGAAAGATAGTTTATCAAGGAGACAATGAAGATTTCTGGGCCACTCCAGCCCTGCAGAAAAAGTATCTTGGAATTTAAAGTTAGGCTTGGGATTATTTTTAGCCTATCATCGCTGGGAATGGTAAAAAGTGATTAACTATCAAGCCCAAAGGAGGTCACCAATGACAAAGAAAATTACACGCAGAAAATTCATGCAGCAGTCGGCTTTTGCCACTCTGGGAATTGCCGCAAGCGGATTGGTTTGGCCCTATCGCTCCTATGGTGCCGAACCGGTAAAAATTATGATCGGGACAACTTTCTCAGGAGCTTATGCTGAAACTGGTAATTTCGTTCGTAAGGGGGTCAAACTGGCAGTTTCACAATTCGGCGGTGAAGTATTGGGTCGGCCCATAGAAATCATAGAACGCGATGTTCCCAATCCTGCTGAAGGTGTGCGCAAGGCTCAGGAAGCAGTGGAAAAATTGGGAGTAAAGTTTTTATTTGTATCTCCCAGCAGCTCTACCGTGTTGGCTGTGATGGAATATCTCGCCAAACACAATGCCATGCTTTACGCTTCAGCTGGCAGCGACAAGATTACCGGCACCGCCTGCAACCGGGCTACTTTTCGCTGGCCTGTACCGACCTGGGGGGCTGTGAGAGAAGTCGTACCGCGCATCATCAAAGAATACAAAGCCAAAACGTTTTATACAATTACCCCCAAATATGTTTTCGGGGAGGATCTCCTGCGCAACACGAAGGAGGTTCTGGCCGATAGGGGACTTAAACTTGTTGGAAATTCATATCACCCTCTCGGCGAATCGGATTTTAGCTCCCATCTTACCAAAGCCATGGCAGCCAAGGCGGATTGTGTGCTTTTCCTGAACTTCGGTGGTGATACTGTTAATTCAGTTAAGCAGGCCAATAACTTCGGTCTGCCCAAGGTCTCACGGATCGCCTGCGCATGGGGTTCCGGAATCACCCAAATGAAAGCCTTAGGGGCCAATGCCATGAAAGGGGTCATCTGGGGGCTGCAGTATTTCTATAAAATTGATTCCCCAGGCAATAAAAAATTCCTCAAAGCATACCGGGCTGCATATAACGAAACCCCACCTTATATTGCCGCTAATCCCTATATCAACATTTTGACCCTGCTGCAGGCCATCGAAAGAGCCGGTTCCGACGATCCAAGGAAAGTCATTGAAGCCACAGAAGATTTTGAATATGAAGGGCTAACAGGCCCCGAAAAATACCGCGCCTGTGATCACCAAGCCGTGAAACCCTATTATACGCTTCGGTGCAAAGGACCGGAAAAAATGAAAGGCCCCGAGGATTTTGCGGATATAATCGGATTTTCAACCAATATAGCCCCCTGCGAAGAGACCGGTTGTAAGATGGGTTGAATTAAAAATACCGCCCGGTGATGTGATTAATAATGTCACCGGGCCTCATTTTACAGTTGAGGAAAGATATGAGCAGCCTGGTTATCGCACAAATTTTCAACGGTCTGGTCCTCGGAATGATTTACGTTCTTCTGGCCATGGGATTGACCATTGTATGGGGCATGATGGACATTATCAATTTTTCCCATGGCCTCTTCTATGCACTCGGGGCTTATCTTGCCTACACAATAGCCACTGTAACAGGCAATTTTTGGTACTGCCTTCTTGTGGTTCCAGTAGCAACCGCCGTTATCGGCATCCTCCTGGAAAAGGGGTTGTTGCGTCACCTTTACGGAGAAAATATTCTTTACCAGATATTGATGACATATGGGGTCGCCATCGCCGGCAGGGAATTGATAATAATGATTTACGATCCTGTCGGCAAAAGGTTTGATGTGCCGGAGCTGCTGGTTGGCGTTGTTTCGGTGGCCGGGATTTATTTTCCGATTTATCGCGTATTTGTGTTTTTTTTAACCGCAGTTCTTACTATCGGCATGTGGTTTTTCATCGAAAAAACCAAATACGGCTCCATCATAAGAGCTGGAACTGAAAATTTGGAAATGGTTAACTGTCTGGGTATTAATATTTCCAGGGTTTTTATGCTAACGTTCGGACTGGCCATGGCTGTTGCTGGTCTCAGCGGAGTGCTGGCCGCACCCATGCGGGGTATCGAACCCTTCATGGGGGATCTTATTTTGGGGATATGTTTCGCAACAGTTATTATTGGGGGCATGGGAAGCTTCATGGGCGCCATCATAGGCGGATTGATAGTCGGGCTGAGCCAGAGTTTAATTACTTTGATCCTGCCCAGTGCTTCAATCATTATAATCTTTTTCGTCATGGCCACCATTATACTCATCAAACCCCGAGGTCTTATGGGCATCAGGGATTAAACTATGGGAAACAGTACCATTGCTCCGGCTTACGGTTCTAAGCTCAAGGCATTCCAGCCTTTACTGATCATGGCTTTAGCATTTAGCCTCCTGCCGTTTGTGGTGCCTTACACGGCTCTAGCCAACGAAATCATGCTTTTTGCACTGGCTGCAGCGGCTTTTGATCTCTGCGTTGGATACACCGGTGTCATGATGTTTTGCCAGGCTTCGTTTTTTGGCACAGGGGTTTATGCGACATCTTTAACATTGTTGCACCTCACAAATAACATCTTCGTAGCTGTTTTGCTTGGTGTCCTGGCAGCATCGATTCTGGCGCTCCTGTTCGGATTTATGGCTTCATTGAGAAGCGGCAGCTACGCCGTCTTACTTACCTTGGCCTTTAATGAAATGGTTTATTTTATTGCCTTCCAGTGGAGCAGCGTTACTGGTGGCGACGATGGTCTGACCGGGATAACCCGGCCAAACCTGGAAGTCCCTGGCATTGGGACCTTGAACCTCCAGTCTTCCCTGGCGTATTATTTCTTTTGCTATGTCATTTTTATTCTGGCCATTTTTGTCCTTAGGCGAATTACATTTTCCCCTTTTGGTAAAATATTGCAGGCGATCAGGGAAAATGAAGAAAGGGCCCAGGCAATCGGCTACAATGTGCATTTCTATAAGATGCTGGTATTCACTATCAGCGGACTATTTATGGGACTAGCCGGAAGCCTGTACAGCATGTATATCTGTTTTGCTCATATTCACAATGTTCACTTTGAGACCTCTGGCAACATTGTGATGATGGTGCTCATCGGTGGAATGGGAACGTTATTCGGACCGATGATCGGCGCCTTTTTAATTGTGCTGGCCTCGGACGTTGCCAGCGCAATCTGGGAACGTTGGCTCTTTGTAATGGGTGTTCTGTTTATCTTTTTCGTCTTATTTGCGCGTGGTGGAATCTGGGCTATGTTACAAAATTCCTTGGCTAAAATAAGCGGAAAAACAGTCAAATCAGCATAATTGAAAATTTTGATACTAGTGGCTGCAGGAGAGGAATGAAAACAGGCGGTTTGTGATCATTATGATAAAACACAAAAACAACACTTTTTCACCAGTACCGACACCATGGGTCAGCGAACCGGTTCTTGAGGTAAACACCTACCAACGCATCACCGATGTCATCTGGGGGGCCGTCGCCAAAGGCTGCGATGCGCTGTTTCCGGCTGTCCACGGAATCAAAGTTAGCCAAAGCACCAGCGAGGAATTCATTGCCAATGGTGAAATCAAGGATCGTTATCTGACCTTGGGTTCCGTTCAAAGTACAACTTGAACTCACGCAACGCTTTTATGGCCATTGTCGCAGGCTACCTGGGGCCAAACTCACAGGAAAATCGCTTGTCACCGCTTTTGGTAACCTTCTAAAAAATCTTGAGGTTGAATCGGATTCTTATTCCACGGCGGTAAAAATCGGAGAATTGTCAATGGAATTGATTTTAAAAAACGCCCATATCATAACAATGGATCACGCCAACCCCCGTGCCGAGGCGCTGGCGCTGCAGTTCGGTCGTATATACCGGGTGGGATCCACCGCCGAAGTAGAAAAGCTGGCCCAGCCGGAGACAAAAGTCATCGATCTGAAAGGGCATACCTTATTGCCGGGATTCATCGACACCCACAACCATTTTTGCCTCTATGCCTTTCTCTACGACCAGGTAGACTGCCGTGCCGCCGCCGGATGCGTGCGGGGAGAAGACATCATAGAAAAGATCAGGCAGAAGGCTTCCCGGGTTCCGCCCGGCCAATGGATCATGGGGTGGGGCTATGCGCCTTACCTGCTCGAGGACAAAAAGGATCTCACCCGCCACGATCTGAACAGGGCCACCCAGGACCATCCGGTCTGCCTGGTGCACGTCTCCGTGCACGGTGCGGTGGCCAACAGCGCGGCCTTAAAAAAGCTGGGTTTCACCAAGCAAACTCCGGATCCGCCCGGGGGCAAGATCCACCGGGATGCCAATGGTGAGCCTAACGGCATCTTAAGCGAATCGGCTTTCATGGGCCCCCTGTTTTTTAACAGTCCTTCCGTGTATGCCCAGATGATGGCTCAATATGACGACGCCGGGCGGACGGAAATGATGATCCGCTGTGCCCGAATATATCACCGGCTGGGGCTGGTGGGTGCCCACGATCCCTTCGTGGATCCCCTGACCCTGGAAACCTACCAGAAGGCCGTCGACAGCGGGCGTTTTGACTTTCGCATTTATGCCTACATCCTCAACCAGGCTGCAGATCCCCTGCTGGCCACCGGCATCCGGCGGGGGTTCGGCTCTGAATGGCTTCGGATCGGGGCCATCAAAATTTTCCTCGACGGCGGCATGAGCAGCCGCACGGCGGCTGTTTTCAAACCCTATGAGAAAAACGGTGGAACCGGAATCCTCAACTACGACCAGGACGGAATCGAGGCAGAAATCCGAAAATATGATCGAGCGGGGTACCAGATTTCCGTGCACGCCCAAGGGAACCGGGCCATCCATATGCTGCTTGAGGCCTTTGAGAAAAACATTGCCGCAGGCAACCCGCACCGCCATCATATCGTCCATGCCGGCAATATCACGGCGGCCCAAATTGACCGCGTTGAAAAGCTGGGTGTGGCCATCGTCAGCCAGGCCAATTTTTTATCGCTTCTCGGAGATGGTTTCATCGAGGCCTTCGGACCTGTCCGCTCCAAGAGCCTCTATCCATTTGCGACCCTGTTGAAAAGAAACATCAAGCTGACCCTGTCATCTGACTGCCCGGTGGCCGACCCCAACCCGTTGATCGGCGTGCGCGATGCCATCTGCCGGCGGACCGCCGGCGGGCAGTCGCTTGGACCCGCAGAGGGCATCACTGCCGAGCAGGCCTTGGCCCTCTACACCCGGGAGGCGGCCCATGTTTCTTTTGAAGAGGCCGAGTGGGGAACCATCCAGCAGGGCAAGCGCGCGGACGTGGTGGTGCTTGATCGCGATCCCCTGGCATTGCCCCCGGAAGAAATTGCCGGATGCAAAGTGACCATGACGGTTGTCGGTGGCAGGATCGTTTACCGGGAAAACCAGGGATAGAGCCTCACCGGGGCTATTTTTGAAAAACGGGAGCGCCGTATGCACTTTGTAATGGCTATGATGAAACACGAGACCAACACCTTTTCACCGGTACCCACTGCCTATGCGAGTTTTGCCAGCCAGGCGGCCAAAACCGGCCAAGATGCCTATCATGCCTTCAAGGGGACCAACACCCCCCTGGCCGCTTTCATCGATCTGGCCGAAAAGGAAAAAGCCAGCGTTTCAATTCCCATTGCGGCCGAAGCCTGGCCCAGCGGAACTGTCCATGCCGAAGCCTACCAACGCATCACCAATGCCATCTGTGAGGCCGTCGTCAAAGGCTGCGATGCGCTGTTTCTGGATCTCCACGGGGCCATGGTCACCCAGAGCACCGACGACGGTGAAGGCACTTTGCTGGAACGCATTCGCTTAATCGTCCCCCACTTGCCCATTGCCGTCGCCCTTGATCTGCACGCCAATCTAACGGCCAAAATGGTGGCCAACTGTACGGCCATTGCCGGTTACACCACTTATCCCCACGTGGACATGTACACGGCCGGTGAACGGGTTGGCCGCATCGTGATTGACACGCTCAAGGGCAGGGTCAACCCGACCATGGCATGGGCCAACTGCCCCATGCTGCCCCACACTCTGAAAATGGGCACTGACGAGGCCCCCATGGGAGATCTTGTGGCCGCAGCTAAAACCATTGAAGCCCGCGAAGCTCTTGCGGTGACCCTCTTCGGGGGGTTTCCCCTGGCCGATATCCACGATGCCGGGATGAGCGTGGCGGCTGTTACTGATGGAGATCCAAAAACGGCCGCCGATATTTGCCGTTACTTGACGGATATGGCTTGGCAACGACGTCACGAGTTCGTTTATGAGCTCGAGCCGTTGGCCGATTCCGTAGCACGGGCGGCCAAATTGGCCGAGGGGCCGATCCTTTTGATTGACCATGCCGACAACTGTGCATCCGGGGGCACCCAGGATACTATGGCAGTGGTGGCCGAAGTGATGCGGCAGGGGCTGGAAGATGTCGCCGTGGGTGCCATCCGTGACCCCGAAGCGGTTCAAAAAATGATAACCGCCGGGGCGGGGTCAACCGTTACGCTGGCTCTGGGAGGCAAAATGGACATGCCCAGCATCGGCAAAAAAGGCGAACCTCTTGAAATCAGCGGCAGGATCAGGGTTATCTCCGATGGTGAGTTTGTTGCACGGGGACCCATGTACACAGGGGTCACCATGCACATGGGTAAAACCGCTGTGCTGGATGCCGGATCGATTCAATTTGTGGTGATTGAAAACAACCACGAGCCTTTTGATCTGGGCATGTTTCGCAGTGTCGGTATCGAGCTTACTGCAAAAAAATATTTGCTGCTGAAATCTCGCATCCACTACCGAGCTGGATTTCAACCCATCGCCAGGCACATTATCGAATGCAACGGGGTTGGGGTAACCAGCTCGGATTACAACCAATTTAACTTCAAAAAAGTACGCCGACCCATTTTCCCCCTTGATCCGGCTATGAAACGCTCGGTTTAAGATTTAGTTTTTTGCCCCGTGGCAATCATACGTTGATCCTGCGGGTGCCCCAAGGCACCTCGGTACGGGAGACACTGGTAAAGCATTTCGGGATGGATCCCGCTTACCTGGAGAATCGAATCCAGACCCTGTTTCTAAACGGGAAGC
>JAFDFZ010000003.1 GCA_019309565.1 Deltaproteobacteria bacterium
ACTGGGGAAGGCTGCAATCAGGAAAACTTCCCTATAAGATAGCCCCGCTTAAGTGAGAAAAGAGGAAAATAATAATGAAGCATCAGATTTATCGTGTCGTTGATTTTAAAAATATTGGTTCCTTTGTTTTACGAATTAGATTTGATGATGGTCAAGAACGAGAAATAGATTTCCGGCCGGCGTTAGTCGGCGAATTGTATGGACCATTACAGGATGAAAAGTTGTTCAATCAGGTTGAGATTGATCCAGAAATTCATACGTTGGTATGGCCCAACGGGGCAGATTTTGACCCTGAAACCCTCTATAATTGGCCTAAATATGCTAAAGATATAATACGATTGGCCGGGCAATCAGAACCTAAAAAATCTCAAGCCATATAACCTGGCTTCATGGTGGTAATAGGGCCCGGCACCATGAGGCATGCTCGTGACTCCTTATGTTGATTTATTTTTGGAAATGCGGTTGCGGGCTTTGGATAGCACGCTGTGATTGGGAACTGAACCTTTGACTGACGACCTATCATAATGATAACACCCTGCTAAAGTTCAATTTATCAATACTTTAACGTAAATCATCATTGTAATCTACTGCTGTTTAAGCATTTATACAAATATTTAAGAAAAAATTCTCTGAACTGCTTAGGTCTACGGTAGTAGCTAAAATTAGATTTGGGCAACAGCCCGTCAAGATGTGACACCAACTTTTTCAGCAGATCCAGGCCGGTTGTAAATTCAGTGACCCAGCGAAGCAACATGCAGCAGAATGCTCATCACCCACGGTTTGCGCCTTCGGTCTTTCATGCCGACATATATCCTGGGCATAGGCGCAACGAGGATGAAATCGACAACCGGAGGGAGGATCGGCCGGGTTACCGATTTCGCCTTTCAATTTAATCCGACCTGAAGGATGATCCGGATCCAGTACCGGCACAGCGGACATCAAGGCTTCAGTGTATGGATGCCGAGGGTTTTTGAACAATTCTTCTGTGGGTGCGGATTCCACAATACAGCCCAGATACATCACTGCCACACGCGTGCTGATATGTCGGACCACGGACAGATCATGCGAGATGAACAGATAGGTCAGCCCGAATTGCTTCTGAAGGTCCTCCAGCAGATTCAACACCTGTGCCTGGACGGAAACGTCAAGAGACGAGACGGGTTCGTCTGCTACGATCAACTGGGGATGAAGCGCCAGTGCGCGGGCAATGCCGATGCGTTGTCGCTGTCCGCCGGAAAATTCATGAGGGTAACGGTTCATATGTTCGCTTTTGAGCCCCACTGCCTCCAGGAGTTCACAGACCCGCCCGGTAAGCGACCGCTGGTCTTTCACGCCGTGGACCAAAAGCGGTTCACCGATAATTTCCCTGACGGTCATGCGAGGATTCAATGAAGAGTAAGGGTCCTGGTAAATGATCTGCATATCGCGGCGTAAGGTCTTCATTTGTCGCTTTGAAATACGCGCCACATTAATTTCCAGAATCTTACGGTCCGTTGGTGTAGAGATGCGTCTGCGAAAGATGATCTCTCCGGCCGTTGGTTCGATCAGCCGCAGAATGGTTCGGCCCACCGTGGTTTTTCCGCATCCACTCTCACCGACCAGACTGTAAGTCTCCCCAGGCCGGATCTGAAGATCCACGTCGTCCACCGCTTTGATTTGCCCCATCACACGTCCTATTATGCCCCTGTGGATGGGAAAATATTTTTTAAGACCTCTTGCTTCCAGCAACGGCAGATCGTTTCTCAACACGTTCTTACCTCAAGGCCACCCAATTCAAAACAGGCCACTTTGTGACCCGGCTTCAGACCGGCTAACGGAGGCATTTGTGAATGACAGGCAGTCACGGCCCACTCGCATCTTGGTGCGAACGCACAACCCGCCGGATACGAGCCGATGTCGGGGACAGCGCCTCTGATGGGGCTGAGCCGATTTTTCCGCTCCTTGCTCATGGAAGGCACTGACCTGAGCAAACCCTTAGTGTATGGATGCAGAGGCGCATTAAAGATGACCCGCACGGGGGCCGCTTCCACCACCTGACCCAAATACATCACAATTACATCGTCGGCCATATTGGCAACCACACCCAGATCGTGTGTGATGAAGAGAATTGCTGCCTGAAACGCATGGCGAAGCTCCTTCATCAAATCGAGAACCTGTGCTTGAATGGTAACATCCAGTGCGGTGGTAGGCTCGTCGGCGATTAACAGCGACGGGTTGCAGCACAGCGCCATGGCGATCATGGCCCGCTGTCTCATACCTCCGGAAAGCTGGTGCGGATACTCGTCAATGCGGCTCTCCGGATGGGGAATTCCAACGGCGCGTAGCAGTTCCACCGCCCTGTCTCGTGCCTCGCGGCGACCGATCTTCTGGTGCAGGATAATGGTTTCCAGAATCTGGTTGCCGATGGTATAAACCGGATTCAACGAAGTCATGGGTTCTTGAAAAATCATGGCGATTTCATTACCACGAATCTTACGCATGGTTCTGCTGAAGGGGTGCTGTTTTGCCAGATCGATGATTTTCCCGTGCTTATGATAAAGAATTTCACCGCTCTCGATCCGGCCGCCTTGAATCTGAACCAGCCCCATCACGGAAAGAGCGGTCACGGATTTTCCGCAACCGCTTTCTCCCACAAGACAGAGGGTGGATTCGGCCCTGACAATCAAGTCCACACCCCGTACGGCATGGACGACTCCTTTATCAGTCTTAAAACCGACTTTCAGGTTCTTTATTTCCAATAGAGGAATTATCGGGCCGGTTTCTGACATGGCTGCATCAATCATCAAGTACAGGCTTGATCTCAATACCGCTTTCGGCCAAGGTCTGACAGGCCAGAACACGACGGCCGTTGACTTCGACCCTGCATCCAGCGCAAAGACCCTGTCGGCAATAACTGTAAAAAACGATATCGTGGTCTTTTTGCTGATAGAGCTTTTTCAAAACGTCCATAACGGACGACTCGCCTTCGATTTCAATGTCATACTGCCTGAATTCCCAATTTTCACTGTTGTGAGCTGAGGGAACGGCGCAACGAACAGTCAGGGTTCTGTTCATTTTCAACTCTCCCCTTCCATTAAGATGGCTCGGCGCAGTGCATCGTTAAAATTCAGTTTCACCGGTTCCGGGGTGATGGAAGTAGTAAGGATAGGCTCGGTGGAAACAACGGCGGTCTCGCCATCTTTCTGCACCAAAACGTTTCTTAACCAGTTCCGATTATCCATTTCCGGAAAGTCGCTCCGGCTGTGCACGCCCCGGCTCTCTTTGCGGGCCAGGGCAGAGGTGCAGAGCGCCTCTATGAGGTCCAGCAGGTTGCGGACTTCCATGGCCTCGATCCAAGCGCGATTGTGCATACGGCGTTTCGGAGCGCCGATGCGCCTCAATTCCTCTCGCCAGCTTTTAATGCGGTTCTTGAGCGTCTCCAGTTCCATGCCATGGCGGATTGGGCCAAGCGTCCTGTAGGCGACCTTCTGAACCTCCTGTTTAATTTCAGTAGATGCAATGGAAGATTGTCGTCCTAAGGGGGCGGTCAGTTCTTTTTCCAGAAATCTCTTTTGTCGGATGGAAGGTTCCGGGGTTTGCTCCCGGTGAATATAATCGACGGCGGATCGAGCGGCGAGAGCGCCCTGGACCAGCATCTCCGTGGTTGCGGCGGCCACCCGGTTTGCGCCGAACAACTCCCCTGAGCACTCCCCGGCGGCAAACAACCCCGGAACACCGGTTTCGGCATTGGGCATAACCTTAAGCCCGCCTTCAAAATAATGAGCGGCCGGAGCCACTTCCACCGCATCGCCCCTGCGCAACGTTTCGATAATCGGTGTGAAATCTTTCCCCTGGAATTTCCAGCCTCGTTTCCAGCGGGCCATACGTTCCATGCGTTTCCATAAGACTTCCGGAATATGATGCAGTGAATAATAGACACCGCCGTGGGGCGAACCCCGGCCGGCCTTGATTTCCATCCAGCTAGCCCGGGAGAAGATCAGCTTGTTCCACTCGCTGGTCTGTGCGATATGCAGTATCTCCGGGTCTTGCCATAGGAGAAACTCGTTGCCCTGGGCGTTATACAGTTTTCCGGTAAAAAAATTGTAAAGCAATACAGTGGCCCGGTACGCAGGAGGATGGATGATAATGTTGGGGCAGAAGGTGACCATCTCCATATTGGTCAGCCGGGCACCTGCCCGGTATGCCATTGCCGCGCCATCGCCCGTCAGGTCATCACTGCCCGTGTTGAAGGCAAAGAGTTCGTGCCAGCCGCCAGTAGCCAGAATCACCGCTCTAGCTTTGAAAAAGATTATGCGTCCATCTCGTACGTTCACTCCCACGGCGCCGCAAACCCGGCCGTCTTCGATCAAAAGGTCGGTGGCCATTGTGAACTCGAAAAACTCCACTTTCCCTTTCACAGCCCGTTTACGCAGAACACGAAGGATTTCAGCCCCACTGGTGATGACTCCCCGGCTGAAGGCGCGCTCGGGATCGATTTTCATCCCCCATTCCAGAAGCTCTCGTACACGGTTCGGCGCTTCATCCACGTAGATTTGTACCATCTTCTGATTGTTCAATTCGAAGCCCTCAACCACGATATCGTGGAAAAATCTTTCCCTGCTGTCTGAGGGATTACCGGCAAAGCCCATTTCCGACAAGCTCTTGCCGTCTAGCATAATATCCGCCCCGGCCATAACAGTGGCTCCGCCCCGGCCAAAGGGCCCTTTACTTAAAATCGTCACCCTTGCGGACCAGACAGCTCCGATAGCAGCGCGCAGACCGGCGCCAGCGCTTCCGATAATGAGAATGTCTGTTGAATAAGTCTCTGACGAATAATGCATCATGTGTAGCTTCCTTATGCTTAACCGGACAGGATCGACACCAGAACATGTGAGGGATGTGATGCATCCTGATAAACGCTCTGAATCGCTTTTCTTATGGTTGTGTCGCGATAGTTGTCGCCACCGGTGTTAAGGTTCCGTGAATAATAGGGCTTTGCGCTGCTTTGCAGACAGAGGTGAATCCGGGCGCCTGCAGGCACAACGCGGGCGGTGTGACCGAGAGGTATATGGTAGTCATAGATTTCACCTGGACGTAAAAGCTGCGGACAATCGAATCCGAAACGGAACCGGCTTCTAAGACTTCCGCCGTACGTGAGAAGACGTATTCGCCCTTTTTGTGGATCCTCCCAGGCCAGCCAGGCAAACCAGTCGGTGTCCGGTGCGTCGGTCGCAGCGTATAAAGTCAATGAAATCGGTCCCACAAGACCCAAGGGCTTGTCCAGCGGCAGTGTGGCATATAAGAGGCGATCGCTCCGATCACTGGCATCCAATCCGTGGCCGGGCACAACCGGCAAATCAGGCTCTCCGTAATCCCAGGGCTGAGGTGTGTGCTCGGCGGGATCGTAAACGTACGATGCCGCCTTTTCTAAACCAGGTACCCTCCAATCCAGAACACCCCCGGGGTGCAGATATAGCGGCTTTTTTTCAACGGATTTCGGTGGCCACGAATCATAGTTGCGCCATTTGTTTATCCCCATGATAAAGATCCGAACAGGGGGTTCATCCATCGGGCCATGCGCCGTGTCGAGCATGTAAGGATCAAGGAAGCGCTTTTCTCTTGCAAACAGATCGATCACCGCCTCGGAGCCGTAATCAATTCCGCCGTAATCGGCGCGCATATTGAGTTGGTGCGGCCACATGCCCATCAACAGCCTCTGCTCGCTGGCCGCAGGAAAGCCGCGTGCGGTCAGGAAATTTTCGATCGACACCGAACAGAAATCATCGTGCCAGCCGCCCACGTGATAAACGGGAATCCGAATGCGGTTAAAATGACGGATAATCTCCATCTTATACCAGTATTGGTCCTCGGTTTCGTGTTGCAGCCAGGTTCTCCACCAGGGTATGGGCAGTGCAAACCTTTCTCCGATCTCCACCACCGGCAGGTGCAACAGGCAATCCGGGTCTTCCCGGATCAGTTTTTCAAAGGTGAAGACCGGCCGGCCATCTTTCAGCGAGACCTGCTGCACCCGTCTGCCGACCAAGGTACCCCAGACCAGTCGGGCTAAAGAAAAGATGCCGCCCATGTAGAAATGATGATGGTAAAGTCCTGTGGCCGGAACTCGAGCCACGAGGGCTTTCAGGGCGGGATGACCGCCCATGGCGGCCATGTATCCGGTAAAAGCCAGATAGGAAGAACCGGAAAAGGCGACATTCCCGTTGGACCAGATTTGAGTGCTGATCCACTCCACAGTATCGTGACCGTCGGTGTCTTCATGGTTATCGTATGGATGCCAGACCCCATCCGAGTCGTAACGGCCGCGCACATCCTGGATGACAACGGCGTAGCCGTGTTCTGCCATCCATTCGGCATAGGCGACGCAGCGCTGGTCGTATTTTCCGTATGGAGTGCGCAGGACCACCGTGGGAAAACGTCCTTGCGGACGCGGCAGATAAACATCTGAAGCCAGTCGGATTCCGTCACGGGCTGTAATGTATTCGTAAAGATGCTTCATATTTCAACCTAGCATATTCATAATCGCAAATCCCAGCATCCTTGCCTCTTCGATGACCTCGCGCAGGCAGACAAAGTCCTCACCCAAAATGCCGCCTCGTCCGCCGGAAGCCCCGAACATGACTGCCGGGATTTTTTTCGAGGTCAGCCCACCGGCGTCGAACGTCCCGCGAGCGTATTCAGTGGCACAGGGCTTGCCCCGGATCTGCCGGCTGGCTTCCTTTAACACCTGCACGATCGCCTCATTTTCGTCCACCAATGCCGGGAGCATCGTAACACCCTTTTCCACTTCAATTTTGTACGGTGACAGGTCACCGATAACCTCGCGAATGTCCGTCACGATTCGGTCGGGATCGTCACCCGGCAAGAGCCTGCGGTCTAAGGTCAATTTTGCCTTACCCGGCAGGGTGTGTGGTGCAATGGGCTCGTAGACGATTTGATAAACCAACAGCCTCTGGCGCCCTAAAAGCGGATGTTCCTCTTTGGGATCCAATTTTTCCAGACGTTTCATCACTCTGAAGGCGCCGTCGATGGCGCTTAGTCCCGAATCCGGATCGCTGGAATGGGTCGGTTTTCCTTTGACGTGAATATACACATCCACTCGTCCACGGTTGCCGAGGCTGATTTTCATATCAGTGCCGATTGCCAGCACGGCAGCTTTAGGATTTGTATCTAGCGCCGATAATATGGCATCTGTGCAGTGGTGCGAGCTGCGTCCTTCGTTGTTAACCGCGAAAAAAAGCGTACCCGAAAGGTCGATTTTGCGGTCCACCATCAATTTGAGCACGGTCAGCATGGCCGCCATGTGCGCCTTATTCTGACTGGCCCCCTGCCCGAAGATACAGGGTTCGTTATACCGTGTTCCCTGAGGTATAGCGATTTTTCCGGAAAAAGGATCGTCCATCAGATTCGCATGCTGGGTTGGGGTATAAACCATTACCAGAAGCTTCTGGTCCGTCTCGCCGCGACCCATGCGCACGATCAACTGGTTGAGGGGGGCTTCGATAACCTCGTAAGCACCGATACGCATCAGCTCGGGCCTGATGACCTCCTGTACGTAATGCACCAGCACCGGGTCATCCGCCTCCATCAGGGTGTTTGGGCCCAACGGAACATGGGTGGGGATTTTAAGCAGCCGACTCAGGGTATCAATCAGATATTTTTCATCGAGGTATTGAAGTTCATCAAGCCGGTTTGACATCTGGAACACTCCTTTTTGTAAATATCAATGTTTTGAAAGATTAAACCAAGCCCTTGGTTCTCTGTTTGGGGTCAAAGGCGTCACGCAGCGCATCGCCCAGAAGATTGGCTGCCAAGACGGTGACAAAAATCATCAAGCCGGGGAAAATCATAATATGCGGCGCCATGAACATAAAAAGCCTTGATTCGTTGAGCATCATACCCCATTCCGGCGAAGGCGGCTGAATACCAAGACCGAGATAAGACAAAGCGGCCACAGCCAGAACGATCAGGCCGAGATCCAGGCTGGATAAAACCAGAATGGGTGCCATGACATTGGGCAGAATATGCCGGCGCATGATCCGGATATTTCCAGCGCCGACAGCCCTCGAGGCCTCGATGTAGACCATTTCCCGAATGCTCATGACCATGCCGCGGATCACCCTGGCGTAATGCCCCCACCAGGTAAATGAAACGGCGATCACCACGGTGAGTAGACTGGGTGAAAAGGCAGCGGCCAGCCCCAGGGCCAGAACCAGGTAGGGAAACGAAAGAAGTGCATCGGTTATGCGCATCAGAATCATATCGATCAGACCTCCGGAGAAACCCGCCAGGCTGCCGACAACAACGCCCATGGTTGTCAGAATCAACAGCGCCAGCAACGAGCCGCCCAATGTATTGCGCGCGCCGTAGATTACCCGGGAAAGCACATCCCTTCCAAGATTGTCCGTTCCCATGGGGTGTTCCCAGGAAGGCGGTTTAAGTTTCTCAGCTAGCACCTGATCGGTGGGGCTCCCCGGTGCAACATACGGCGCCAGTACGGCCATAATAATCTCCAGAGTTAATACCGTCAGTCCAATCACGCCAAGCGGTTGTTTAAAAAAGCGCCTTACAGCTTGCCGCGTTGGCCCCAGGCTGCGAGGTGAACTGAGATGCTGTTCTTCTTGCTGTTTGAGTCTTCTAAAAATTCCAGGCATAGATGGTTCACCGGTCCTGATAAGAACCGTTAAAGATCACTTCCGTATGCGCGGATCAATCCACATATAAACCAGATCCACCAAAAGGTTCGCTGTCACGAAAATCACGCCCATAATTAAAATGAAAGCGCGAATGATCGGCATATCCCGGTGAAAAATGCCGTCCACCGCCCATTTACCAATCCCGGGCCATGAAAATATAGTTTCCACTACCACCGCTCCGCCGAAGATGAAACCGAATTGCAGGCCGATCATGGTCACAACCGGTACAAGGGCCGGACGGAAAATATGCTTCAGGATAACCCGATGGCGCGGCAGCCCTTTCGCATACGCGGTTGAAACATAATCGTGAGTCATGATCTCAAGCATGTTGGCCCGGATCAAGCGGGTGAGCGTAGCGGCAGGTCCCACGGCCAGAGTAAAGGCCGGCATCACCAGGTGAAGGGGTGTGCCTGAGCCGAACTGCGGCAGCCATTTCAGTTTGAACCCCAGAAAATAGATCAGAAGCAATCCTAGCCAGAACTGCGGCATGCAGATGCCAGAACTTGCGAAAAGGCGTGCTGTGCCATCGATAAACGTTCTGATATAAGTGGCGGACAGAATGCCAAGCGGCATGGCGATAACTATCGCCATAAGCAACGCGGAGGCCGTCAATGCCAGCGTGTACGGGAAGCGATCGATAAGTTCCTTTACAACGCTTTGCTTGGTGTACAGGGTCTGACCCAAACGAAGCCTCACCACATCCCCAGTCCAGCGGAGAAACTGAATGACCAAAGGATCGTTCAAACCCAACTTCTCCCGGATCTCATCCAGTTGCGCTTTGGTGGGGGTTTGGTTGCCAGCATGGGTTCGCCAGTAAATGCGAGCCTGATCGCCTGCTGCGATTTGCATGATGATAAAGGTGATCAGCAGCACGCCCAAAAGCACCGGAATCACCATTAACAGTCGTTTAAGAATGTAAAACAGCATGGCCCAATATAATAAAGCTCATTCTGGTTATCTTCAGGGGTACTGGAACCCGGATTTACCCACCGGGCCATCCGGTTTCCTGCAGCACAAAAACAAGCATAATAGTACCAATTTCGACTATTTAAGATCAACCTTATTCCAGACATCCGGCCAGAAGAACAGCGGATGCGGTGTGTATCCTTCTACATGCTTGGCCGCGCCGACCACCATGTAATAGTTTAAAAACGGCAATGTCAGAACCATATCGCGATTGACCAGCCTGGAAATTTTGACCAGGTATTCTTCCTTGACTTTGTCTGAAGTGGCGTTTTGCAGTTTAAAGAGCCAATCTCCTACCACGGGGGGAATAAAATCGCCGTAAACCGCAGATCCTTCAAGATAGGTTTCACGATTGGGCTGATAGGAGTCCCAGAGTGTTGCCGAGAGTTCACCGCTGAAAGTGCCGTGGTAATCCAGGTAAAGATGGCCCTTCTTTTTAGCCGCGCTCTCATCGTAGAACATGTCTTGTTCTTCAACCGAAATAGCAGCTCTGATTCCCACCTTGGCCAGCTGTTCGACGATGACCTGAGCCATCTCCCGTCCGTGAATCAAAACAGAGGGATTATCAATCATTCGAAGGGTTATTTTTAGCTTTTGGCCATCTTTCTCCCGTATACCGGACGATCCAATCTTCCAGCCCGCTTCATCCAGCAGCATACCGGCCAGCTTGGGATTGTAGGGCAATCCTTTGAGTTTGTCTTCACCGGACCAGGGTGTGTTGGGTAAAACGGGACTGTTACTGGCAACAGCAAGACCGTACAGCACGTTTTCTATGATCGACTTACGGTCGATGGCGTGACCGACGGCTTTGCGGACGCGAACGTCGTCAAAAGGTTTCGCCCATTGACAGAACGTCAAACCCGCCCACTGGGAGGTCAGGGTCTGAAAGGTCCTAAAACCGCTTTTCTTTATGGTTTCAACGTTGGGATAAGGGATTTGCAGTGCGACATCCACTTCTCCACCCATCAGAGCCATAACTCGGCTGGTATCGTCTGGCATCACTTTGAAGATAATACGGTCGACCTTGGGGATACCCGGCTGCCAGTATTTCTGATTTTTGACCACGACAAGTTGCTGGCCTGGCACCGAGCTGTCGAACATGAACGGTCCGGTGCCAACCGGTTTGCCTGCCTTTTGGGATTCAGGTTCAGACATTACTGTCCAGCCATGGGACATAAATCCGGGCAGTACCGCCAGCGGCACTTTGGTGACTATATCCACGGTGTATTCATCCTTGATTTTAACCTGATCAATGCGCAGACGTTTCGACCATAAAATCTTTTCCTTGATCCATTCAAGGGAGAATTTAACCGTATCGGAATTAAAGGGCTTGCCGTTGTGGTAGGTGACCCCTTTGCGGAGGTAAAAACGCCAGGTCAAATCGTCAATACGTTCCCATTTTGTCGCCAGCCCCGGTACAAGCTGCATATCCGGCGTAACGAAAACAAGCTGCTCATAGACGCCAGTGATATACGGCTCAACTCCGGGGGTTGCATACCGCTGATTGACCGGGTCACGAATAACGCCCACTTTCAAAACCTTTTCCGCTTGAGCCGTCGTTGAACCGCTTAGCAGAAGAGCAACGGCAACCAAAGCCATGAGCACAATCCTGAGTTTTTTCATTTCCTTTCCTCCTTGATCTTCGGTAATAGAACAATACATCGCGGCCACGGCTCCAATAGCCGGACCTCCTTTTGCCTTAATTCCAAAGAATTAACAATTTTTCAGTATATAATGCCGATAAAACCGAGTCTATTCGTTGACACCGAAATCTGTGAGCATCCGCGCGGGGTTCGGAAAATTAATGCTTTTTACGGATAATTTTTATGCCTCACGGTTTGGTGTTAAAATGGATTCAATCAACTGACGGTGTTGTTTCATAAGAATTCGAAAACAGCAACGTCACTTAAAATAACGGAAAAACAACCAGAGAGTATCATTGAATTCAAAAAAACAGAATCACCCTATTATCCAATTATCATCGTGTCAAGAGTATCAGATCTATTTTGGCCGATTTCATGGTGCTTTTCCTTGATGTAGGTGATCCCTGTAATTTGCATCGGAGTGCGGTTATTATGGTCTTCAAGTCCGGCAAGGATTTTATTCCTGGATTCAGAGGCCAACAGCACCGGATGGTATGCGAAATAGCAGGCCCCGCGCTCGTCAATATATGTCTGGTTATTCACAGGAATCAGGTATTGTTGTTATATTCTTTTTTGAAGCACAACGTTTGTTATTTGCATGGTCTATTATCGTGCGGCAGCTTATGATGGCCCGGGCGGGGGTCGCAACGATAACCAAAATACCACCGATGGTTGCGGGCAGTGCCGGGAGTTCACCGATAACAAGGAACACCCAGAGCGGATTCAAAATTGGCTCTAAGAAAATAATGAGCGATGATTCGATCGCCGTTACGTATTTGATGGCAATGGAATACAAAAGAAAAGAGAGCCCGATCTGAAATATTCCAAGAAATGCAATAACACTTAGGCTCATCGGAGAAAAGGTTTCCTGAGATAGCGCAGGCAGCCCGATCAAAATACTGAACAGGTTCCCCAACAGAATTGTATCAGTGGGCGTACCGGCTTTTTGTTTTCACAGACACAACACCATCATGGCCATTGACATACCGCCAAGGGCGCCGAAAATATTGCCGCGTAACCCGCAAAAGGTGAGGCCGTCCCATAAAAAAAGCAGCATACCTACAAAAATAATCCCCATGGCCCACCCATCTGCACGGCAAGGTTTTTCCTTTAGAAACCAATATCCAAACAAAACAACATAAAGCGGTACGATGTATCGAACCCATACCGGCCTGAAATTTTTTGATTACGCACACGCACTGATAGCGCAATAAGATCCTTTTCAATTAATGTGAGCCGATAGAGCGAAACGAAGCCCGCGGCGGATCGACTCGACGGAAATCTTCCCCGCAGGCCTTTTCTTATTTATATCTATGATCTTGGCCACCGCTATTGCCTCCTGCCTGGCAGCGCGCAGTGCCATCTTCATACCCTGGTTATCTTTTCTTAAAGCTCAATTCAAGTTGATATGCTTCCGATCTTAGCCTTTTGTCTGCTGCCCACAGCGCCACTCCTGCCAATTGCGCAAAAGCTAAAAGATGAACATCCACAAAACCAATGCCTTTTCCCATTAAGTGGTTTTTCTTGATAAAAAAGTCGAATTCGCTTTAAATAATTCCAATCAAATAACCATTTAACAAATCTTACTGGTAAGATATATCCCAAACAATGGTAATTTTTGTTTGACAAGGAGCATTGTGTGGTTTAAAGTTCTATTAGTCAATTAATTTATATAATAATTGAAAGGGTATTATGAAAACTCCAGATCGGTTTTTTAATACAGTAAAAAACCCAAACCGGATCTTTAAGGATTCCATATACGAGCAGTTTGCGCGCATCGGAAAGGCGGTTTCCAGCCCCAAACGCCTGGAGCTGCTGGATCTTCTGTGTCAGTCGGAGCGCACGGTGGAAGCGCTGGCCAAAGAGGCTGGCATGACGATTGCCAATGCCTCCCAGCATCTGCAGGTGCTAAGAGCAGCACGGCTTGTTGAGGTGGAAAAACAGGGGGTATTTATCACTTACCGCCTTGCGGATCAGAAAGTGTGTGAATTCTTCCTGGCTATGCGCGCGCTTGCAGAGAGCAGACTGGCTGAAGTTGAGCAGATCAAACGTCGATTTTTGGAAGGAAAAGAAGGGATGGAACCCATTGATCGGGATGTATTGTTAAAGCGCGTAAGACATGGGGAGGTAACGGTTCTTGACGTTCGGCCGGTTGAGGAATACAATGCAGGACACATTCCCGGAGCCATATCCGTCCCTTTAGAGAAACTGGAATCTCACCTCTCTCAACTTCCGCACGACCAGGAAATCGTCGCTTACTGCCGGGGTCCCTACTGTGTCCTGGCGATCCGGGCAGTCGAGGTTCTTCGCAGCAAAGGATTTCATGCTATCCGACTGGAAGAAGGAGTCCAGGACTGGCGGGCCATGGGATTTCCGGTAGATGTGAACAAAGCGAGAGCATAGGAGAAGGGAATTATGACATTCTTTAAGAAAAAGACGCTTACGGGGCTTGCCCGCAGCTGCGGCTGAGCGGCGAAAATCGGTCCGACGGTTCTGTCGGACACACTGTCAGCCTTGCGGCAGCCATCTGATCCAAACCTGCTGGTGGGCATAGAGACTGCCGATGACGCAGCCGTGTACAGACTTACCAACGAGATTGCGATGATCAACACCGTTGATTTTATCACTCCACCGGTAGACGATCCTTACTGGTTCGGGCAGATAGCAGCGGCAAACTCCATCTCGGACATCTATTCCATGGGCGGCCGTCCCTTAACTGCATTAAACGTTGTGATGTTTCCCTCGATGCACCTGGATACAGGGGTGCTTAAAGACATCCTGCGCGGAGGTCATGACAAGGTGGTTGAGGCCGGCGCCTGTCTGGTGGGGGGCCACACGGTAGAAGATGAAGAACCCAAGTACGGGCTATGTGTAAACGGTGTTGTTCACCCTGAGAGGATTATTACCAATGCAGGTTCCCGGCCAGGAGATGCGCTGATACTCACCAAACCGCTCGGCACCGGAGTACTGTTCAATGCGGTGCGATCCGGAAAATTTCCATTCAAAGACCTTGAACGGGATGTGCTGCCTATGGTTGCTGCACTTAACGGCCCTGCCATGGAGGCTGCACTAAAATTTGAAATTCATGCCTGCACCGATGTAACCGGTTTCGGTATTGCCGGGCATCTGCTTGAAGTTGCTCTCGGCAGCCATCTGCGGGTTGTCTTGAGATATTCTGATTTACCCCTCTATCCATCTGTTCTTGATATGTACAGAAAAGGCGAAACCACAAGGAGCAACCGGGAAAACAGGAAGATGACCGGCGAAAAAATGAAGATCAGGGTATCACTGTCTGAAATCCAGCAAGAGGTGCTGTACGACCCCCAGACATCCGGCGGACTTTTGCTCTGTGTTCCGAATACAGAGGCCGAAGCACTTCTCGCGGCACTTTCTGCCGCAGGGGTACAATCGGCTGTTTGCGTGGGAGAGGTTGAAGAGGGCTCACCGGGAATCCTGGTGGTATAAACCCCGTTGTTGCAAAACAACTCAAAAGGCGCAGTCGTCAAGCGCTGACCAATCATGCGTACAGGCCATTTTGATATATGGTTTCTTGATTTTCCCAATTGTGGATTTAAGAAAATACACTGGCAGAAAGACGAATGCCGTTTCTGAGAAGACAAAATGGCAATTTTACTATGTGATTTATGCAACTACGGGGTAAATTGATGGGGATATATGTTCTGATCGGTGTGCTGGGTGCTGCAACCGGCTTTTTGTCCGGATTGCTCGGCATAGGCGGCGGTATTATCATGGCACCCATGCTTCTCTATATACCGCCGTTTTTCGGACTAGAGCCTTTGCCCATGAGGACCGTTGCCGGACTTACCATTGTTCAGGGGCTTCTGGGTTGTATCTCCGGTGCCCTGTCACATCGCCAGTTTCAGATGGTATCCATGCGACTCTCTTTGTATATGGGCTTCAGCATCTTCATCGCAGCCCTTGCAGGCGGTGTCGGCTCTCGCTTTGTTTCAAATGAAATTCTGCTGCTTCTATTCGCATCTCTTGCGCTTATGGCCGCTCTGCTTATGCTGATAACAATTAAGAGCGAAAGTGAAAATCCAGATGTTCAACAACTATCGTTCAGCCCGTGGCGAGCGGTCACGGCAGCTTCGGCAGTGGGATTACTGGGGGGGCTTGTCGGCCAGGGCGGCTCTTTCATCCTCATACCCTTGATGACTTCCTTTGTTCAGATACCCACCCGGATTGCCATAGGAAGTAACCTGGCCATCGTGTTGCTTTCATCGGTTGCCGGTTTCATAGGCAAGGCTACCACGGGGCAGATCGACTGGCTTATGGCGGTTCCTATTGTTCTAACCGTAATACCGGCAGCCCGCGCAGGCAGCCTTGTCAGCCGCAAAACACCGGTTGTGGTGTTAAGACGGGTGTTAGCGGTTTTAATAGCGGCTGCGGCGGTTCGGATATGGGTTTCCGTTCTGTTTGCTTAAGAGGGTGACCCGGCAATAAACGGCAGATGATTAACAATTTAAAAAAAGATTTTCATCATTTTAGAACCAGCATTTAAAGGGCTTTTGTTGCTTTTATAGTTGCCTTGAGCCGCAATCCCTATTGTACCTCGAATGTTAAAGCAACCTATTTGGGTTAAAGTTCCACGGCATCACGTGATGTGCATAATTTTTTTACACTTAGGACAGGGGGCATCCATGGAACTGTGTAAAGAATACCCGCAATTAATGGCTTCAAGTATACCGTCTCTTCCCTATCAAATTATAGAGAAAATCCCCTGCCATATAAGCCTGTTTCAAAACATTTCGGTTTGTTCAAGAACCTGGCACTTTACTTGCACTATTACATTGTAGTAATTGCCTAAAAAACCGTCAACAGAGAATTGAGCAATACAACCCGTAGACACTGTCGCCGATATGTTTACCCCGTTGTTGCAAAACGACTCAAAAGACTCAGTCGTTAGGTACTGCTAAATCATCCGTGCAGCCCATTTTGCTATATGATTTTTGGACTGCACCAATAGCGGATTCGAGAAAATTTATAAGCGTTTATGTAAATGCTGTTTCTACAAGGGCAAAATGGTAATCTACTACATGATATATGCAATTACGGGGTTTATCGACCATGTATGCCGGGTGAAGATAACCCTCTTACAGCAGAAATTTTTGAAGACACCGACTTTACCGCCATCTTTCAAACATATTTACATACCATCTATTATTTGCATGGATTTGGCATAAATAGAGTATACAAAATAAATGAGGGGAAAAAAGGACCGTAAACTTATTGTCGTTACTGCTTTACTGGTTTTTGTGACCTTTCTAGGACTCCTTGCCTGGGGTTTGTTTAAAAAGCAACCCATAACCGGCTTAAGTGGCGTCACCATGGTGAACCGCCCGGCACCTGATTTTACACTGAAGACTTTCGACGGGCAAACGATATCCATGAGAATCATGAGGGGAAAACCGGTGGTTCTGAATTTTTGGGCTTCCTGGTGTCCTCCTTGTCGGATTGAAGCGCCACTGCTTGAAAAAGCCTGGCGGTACTACAAGAAGCAGGGTGTCGCCTTCATCGGGGTGGATCTTCAGGATCGTGAAGAGGACGCCCTGCGCTTTATCCGTGAATTTGATATCACATATCCCAATGCCCCCGATCCGACAGGTGAGGTGAGCATCAGCTACGGTGTTTCAGGCCTTCCAGTTACATTCTTCGTGTCAAAAGAGGGTCAAATCCTGCGTCGATGGGTTGGTGCATTAGAAAAAGAAGTGCTTATTCGTTTTATCAAGGAAATCATGCAATGACGGAGTTACAGATAGTTTTGACAAACTGGATGACTGCCATCTCGCTTCTGCTGCCCTTTGGGTATTCTTTTGGAGCCGGGATGGTGTCGACGGTTAATCCGTGCGGATTTTTCATGCTGCCGGCGTATTTGTCGCTGTACCTGGGCGATCCATATGAGGGTTCCGGATCTCGACACCGTCTGCTCATTGCAGGTGCCAGGGCTATACTTTTGGGGATAGCGGTAACGTTGGGATTCACGGTGCTGTTTTCCCTTTTTGGGATAATCATATGGGCTGGGGGGTATATTCTTATGCAGTATCTTCCATGGCTCGGTCTACTCGTGGGGTCGGTCCTAGTTGGCCTGGGCCTTTTTCTTTTTTCCGGGAGATCGATCCACACCGCGCTTCCCGCCCGCCTGGCAAATATGATCGGTACACCGAAAACGCAGGGATTTAGAACCTATTTTCTTTTTGGCATCGGATATGGGACCGCCTCTCTGGGATGCACCTTACCTGTTTTTTTCGTGGTGGTGGGAAGCGCCATGAAGTCTCGAGGGTTTTCAGACGGCGTTTTTCAGTTCATCAGTTATTCTTTAGGGATGGGTACTGTTCTGACTTCTTTGGCATTAAGTATTGCGATATTCAAGGGAGGGCTGGCAAACCGCCTTCGTCGCGTGGTTCCATATATGGGCAGAGTCGCAGGTTTCTTATTGGTGGTGTCTGGGGCCTATCAGATCTATTATTGGCTTACGAAAGGCGGATTGCTAACCCATATTTGATTTAAGGGAAAAAGATACTGACAAACCAGGGGATCAAAACGCAATTATTTCATCTAAAGGACGGTTCAAATATGAGATGCAAATTTTTTATTACCGGGTTGATGGGTTTCATACTGTTCTTACCGAATTTGGCGGGTGCCGCCCTTCAAGATACACAAGAGCAAGAATCTTTGCAAAAAACAGCACAAGAACTCTATGCACTCATCATGTGCCCGATCTGTTCAGGACAAACCATCGGGCAATCCAGCACCGAAACCAGCGCCCAGATGCGGGCTCTGGTAATGAAAAAACTTCGCCAGGGTAAAACCAAGGAAGAAATACTACGATACTTTGCAAGCAAATACGGGGAGCGGATTCTTGCTGAACCGCCAAAAAGAGGATTCAACCGGATGTTGTGGCTATTGCCGTTTATCATTATCGTGGTGGCAGTGGCTGTAATAGCTTTACTCATACGTCGGTGGTCCACAGGAACAAGGGCTTTGGAGGAAACCCAGCCCCGTCTTGACGAAACCCTGCACTCCGAATACGTAAGTCGTGTAGAAAAAGAACTGAAGGAATTTAGCGAAAGGCTTTAAAGTTGGTGTCCGCATTGAAAACAATATCTGTGTTCTTTTTCCACACGCCCGCCGCAATTGCTGCAGAATCTGGCCCGATACTTTCTATCCAGTGTATGTTCAGGACCCGCCGAAGCAGACGATGGGCGGCGGGTGACAAGCAGCCAGACCAGGGCCAGAACCACAATAATACCTCCGGTAACAATAGCTATAAGGGGCCAGTTGAGGCCTGTATCGGCGGCCGATTCTATGAACCCATCTGTTTTTTGGGTACCAGCACTGCTCGCAAGCATACCATCGGTCGATAACTGTTGCGCATCCACTACGGTGTACTGCACTTGCAGTGATAACCGTTGCCCGGCCGGTACGGTTCGGGAGCGAAACGAATGGTAAATGAATCCATCATCTCCCTTGGAAATATCAACAGTCCCCGGAACGGTGCGAAGGGAAATGGCTGCTTTAGGTCGCTGCACCCTTAATTGGAACTGGTTGACGGAAATTTCCGACAACCAGACAAAATCAAAAAGCCGTTGTTTATCTTTAACCGTATACGGAAAGTAGTATTCCATTCTGAAACGCAAATCAGGTGTGATGAACGTCAGTGTCCCGGGCCCTGAATTTGAGACGATATCATCCTTCATCATACCATCCCCGGCATCGATGCGGGCAATGGCGTTGAGTTGGGCGGTTTTCGGCAATGGAAGGGTGACACTGGCAGGAAGCCTGGTATCAGGGGGCAGTGCGCCGGTCAACAAAACCAGTACCGATGCTTTATCGTAATCCGGCCAAAGTTCGACAAGAAGCGAATCTATAGTCGATACATTTGATACATCTGTTTGTGGGTTACCCGTCAGCGGGGCCAGCAAAGTTGATGCGAGAAGAAAAAATATGGCGATTCGTTTCATTGCAAGCACCGTGGCTGCAAATTATTTTCTGAACTTGCGGTCGATTGCAGCCTGAATTTCGATTGCCGTTTTACCCTTGGCATGCATTCGAGACGCTAACTGCGCCTCATCCACACAGATCCCTCATGTAGAGGCGTGGCTGTCAACATAACATGTCAACAGATTCTTATGACCGTAGTTTTCTTTGCACAGACAATAGCAATAGAGTTTATCAAGCACCTCGGGTATGTCTCGGGCAATTTGATAGGCTTTTCTAACTTTCCCGCTGAATAAGGCTGGTGCAAGGGTCCGTCTCGTTTCCCGAAGCTTGGTGTTATTTTTTTTCACGCTTGCGGGTTGCACAGATGGCTTTTCGCGGACTCTGTTTTGATACATATAAAAAATTCCTGCGCCGATCAGTAAAATACCAAGGCATAAGGCTATTAAAGGGTATGGTGAATGCCTTTTGGGCGGTACTGTCTTTTGTTTCTGTGCGGTGGGTTTTCTCGTCGATCTCTTTTTTTTCTTTTTCATTCCAATATTCCCGATTTTGGTGTTTTAATTAATCTGTTTAATTGGTTTTTATTGAGCAAAGAATGTGCCACAGGAAGAAAAGAAGATAGACATATTTATGATTTTAAAGCGATCAGTGCACTATTCATGTCTGGGTGATGCTGTTTATTGGAAATACACATGGTAAAGATGAAAGGAGAAAGCCTTTGGAGAGATAAAATATATCAATAATTTCAAAATGTTTCTAAAACTAAACATAAATGCCGGTCACTGACACATATAAAACTCTAATTATCTGCCTCAATGTAACAGCCTGTTTCAAATGGGTTAAAGATTTCCGTTATTATTCACGCCAGGTGCAAAAATTTTTTGCATTTAATTCAGATTCTTGAATAAGAACTGTTTATTTATTATCCACTTTCACATTTACTCAGTTTGAAAGAATTTCACTCGCACCAGTCATTTATTGGAATATTAATAATATAAATATAGTGTTATCATTATATGTCACAATGTGGTATATTTATTGCTAAGTTAATGATACGAAACATCAGAGAACGTTGTTGGAAAGTTTCTCGCTGTTCAAGCTGTTTTTGATTTCAATAAGATTTTGATTAGGAGGATCAAAAAATGGGAAACCCGAGCGTCTCATCTAAGATCGATCCAAATGTATTTACCGATCCTGTATGCGGGATGAAGGTTTCTCCGGATAAAGGAAACCTTTTTTATAGCTACAAGGGGTGCAGGTACTACTTTTGTGCGGAAGCATGCCGAAAAGCATTTGAAAGCAATCCATTAAAATATTTGTCACAGAAACCTTCCAAACGTAAAGGCATATGGGGGCGTTATTTGGATCGTCTTAACAAAGCTACCGCCGGACAACAAATTAAATGCCATTAAAACCATGGGGCAACAATAAATACCGAGGAAAAGGGAGATCGAATTTCACGTTCATCCGGCGAATGTTTCCGGCCAAAGCAGTTTTTCATTGGATTGACAGAAGCCCTGAGTGCCATCGGCTCTTGCGGCTTCAGGCGGAATGTCTGAGGTTTAGATGGCGGCATGCTGCGCCCATTGCCTTGTCGCCTTTTTGCCTGCATTGGGGTCGCCATTTTTATCGGCGACAACCGACGGTGTAGAGCAATATCAAACCGATCTTCCTTTCAATCGATGTGCTTTCAAACATGTTTGGAATGTGGACTGATATCGGCAGTGCAATAACATGATAGCTAATCCAACCGTAAAAACAGGGTTCGGGTTGATGTGCTTCTGCTGAAGCTTGTATCGAGCAAGCCGAGGAAATTTGAAGGAGATGAAGATGGCGGAGACAAAAGGTTTTGTCGTCAACATCAATGAGAATGGATGGGCGCAGGTAATAAGTGAAAGACTGGATGCCTGCGCGCATTGCCCAGCAAAAAACAACTGCCATTCCTCCTGTTCGAGCGTGAAAATAGAAACGAAAGCCTTAAATAAAATCGGAGCGGATATAGGGAATCATGTATCCATAAGCCTAAGCTCCGGGAGGGCTATAAAAAGCGCAGCGGCGCTTTATCTTATACCTGTTTCCGGCCTGATGGCAGGCGCTATTTTCGGCGGTGTGATAGATACAGTACTGGCAATCAATGAAACACTTTCATCCATATTATTCGGTTCCATCGGTTTAATCCTGGGCTTTGTGTTAACATTGTATATTTCCAGAAAAATGTCATCAAACAATCAGCTTACACCTGTAATAACGCGCATTTTAAAACCGCAGGCTTTCCACCCCTTTCGCTAAGTTAACAAGAGCAGTTGGACCCTTGTCACCTTGAACCCTTTGGGGTACTAACAATTAAACTGAAGTCTTCGCCTAAACCCCAGTGTTGAACAATAAGTCCTGCCTGAAACCTGGAAGCTGGATTCAACCTGGTGTTAGGGGCATTTTGGCGTGTGTTTTATGCGACTACGGGGTAAGGGCGAGGGGTTTTCTCCCGTTTTCCGATCGAGGCAATATAGGAAAAGAGGTTTTTATTGGAACCGTGGTTATTTCTGCAGTAGTGGTGGATGTCTCGCGGCTTATCATTTACGGGTTCACCTTCTTTTCAAGAGACTACCAGATTTTAAAAACACATGGCGGAATAGAACTTGTGGTTGCCGGCACGCTTGCCGCCTTTATTGGGGCGTTTGCGGGCTCCCGGTTGGTAAAAAAAATCACGATGCGAACGGTGAGAACAATCGTCGGGGGGCTTTTGCTGTTGGTTGCTCTGTCTCTTGGAACCGGAATGATCTGACAGAAAAACCTCAGAATCCGTCATCACTGCATAACAGAGGTCGCATCTGTTAACATATTCTTTTCTGCTTCTGCCCACTCCTTTCTTGTACAGCCCTTCAGGTCCCTGATTCATCAGCACCTTGAAGAGGGGGCTGCGACTAGCCTTCTGTATGATCAAGCGCAGCCTTTCCCTGCCAGCGTTTCCGATGGCAAAGGCCTCATCGGTGCCAAGTGCGGAGCAGCAGGGAAAAACTTTGCCGGAAGGTGCTATGGATACATCCCGTAAAATCTGATGACACGGACCCTTAATGGAGGCGCCGTCTGTAACCCTCTTGCTTTCAGGAAGCTTTGCTGCTCTCCCTGCAGGGATGAAACCGGATTCAATCGCCAAAGCAGATACCGGACTATTGGGTCGATGATCTTTCCCGATCACCTGAATGCCTCCATCTGCCAGCATCCCGACCACCCTGCCGATCGTTAGTCGGCTTGAACGGGCAACGACGCACATGATAACTGTTTTTACTCCAAGCCGCTGTGAAGCCTTGTAACAATTGAGAACTCTTTCAAAGGGAAGTTGTCTCTGGTGAAAATCATCAGTGCTTATATTGATGACTTCAAGCCCAGCTTCCTTGAGTTTTGCCAGGATGATTTCGGCTTTTTTTTCGCTTTGCGCCCAGAAACAGTTAGTGACACATTCGGTGTAAAATCCCCGTTTTTTCGCAAAAGATATGACTTTAAGAAGCGTATCTTCGAAAAGAAACGGCTCGCCTCCGGTTATGCTGATCCATTTTACAGTAGGAATTTCCCTTGCCTGGTCTATATAGTCGAAGGCCTCCGCTGTTGCCATGCTGACTGTTTTGTCCGGGCCAGAGTCAAGCCAGCAATGGCTGCACGAAAGATTGCATCGTTCGGTCAGCATAAGGCTTACACGGTAAGTTTCTAAATGTTTTCGGCCCGCATACATTTTAAGAAAGACTTTTTTCGACCTGTGCCAGGGTTTTTCGGATCAGTTCATTCGCCAGGTGAAAGCCGTCCTCTACATAATTTCTTTCTCTTAAGAGCTTTGTTTGTAAAAGTTTGAATTCAGCGGACTGGTGAAGAGGCATGTCTGCAAGTTTAAGAATACCATGTATACGGGGGAAGGGTCTGGCACCGAAGGTCTCCATATCCATCTGAGCTGTCTTTTCCGCATCAGAATGGGCTACGGGGTTGATGTGTCTTGATACCCACATGATACAGTAGTTCAGTGTTTCGATCACATCCTCAGAAACTTCACATGCCTCGACCCTTTTTACCGTTTCTTCAAGCAAAGCGGCAAGATCTTTAAAATCCGCTGCCTTCTCTATCACGGGGTAAAGATTGAAATAACTTCTGACCTTATCGGCTTTTTTCTGGATTTCTTCCAGTGTTTTGAGCATCCCCTCGGCATAAGGAACGAAGTTCATAGGTAGAATTCGGCAGTTGGTCATTCTTAAAATATAATTGAGATTAACCTTAATATCGGTGTAAAGTATGTTAATATCGCCCCTGTCCAGGGTAGCCCACGCTGTGTGCCACCACCATCCTCCCCCGGAATAGTTGACGAATGGATCATAAAGACCTTCAGGTCTGGCAGATACAGTACTTGCATGAGGGATTCCGGTTCCCCAAAAACTGCTGTCGCCAGCACGGGTCGGCCATCTTGATGTCTCCACCTCTATGCCGGTGACGGCCTTTATGCTATCGAAAACAGCATCCCGCACCTCGGCAATGGGGGCTGCCCTGTATGTTGTCGCTCCCTCAGCCCCCGGGGAATCAATATTCAAAAAGCCTATGCAGTAGTACCGTAGATCATGCCAGAACCTGTCATTGTACCAGGTGGAGCCGCCATACCGGCCGATCTCGTGGGCTGTCCAAAAAGCGAAACGAATGCTTCGGTCAAGTTTTTCCCTGTGTGAGTTCAATACTCTGGAAAGTTCGAGAATGGCTACAACGCCGGATGCGTTATCGGTAACACCCGGTGAAAAGGGAGGAGTATCCACATGCCCGTTTACAAGAATAAACTGTTCCGGATTTTTACTTCCCTTGATTTCAGCTACAGGAAGCGGTAGCCTTTTCCAGCGGGTCTCCACAATGGATGTTAAACGCACTCGCATATGCCCTTGTTTAGCCAGAGTTTTTAAAATCTGCCCGTCTTTATTCGAAACAGACACTATGGCCGGAATCGTCTGTATGAGATGGAGATTGTCCGGAGTTGGATTTCCGGAAACAGAGAAATCTGCGCGCTGATGGATAATGGTTGAAACAAACGTGTCCTGTTCTATTACGATAATCCCCTTAACTCCCATCTGCTGAAGCTTTAACGTCAATGGATAGCGCAGTCCCATCCAGTCACCGGAGGTTTTTTGCTCCGCCAGAACAATCTTGTTACGGCATTCCGCTCTGCCGATTTCCTCAGGGCAAATGTATATGACTTCGCCTTCAAGTCCCCCAGCTCCGGTGGTACCGACCTGCCGATAGGGAGTGCACTGAATCTCCATGGTACAGGGCTCTAGAACGACTAGTTCCGCCCATTTCGGATCACTCAGATAAGCATCGTAGTGGAAGATCTGTGGTACCAGACCGTATTCTTCAAGTTTACGCACGATAAACTCGACCGCTTTCTTTTCCCGGCGGCTTCCGGAGTGTATCGGAGTAAACTTCATGAATCGCTTCCAGTTTTTGTCCAACTCGTCTTTTGAAATCTCTTTTTCAAGTTCATGGAGAAGTTGCTGGTTTTCACCGGAAAGTCTGATCATAATTTTCCTCCTTGGTCAGGTAAATATACAGGCCTCAAGGCTCTATAATCACCCGTGATATATTACAAATGGCAGCGAACGAAGTGATCTTTCTCTACTTCTTTTAGCTCCGGACACGGCGCCTTCTTACAGAGGCTTTTTTTCTCCTGACATCTTGATAGAAAATAACAAGTTTCAGGCAGATTGGCAGGTGAAGGAATCTCTCCGTCAAGAATTACCTCTTTTGGAAGAAGTTTTCTTTCTTTTTCCTGCACAACCGGTATAGCCGAAAGAAGCGCCTTTGTGTATGGATGTATAGGATTTTCAAAAATAGCGGAAGTTTCAGCAGCCTCGATCACCTTTCCAAGATACATCACCATCACTCGATCCGCCATGTTCTTGGTCAGGCTCAGATTGTGTGTTATCAAAATATAAGTGAGCCTCAGCCGGTCGCGCAAATCGATCAGAAGGCGAAGTATTTTCGCCTGGACAGATACATCGAGTGCGGAAGTTGGTTCATCCAATATGATTACTCTTGGATTCAAGGCGAGTGCCCGGGCAATGCCGACGCGCTGTTTCTCTCCGCCGCTCAGATATCCCGGGTATCGCGTCATCATTTCCTGGGGAAGATTAACGATTTCAAGTAGTTGTTTTACCCTTTCTTTGATTTCGGTTCTTGAAAGACTGTAATGTATTTTCAAGGGCAGGGATAGAATATCTCCAACAGTATGTTTCGGGTTCAAAGAAGCCCCTGCATCTTGAAAAACCATCGGCATCTTCCTGCGGATTCGTTTAAGCTCAGATTTTTGAAGATATGAAATATCCTCTGCGTCAAACCAGATCCTTCCTTTTGTCGGGGTGTATATGCGGGTGAGGGTGTATCCTAAGGTACTTTTACCGCATCCAGATTCGCCTATTACTGCGAAAATCTGCCCTGCTTCCACGGTAATATCAACATCATCAACCGCCTTTATGGTGACTTGGTGGCGGGATATGGTGCCGGTGCTGCGATAAAAATATTTACACAAGTTATTGGTTTTTAAAATAATCTCCTCCATTCCGACTTACTGCGTTTCTATAAGGGGTTACAAACACCAGGATCTAATCAAACAGGTTGCATGCAACAAAACGCCCTTTATCCACTTCTATAAGCCTGGGGCTTTCAGATTCACAGGCCTCGGTGCTGCGGTCGCACCTGGGGAAAAATCTACATCCGTTCGAGGGATTAAAATAGTCCGGAACGTTGCCGGGAATCCCATCGAATTCCTCACCGCTCAGCTTCGGAATCGAGCGAACAAGTCCCTTTGTATAAGGATGCAATGGTTCATCAAGAAGCGCCGATGTTTCGGCAACCTCTACAACTGTACCCGCGTACATCACACATGTTCTTGTACAAATAGACCTTGCCACCCCCAGATCATGTGTGATGTAAAGTCCGGATAAACGTTGCTCTTCTATCTTTTCCGAAAGCAGCCTCAGGATCCCCTTTTGAATCGTCACATCCAAAGCCGTTGTCGGTTCGTCGGCGATAAGTAACACGGGATCACCTATAAGCGACATGGCTATCAGAACACGCTGTCTCATCCCTCCGCTTAACTCCACGGGATATTTGTTCAGCATTGTTTCAGGTTCGGGAATGTTGACCTTATGAAGTAGTTCAATCGCATGAGTTTGAGCGGCTTTTTTTATTTTTGAGATCCTCCGATTGTAACAGTAACAGTAGAAGCTCATATTGCTGCTGCGCCATATGATGTTATCTATCATTATTTCACCAATGGTGAATACAGGGTTTAATGAGGTCATGGGGTCTTGCGGTATGTATCCTATTTTCTGTTTTATGATATTTCTTTCCGATTTGGACAAAGCAAGCAGATCCTGGCCCATAAAGTCGACCCGGCCGCTTATGATCCTTGCCGGAGGTATGGCTAGGATACCGAGCAGTGTTTTCGCGGTTACGCTTTTTCCACATCCTGTTTCACCTACAAGGCCGACAATCTCTCCCTCTTTCACTTCAAGGGACACACCTTTCAATACCTTGACGATTCCATCGATTGTTTTGAAATGAATTGATAGGTTGTTGATTGTTATAATATGATGATTTGTCATCTGACCTCCACGCCGAAAAAATCACGAAGGCCGTCTCCTATCAGATTGAAACTCAATACAATGATAAAGATCGTAAGCCCTGGGAACAACGATGGCCACCAGACCGAAGGCAAATAGTGTCTTGCGTGAGCCACCATGATGCCAAGCTCGGGGGTTGGGGGCGAAGCGCCCACCCCCAGAAAACTTATAGCCGTTCCCACAAGAATCGCATACCCGGCATCCAGGGTGGCCTTTACAATGATCGGGGAAAGCATGTTCGGAAGAATTTCAATGAACATAAGATGTAAATGAGAGGCTCCAAGAGAAAGGCTGGCTGTAACATAAGGTTCCTGTTTGATCGAAAGGGCTTCCCCATATGCCAGCCGGCAAAAACCTCTCCACCAGATAAAAGCTATTGCAAGAATACTGTTCTGAAGACTTCTCCCGAGCACCCCGCTTACCACCAATGCGAATACGATCGGGGGTATGGCAGAGAATACGTCTGTAATCCTCATGATAATCTGTTCAACCCATCCTCTGAAATAGGCTGCAGTAATTCCAAGGAAAACACCGATGGGAATCGAGATAGCCAGAACGATACCAGCAAGAGAAAGCGAAATCCTTGTCCCGAAAATCGTACGGCTTAAGACGTCCCGGCCGACTCCGTCGGTACCAAAAGGGTGTTTTAAGCTTGGGGGAAGGTGTTTGTCTTTGAAATGCACAACGAGGCCGGCATCTTCTGGATACGGTGCTATGGCCGGTGCAAATATTGCAGCCGTAAGCAAGATAAGAAACATTATCAATCCTATAACAGCGGTTCGGTTATAGGAAAATTTAATACAACCTCTGATGAAGCTTCCCTTTTGTTGCATAGGCTGGGATTACCTTTCCAGTCTGATTCTTGGATCAAGAACGGCATAAAGCGCATCGACGATAATATTTATGATGACAAAAGAGGCTCCCACCACAAGCGCCACCCCCACGACACCATTGAAATCATTGTTGATAATGGAATCTGCACCAAAACGGGCGATGCCCGGCCAGGCAAAAACGGTTTCCACCACAAAAGCGCTGCCGATCATAAGCGGTATCAGGAACCCTATCATGGTAAGAGCGGATGAGAAAGCATTCTTGAGTACGTATTTGTAATGGATGAGGATTTCGGGTATCCCGCTTGCCTTGCTCATCAAGGCGTAATCTTTATGCAGCTCATCTATCATGCTTGCCCTTACCAGCCGTGTGACATTGGCAAGGGGGCTGAGTGAGAGCACAAAAGCCGGGCCTATTATGTGTGCAGCACTGTCTGCAAATGCTCGAAAGTTGAGTGTTACAATACTGTCAAACAGGTATAGACCCGTTATGTGGATGGGAGGAGATCCCGTTATCCTGCCTGTCAACGGCAGCAGGTTCAGAAAAAAGCCAAAAGCTAACTGAAACAACAGGCAGACCCAGAATTGGGGGAGAGAAACACCGGAAAGAGCCAGTATTCGCCCAAGATAATCTATTAAACCGTTTCGATGGGTTGCGGCAGCAACTCCCAGTGGTATGGCCACAACAACCGCTATGAAGACGGCAACCAGCACAAGTTCAACTGTAGCCGGAAGTTTGTCTGCAATGATGTCCGATACATCCCTGCGCTCCACCAGGGACATCCCCAGCTCACCCTTGAAACAGATGCTCTCTATATATTTGATATATTGAATGTGTATAGGGCGATCGAGCCCCATTTGGTGCTTCAACAGTTCGACCTGATCCTCTGTGGCCATCGGCCCCAGAACCAGCCGCAGTGGGTCCCCGGGCATCACCCGGACCAGAAAGAACATTAAAATAGACAACCCGATAAGAACGAAAACACCGTAAAATAATCTCTTGATCAGATATTTCATGGCTTCTATTGGATATCAAAAACCGGTTCTATAATTTGCATCCGGGCTGATATGAATTTTACCCCGTAGTTGCGTAAATCACATAGCAAAATGGCCTGCATGCATTATTTATAAGTATCTAACGACTGCACTCCTTGGGTGGTTTTGCAACAACGGGGTTTATGCTGCCTGCGGTAAAAAACCGCAGGCAACTTCCCGGTGCTATCTGACCTCCACTTTTTCAGAATTATCGTGTTCCATGGTTTTGCTTGTAGTACTTATCTGAAACATCCATCCAGTAAGTATCGAACCTAAGCTGATAATAAAAAGCACCTGCAGGCATCTTATAACCTTTCACATATCGCCAAATAGGTTGGGCCAGTAAAGTGTTGTGCAGGAACAGGCATGGAGAATCCTCTACAATGAGCTCTTGTGCCATTTTATAATATTTGTATTGCTCCTCAAGGGAGGCTGCAGCTTTCGCCTTTTCAATATACTCTGTAACCTTTGGGTTTTCATAGTAGATGCCTCCTGGAGGATATGCCGTACCCCATCCCTCCGGAGTATAGAAAAGCAGAAAAGGTTGAGGGTGCGGTACGGTGCCGGATTGATAGAAAATGACGATATGAAAGGCGGTTTCCGACTTTGCCTGATGCTGGCAGATATCGGCCCACCTGAGATCCCTGACTTTTACCTTAAGACCTATCTCACTAAAATTTGCAGCAGCCAGAAGCCCGATGTTGTGGAATCTTTCTGATCCGGCTACAGCAGCCAGTTCCATTTCGAATTTTGCAAGCTCCTGCTTCGAATATTTGGACTTTGCAAGCAACTGCTTGGCCTTCTCAAGGTCTCTGGTATAGGTTAAAAGTTTATCATTATGGCCCGGTATGCCGATAGGAACGGGACCCTGAGACCGCTTGCCTCCAACCAGAATATCATTGATCACCACATCGTAGTCAAATGCATAGGCCATGGCCTTTCTTACATATTTGCAGTCAAGAGGCGGTTTTTTGTTGTTTAGAATAAGAAACCATGACGTGTCGATGCGATCGTAGTAGACATTTATACCTTCAAACTTGTCAAGCTCCCGCATTGTTTTGGGTGGCAGAGTCCAGTCTGAAAGGTCTATCTCTCCCTTTCTTAGCTTTGTGGCAATGGTGACAAGCTCTGGCGTGATATAAATTATGACCCGATCAATAGAGTTTTCTTTCCACTGCCTGAGTGAATAATCCTTGAATTTCTCAAGCACCACACGGTCTCCATGTAACCGCTTAACCACCCTGTATGGGCCTGAACCAGCATCATGGGTATCCAGCCACTTCACCCCGTAGTCGCCGAACTCTCCGTACTTTCCCGGTTGCTTGTTTTCAAGCACCTGTTTTTTATTTAAGATTTTAAAAACAAAAAGGGTGGCCATAAAGGAAGGATCTGGTTTCTCAAGATGGAATGCTACCGTATATTTATCTATGACTTCAGTGGTTTGAGGCTTTATGCTTTTGAAACGCGCCGCAATGGGACCGCCCAGTGTTTGTTGCCGATCCATTGAAAAGGCCACGTCCTCTGCTGTTACTTCTGAACCGTCATGAAACTTTACTCCCTTCCTTAGATAAAAGGTATAAGTCTTCGCATCGGCCGATATTTTCCATGACTCTGCAATCCAGGGTTTGCAGAGTTTATCCGGAGCGGGATCGGGAT
Organism: Deltaproteobacteria bacterium; assembly: GCA_019309565.1. Lineage (GTDB taxonomy): Bacteria > Desulfobacterota > Desulfobacteria > Desulfobacterales > SURF-15 > JAFDFZ01. The sequence continues at coordinate 30,426 of JAFDFZ010000003.1, forward strand.
ACACCAGCGTATCATACACATTGGTTGCAACCGTATATTCCCAGTTGTTGCTTTGGTTCACCGGATCCAGTGAAGGGATGTGCATCATCCATCCGATGCGCAACTCAATAGGACCCCCACCCGCTATGGCAGGGCCTGCATAAAAAGCCGATAAAATCAATAATAGAAAACTGATTGTGACAAACGGGCTTACCAGAATGAAATTCTTTTTCTTAACCATGATTTCTACCTCCTTTTTGGTTGGACATATTTTGGCCATTTGTATCTTGCCAAATAACTGGAAACAGCTGTTTTACCTCCTTTCATTCAATGACCGGTGGTAATCAGTTTCCCCGCTCTGTTCAGCATATCCTCAACTTCCGGTAAGTTAAGGAGATCAAGAGATTCTTTTGTGCACCAGCCGGTCTCCTTATCCCAGTTGTGTATTGTATAGTACTCATCCAGCATTTTATCCCAGTCCTCTTTCTTAAGTCGTTCTCCTTTGAAGGGACCAGACTTGATGGGCTCCTGCATCAAACGAGCAGGCGGATAATCGTCCTTTCTGGAAAACCCTGCGTGAATCATATTGAAGACCTTGCCCAGAGTGTGGATCCTTTCCCCGATTTCCATTATGTTTTCAGGTAAATCCCCAGAGCCGAGGGCAGCGTGGAGAAGCCGTGTGTAATCCTCGGGGCCGGGCAGAGAAGGATCCGCCCAATTGCTGGCAAGAAAACAGATTCCAAGGCTGTCGAGCACCGAGTGAAATTGCTCGTAATAAAGAACTATTTTAGCCTTGCCGTCATATACTGAAGGATCGCTGGCTTCGGGAACCCCCCAGAGTTTATTACCCATTTCCGCAGAGATGCCCTTCAGATCACTGAGTGGAGCACCTCTTGTATGACTGCCCCCTCTTTCGGAGACCACAACCCCTAATGCCCAGGCCTTTGGCCTCCGAATGGCCTCCATCAATTCCTGGCCTTTAACGTGGATGCAAAATCGTTCACTTTGCCTTCCCACAATGCCAGAGGCCACCTTACATCCTTTGGAAAGAAGATCGCCTATGCCTTCTCTGTATGCGATTTTTTTTACAAGCCCAGCGACCGCTCTGTGGTTCCCCCAGGTGAGATCAAGCCCGTCGGTGTCAGACCTTGAAAGAAGGCCTCTTTCATAACATTCCATTGCCCAGGCTATCACACCTGCAGTGTTATCCATATCCAGACCGTATTGATCGCATAGGGCCTGCAGGTTTACTATTGACGCAGGTTCATATATCCCGAGTCTTGGGCCGAAATCGCTGATGGCGTTGGCCTCCAATTTTCTGGCTCTCGTGCCTGTATAAATACCCGAAGGTACAACATACATTCTACCGCAATTGATGGGGCAGTTAAAGCAGCACGGATATTTTTCGCGTTCATATACTTTCTTGAACAGCTCGTGATGGAGTTTCCGCGCCTGCTCGGCTGCAACAAATTCATCCTGGTAATTTCTTACAGCTCTTGTGGGAACGCTTGCTTTAATCGTGCCGTATTGCCTTGTTCTTTCAAGTACGGGTGAGCGATTTATTTTCCCTAATATTTCCTCTGCCACCCTTGAAAAGGCTCTTTCATCATAAACAGCAACCTGTCCGCTGCCCTTAACAGAGATTGCTTTCAGGTTCTTTGAACCCATTACAGCTCCAAGGCCACATCGGCCGACCACCCTTGCAGGGCTTGCCACGATGCAAGAAAGATTCACCAGGTTCTCTCCTGCCGGCCCTATGGTCGCAGTCTGAATTCCGGCATCTTTCAATTCCCTTCTTATGCCCGCCTCGGTCTCCCAGGTGTTTTTCCCCCACAGAAAAGAGGCATCTCTTAGAGCGATATGGTCATCTTTGATCCATATATAAGACGGCTTTGCAGCCTTTCCGGTAATAACCACAGCCTCGTATCCCGCGAAGCGAAGTTCGGGCGCAAAGAATCCTCCTGCGCTTCCTGATCCTATCCCGCCTGTAAGAGGACTTTTTCCAGCTACATTGAGCCTGCTGTTTGCGGGTGCTTGGGTTCCGGAAAGAGTTCCTGCGGCAAATGATATAATACTTTCCGGATCAAAGGGAGATGTATCGGCCTTCATTTCTTTTAGCAGCAGCCAGTGGTTTAATCCTCTGCCTCCAAGAAACCGGCTTGTGTACACATCGGCTGGTTCTGTTCTGATTTCCCCTGTGGATAGGTTTATCTTCAAAATTTTTCCATTGGTGCAATCTCTTATCACATCTGTCTCCATTTATTACTTCTTCCTTCTGTGAGCGCAGCTGATATTCTCCTCCATATAAAACAACCTGAATAATAGAAAGTTTGAAAAATAAAGGCAAGCTAACCGTTCTTATCTTTTGGAAACGGGTATGCCAGGGGACTGTGGGTTAGCTTCATTTTCACAACGCTCTCTGCCATTGAAACAGCAGCCAGCGCCGGATCAATTATCGGTACATGGATTCGTTTGTTTAATTCGCCGGTAACCCCAAAAAGAGCCATGCATCCTAATATTATAGCATCGGCACCATCTTCTGAAACCGCCTTCTGGCATTCCTCTTCAAGTATCAAAATGGTTTTCGGCAGGTCTTTTCTTACATCAAGAACCGCCATCTTCAATTGCCGGATTGAAGCGAGTTTTTCTCTTAATCCAATTGCCCGGAGCCTGGATTCGATAAGCCGGGGGTTAGTTGCCGGAGTGATGATTGAAAATTTAAATCCCAATACGGTGGCAATAGCACAGGAAGACTGAAAGGGACCTATTACAGGTATTGGTGATCTTTCTCTTGCCGCAACCACACCTGGATCGCCTCCGCACCATGGAATAAAGGCGTCGAATCCCTGATCGTTTAACTTCATGATGGTTTTTACGATTTCGACACTACCCTGTTCATGTTCAAACTCCGATTCTATGCTAAGAGGTCCTTGTTCATTCTTAACCATAACAATCTGCGTATCACAAGAGGAGAACCGGTCTAGAAAAACTCTTCTCTCTTCGATCTGCTCCTCATTCATGCCTACATTGGGAATTATTATTCCAAGCTTCACGGCTTTCCTCCCTTGTATTGTCCACGGTTGCCTGCCGCACTCCAGCAAAGAGACGTTTCTATGATTTTTGATTCAGTTTTCTAAGCCCTTCTTCCAGTATATCAAATCCGCACTTCAGTTGCTCATCTGTAATTACAAGCGGCATCAAGGTTCGAATAACATTTCCGTAAGTGCCGCAGGAGAGCAGAATCAGGCCTTGCTCGAAACAGAACTGAACCAGTTTTTTTGCAGCGTCTGTTGCCGGCTTCTTAGACTGGCGATCCTCTACCAGCTCCATTGCCATCATCGGGCCTTTTCCGCGGACATCACCGATAATTTCATAGTTTCTAAAAAGAGCATTAAAACGATCTGCAATCTTCTCTCCTAAAATAACAGCCTGTTTCATCACATCATCCTGGATAAGTATTTCCAGAACCGCAAGCGCCGCCGCGCACGAAATGGGGTTGCCTGCAAACGTACCCCCCAGCCCCCCCACATGGACGATTTCCATCATGTCTTTTCGGGCTGTAACCGCAGCTAAAGGCATACCGCCTGCAAGGCTTTTCGCCAGGATAATGATGTCCGGCTCGATTCCCCAATGTTCGATGGCAAAAAACTTACCCGTCCGACCCACTCCGGTTTGAACTTCGTCTATAATAAGAATGATATCATATTTCTGACAGATCCTCTTAAGCTTTATAAAATATTCCGGCGGTGGTGTTATAAACCCTCCTTCCCCCTGAATCGGCTCGGCTATGACAGCGGCCGTGGCTTCCGGCGCCACATGATCCAAAAAAAATTCTTCAAGATATTCCGCGCAGAAAACGTTGCACTGAGGATATCTCAGGCCAAAGGTACAGCGGTAACAGTACGCAAAGGGGATACGATAGACTTCCGGTGCAAAGGGCTCAAAACCGAGTTTGTATGGTTTAATTTTACTGGTAAGTGTCATTGCCATGTAAGTACGTCCGTGAAAAGCATTATGAAAACAGATGATTGCGGGTCTCTTCTTGACGTATCGGGCAAGTTTGACTGCGTTTTCCACCGCCTCCGCCCCGCTGTTTGTAAACATGGTCATCCTGGGAAAATCGCCTGGCGCCAACCCGTTCAGTTTTTCCGCCAGATTCACGTAGCTATCGTACATGGCCACATGAAAACAGGTGTGGATAAATCTTCCTGCCTGCTCTTTGATGGCGGCAACCACCTTCGGGTGACAGTGCCCAACATTGTTTACACCGATCCCACCAGCAAAGTCGATCAGCTCCCTTCCCCCCACATCGACCATAACCGCACCTCTGGCGCTTTGAATGAAGGCTGTGGTCACATTGAAAGGGGCTTGTGGTATGTGCGTCTTCCGATTCTTAAAAAGAGTCTCAGATGCGATAGACATTTCCATTTTCTCCTTGTTTTAAAGTTGTTCGGGAAAAGCCTGTGCAAAATGAATTGTTACGCAAGCTTTATACCATATGAATTTTATCTGGAACCTATCAATTTTTTCTATTATGTCAATGTGTTGCGAGATCATACTCATAAACTGCAAAATATTTTTCAAAACAGCCTATGTATTCTTGCATAATTTATGAATATATGCATAAATAATTCATATCCTGATTACGAAATATGAAAGTTTCTGCTTCCATTCTCTTATGTTGGCTTAATCAAAAGGCACGGCGATTAAGATCATAGAGGAATTTCTTTTACCACAGGAGGCCATCATGTCCGCGCACGCTCGGCAGTTATCATCGGCTGATTTACAAACGCAAGCGCCTGCTGTCAGGCAGGCGTTTGCAGAGGAGGCTTTGAGATCAATAAAGGAGCTTCTTATTGCAGTGAACGTAAATGGAAAAATCCTCTTCTGTACCCGAAAAGCCAAGGAAAAGCTGAAAATTCGATCCGGAAGTCATCTAAAAAATACACTGCCGGAATTCTGGCCGAATGTACAATGCACCCTGAAAGACGGCTCTGCCAGATCTGATCTGCATTTTAAAAAACTGAATCGATCCTTTGTTGGTACAATCATTCCTGTTACAGATCAGCAGACATTGCTCGGCGCACTTTGTCTGTTTGAAGACAACTGGAAATCCACAGAAATTTCCCGCCAAATGCTTTCTGTCCCGGAGCTTAGCAGAGAATTTAATGAGATTTTTAACTCCTGTTCTGAAGGATTATGGATCTGTGATGCCAAGGCCAATGTGATTTGGATCAATACGGCCTCAGAAAGGCTAAACAATATCCACAGAGATGATGTTGTGGGGCGGAATATGAAGGACTTGGTGAGGGAAGGATTTGTAGATCGTTCAGCCACACTTGAGGTTTTGAAAAAAAAATCAAAAGTGGACATGATCCAACAAACCAGAAATGGTTTAAAATTAATGATCACAGCCAAGCCTATTTTTGATGAAAAGGGCCGCCTGTTCCGTGTTGTAGTTACAGAGAGAGATATTACAGAGATCGAAAAATTACATCAGGAATTAAAGGAACAAACAGCCATAAGGGATCAGTTTCGCACTCACATGTTAGAGATGCAAATGGCGAAGCTTGAATCTCGCCGCGTCATTGCACGAAGTCCCTGCTTCGTGAACACACTTAAACAGGCCATGAAGCTCAGCAAGGTAGACTCCACTGTCTTGATAGAAGGGGAGTCGGGTACCGGAAAAGGGTTGATAGCAGAATTGATTCATAGATATTCTAACCGTGCGAGCCGCCCTATGATAAAGATAAACTGCGGTGCAATTCCAGAATCACTGGTAGAGTCCGAGTTGTTCGGATATGAAAAAGGAGCTTTTACCGGTGCACACAGAGAAGGAAAGCCTGGGTATTTTGAACTTGCCGATGGAGGGATTCTGCTTCTTGATGAAATCGTTGAACTGCCGATGTCCTCACAGGTAAAGTTACTTCGGTTTCTTGAGGACGGACACATCAGCCGTGTTGGAGCCACCGTTTCCCGAAAACTGGATATCCGCATTCTGGCTACTTCAAACCGCAGCCTGGAATCTGCTGTAAATCAAGGGGAGTTCCGTCTCGACCTTTACTACCGTCTCAACGTGATTCCGATCCGTGTTCCCCCTCTCAGAGAAAGAAGAGATTGTATCTTACCGCTGGTTTATCATTACATACAACATTTTTGTAAAAAATATAATATTAATAGGCCATTACGATTCAGCCCGGATGCAACCGAAGCTCTGCTGGCTTACCCATTTCCAGGAAACGTGCGTGAGTTGATGAACCTGTGTGAACGAATGGTTGTTATGTACGAAGGAGACAGGGTCGACTTAAAAGATCTACCGAAAGAGTTTTTCTCTTATAAGAAGCTTCGGCCTTTGCCTTTTTCACTAGAACTTGAAAATCAACCTCTTCATAGAATATTGGAAGCCGTTGAAAAGCATGTTTTAAAAAACGCAATGGAAAAGTTCGGTACACAGGCCAGGGCATCAGAGGCCCTTAATGTAAATCAATCGACAATCGCAAGAAAGCTTAGAAAATACGGCATTAGTTAATCTAGGGTGATAAAGGATAGAGCATTGAGACTCAGGAAAGTTACTCTCAGCGATGTTGCCAAATCGGTTCATGTGGCCCCCATCAACGGTTTCCAGGGCTTTGAAAAACGACCCCAGAATCAGCGCAGCGACCAAAGAAATAATTCGGCGTGTTTCTAAGGAAATGGGTTTCCAGGTGCCGGAAGATGTCGCGGTGGTAGGCTTCGATGATGCGGATACAGAACTTATGACCTATCTGCGGTTGACTACGATAAGCTATGATGTTCGAGAAATGGGCCGGCTGGCAGCAAAAGCCATGATCGAAAGAATTGAAGCGATCAACAACCCCCTGGTTCGAACGGTGTTAGAGCCTAAACTGGTTATTCGTCATTCGTGTGGATTTCATCTGCACTCCAGTTGATGGGAAGACCACATCCGACAGCTTTTTGTGGATGTAACCCAAACCAGTCAGTGTACTTTCATCGCCCTTACCTTAATGTGAAAGGAGAAAATCATGGCTTCTGCTACCACGCTGATCAAGGCATCCTATATTATCGCTTTTGACGGAAAGCAACATTGCTACTTGAAGGACGCAGAGCTTGCATTTCAGGATGACACCATCATTTATGTCGGAGAAAAATACGGAGAGCCGGCTGAAAATACAATCGATGCCTACGGCAAGGTGCTCTGCCCGGGATTTATCAGCACCCACGCACATCTTTTCGAATCACCCATGGACCGCTCCTTCATAGAAGACAAGGGCAATCCCCGGTTTTACATGTCCGGTCTGTATGAGAATCTGCCTGCCCGCGGCATGGCCATGGATGATGAGATGAGGTCTGTCTGTCTTAAATATTCCCTTGCTGAACTTCTGCGCTCGGGAACCACAACCGTGGTTGAACTCGGCCCAGCCTGCGATGAGTTGGCCGAGTATATTTCCTTGCTCGGTAACAGGGTCTATTTCGGCCCCATTTACCGATCTGCGAGGTGGTATACGCCCGATGGCAAACAGGTCCTTTATGAATGGGCTGAAGATAAGGGCTTTAAGGCTATGGAACAGGCACTTGAATTTATCAAGGCCCACGAGAATACCTGCAATGGCCTGCTTAAAGGAGTTATCGCACCCTCTCAGATAGATACCTGCACACCCGAACTTTTAAAGGAAAGCCATAAGGCAGCCATGGAACTTGGAACACCCTTGACCATCCACACCTCCCAGGCCGTTGTTGAATTCAACGAGATGCTACGTCGTCACGGCAAAACACCGGTCGCCTGGTTAAACGATCTTGGATGTCTTGATGAAAACACCTTGCTTGGCCACGCTATCATAATAGGAGGAAGCTCCTGGACAAATTACCCGGCAGGGGATCTTGAGATCATGGCCGGCTCGGGTTGCTCGGTGGCCCATGCTCCATGGGTTTTTGCCCGACGAGGCATTGTTATGGAATCTTTTCATAAATACCAGAAAGCAGGTGTGAATATGACCCTGGGTACCGACACATGCCCTCAGAACATGATCCAGGCCATGCGCTGGGCCTCTGTGCTGTCCAAGATCATGGAGCGCAATACAGAGTCGACAACAGCAGCCGATGTATTCAACGCGGCCACTTTAAATGCAGCAAGGATATTGGGCCGCAAAGATTTAGGCCGACTGGCAACCGGGGCTAAGGCGGATATCGTTATTTTTTCAGCAGACAGCACAAACATGGTCCCGATGCGCGATCCGGTGAAGAATATCGTCTATAGCGCCGAGATGGAAGATGTGGAAACCGTAATCGTCAACGGACGTACGGTGGTGGAAGGCGGCAGAGTGCTGGGCGCGGACATTCGCGAACTGAACCGTAGGGTTCAGGAGGCCGGAGAAAAACTATGGCCGAGGCTGTCAAACTACGACTGGGCAGAAAGAAGCGTTGATGAACTATCACCGCCAAGTTTTCCGTATTTAAATGAGCGGCTCGAAAATCCTTAAAACCAGGCAAGCATGTTTGAAATTTGCTTCCCCTATAGCGGCTGCGATACGAGCTGCGGTGTTCAGGGGTTCAGAGTTCGCAGTTCAGGTTTGAACATATAACCTTGAGCCTGAGCACTGAACGCTGAACCCCTGAACACTGAACACTTACACTCAAAAGCCTGTGGATTGCAATACCTAATCGAAATTGTTCGACTAACTTAATCACATACGATCGCGACGTAAGGACCTGATGAACAGACTCCCGACCGCCTGGGTTATCGTATTTTTATCTTTACATCACAAGCTATAGATGACTATACTACGTTGTAGTCAATCTATAATCTTAACCCAATTTCGGCTTCCGAAACGGGTAATAATTAATGCCTCAACGATACATTTTCTTTTTTTAGGAGAATATACGATGTTTTCACAAATATTACAGTCAGTTTTCATCGCCTTATGGTCACTTTTTTACACCCCTAATAATGCCTTCGCCCAGCAGGGACAATACGGTGGCTGGCATATGGGTCCCGGTATGATGGGGTCCTGGGGAATGGGGTGGTTTGGTATGATTTTTATGATGATTTTCTGGGTGCTGGTGATCGTAGGGTTGATTTTTCTTATCAAGTGGTTGATTCAGGCATCCCGAAGCCCAGGTGGCACAGAGCGACACAGCAGCTTGCGGGCCCTTGATATACTAAAGGAGCGCTATGCCAGAGGCGAGATCGATAAGGCAGAGTTTGAAGCAAAGAAAAAAGATCTTTTAGAATAGTTTGCTGCTTTGATCTAAAGTGGAAATGTTGCCGAAGGACTGTCGTTTCTATTTTCGCTCTATCATGGTTCGAGAAGGGAAAAATGATTTTGATCGCTTCGTCACAGAGATCGAGCAGCAATGGGGATGGCGATGCAGGGAAGCTGATAAGCGAAAAAACAAAGAAAAAGAATATGAAAAAGGGGAAACCTGAAGGAGGATTGAAATGTCTGAACATGATCTGCGCGATGCGTTATACGGTTCTTTTAAAAACCGCGCAATGATGTATTATTATATTTTTGATGAAATGAGAAAAGAGATCGGAGAAGAAAAGGCTGCCGAAATAATGAAAAGAGCAATCTATAAGAGGGGGCTTGAAATAGGTAAGCAGTTTGCACGATATGCTCCATCTGATATGAACGGTATTAAAGAGGCCTTTCTTGCCTTTATTCCCGATGAGGGAAAGATGTTTGAACCTGAACTGCTGCGTTGCGATTCAGAAGGTGTGGATATAAAATTTCATCGTTGCCCCCTTCGATATCGGAAAGCACGGGAAAGGGAATGCCTCCTGCCACCATTCTGGACAGCTCTATATCATCCCACATCTTGGTATATTTTGTGAACAAAAACCTGAAACCATAAGAAACAGGAGCTTAATATGTGCAGCTTGTACTCTGTCTCTTATCATCTCCATCGACCAGGTGTTTGATCCCTTTCTTTTGCATGAACCAGATGGGACATGAATTACGGAACTTGCAGTAAATTTCAGGATCACGACACTTAAGACATTCTTTGCAAAGATATACGGTGTGTTTCATGCACATATAGCTGGTTTCGATTTCAGGATGACATGAGCATTTTCCCATGTTTTCCACCTCCGAGATTTCATCCATCGATTGCTTCTATCAGATAGAAAAGTCTTCTTTTAATACGACCTCTTTTTCATCGCTTACAGCAGTCGGCCGCGATTCCCAAACAGGTTGGGTTCGTTTCTCCAGTTGCTCGATGCGCTCTATCATGGAATCAAGCATTGACCAGATGACGTCGGGTAATTTATCGTGGTTCAGATCGGGCGTGTCCTTAACAGCCCGATGGTTATTTCGCTCGATCTCCCGGCCCGGGATACCCACCACAATCGAATTGGGTCGCACGGGCTTCACGACCACGGCATTGGCCCCGATGCGGCTGTTTCTTCCGACAGTGATGGGCCCCAGGATCCTGGCACCTGCACCGACCACCACCTCATCCTCCAGCGTAGGATGGCGTTTCCCCCTCTGAAGACTCGTTCCACCGAGAGTAACACCCTGGTATAATGTGACATTGGCACCGATTTCGGTTGTCTCCCCGATCACAACCCCCATGCCATGATCAATAAAAAAACGGGGGCCAATCCTGGCTCCTGGATGAATCTCGATTCCGGTCAATCCCCTCATCACATGGGATACCCAGCGCGCCAGCAACCTGGCACCATGCCTCCACAACCAGTGTGCCAGTCTATAACCCCAGATTGCGTGCAACCCGGGATAGCAAAGCAATACTTCCATCACGTTTCTTGCCGCGGGATCGCGCTCAAAAACAGCATCGATATCCTGTCTTATTATTTTAAACATGTTTCACCTTAAAAATACCCCGTCTCCTTAATCTTAAACCCGTTTACACATCCACATAATGAAAATCAACTATCCGCAAGATCCTGAAACAATGGCGTGCTCAAGTATCGTTCCCCAAACGATGGAACAATTACAACAATCAGTTTATCGGCGTTGGCCTGCCGACGCGCTACCTGCAACCCTGCCCAAATCGCTGCACCGGATGAGATACCCACAAGCAATCCTTCCTCAGAAGCCATTCGACGGGCCGTTGTAAAAGCGTCTTCGTTTTTAACCCGAATGACTTCATCGTAAATGTCTGTGTTGAGCACCTCCGGAACAAAGCCGGCACCAATGCCCTGGATGGGGTGAGGCCCTTTCTTACCGCCTGAAAGAACAGGGGAAGCCTCGGGTTCAACGGCGATTGCCTGAAAAGACTCTTTCCGGGCCTTAATGACTTCGCCCACACCGGTGATCGTCCCTCCGGTTCCAACACCCGCCACCAGAATATCGACCTCACCATCGGTATCGTACCAGATTTCCTCGGCTGTGGTTCGGCGATGAATTTCGGGATTTGCAGGGTTGTTGAATTGTTGCGGAATAAAATATCGCGGATCAGAAGCTGCCATCTCCTCTGCTTTTCGAATGGCACCAGCCATGCCTTCTTCTCCCGGGGTGAGAACAAGCTCGGCCCCATAAGCCCGCAGCAACATCCGCCGCTCCCTGCTCATCGTATCCGGCATCGTTAGAACACATTTATACCCCCGGGCTGCACACACAAATGCCAGCGCAATACCGGTATTGCCGCTGGTCGGCTCCAGGATGATGGTGTCATGTCCAATCAACCCTGCCTTCTCGGCCGCATCGATCATGGATACCCCTATGCGATCTTTAACACTGTGAGCCGGATTGTAGAATTCAAGTTTTGCCACGACACTGGCGGCACAACCTTCGGCCAGGCGGCGGATCCGCACAAGAGGCGTGTTGCCGATCAATTCAGTAACATCATTTGCAATCTTCATTTCTTCACCTTTCCGTTTTGTTCTTCTTTTTTGATTAAATCAGCCCCCAGACCCACACAGACATACACAGACTTATTACCGATGATATCTCCGTGCACGTATGTTGGCCTCTGGCAGCAAAAAAGGAATTTACTATACTAAAAAATCAGTTACAGCATCGGTTCAAGCGGTCTTAAAATGACTCAACCCTTCAAGGAAGTAGTTGAAAAGGACAGGTAGAAAATCGCTTTGCCGGAACCGATAAAGCTTAAAGCGTCTTTCTGTAAATGGCGGATGCGGTCGGTGGCGTCTGGGCCAGCATGCAGCCTGAATGAGCCGGCCGCACCCGCCCGGTACAGACGCACCTGATGGAGGGAATAATAATCCTATAAAGAGATGAGTATCTTTTGGATTTGTGTTTCATGCGGAAATCACCACAGTTATTTTTAATATAGTATATAAAAAACAGGCTAAAAATTGTCAACCGAATTGTTTTAAAAAGAAAAGCCAGAAAAAATCACTCAGCCCTTTAGCTGCCAGGTTTCCATTATTGTTTAATACAACTACAGGGGGTAGACAGGACCGTTCGGCTAAAGATGCTTTGCTGCATAAATTTTACGCGTCTGTCTGCGCTATGCCTGGTTACAACGTATCCAATTTGTTGAACCATGCCTTCGAAAACCTCTTGTTTTTCGGGTACGAACCCTGTGATTCCAGCCAATTAAACAATAAACCGTTAGGGTTGTAAACCTGGTACGATCATTGCTAATACTCTGTGGTACAGATGAATATAAACGAAACTTCATGGAGGTGTCAAAATGAAAAGACTGGCTAAGATCATTTTTTCAGGGCTTCTATTATCCACCTTGATCGTATTCGGTGCCACGTTTTTCACTGGGTTAGATACGGCAAGAGCCTGTGGTTGGGGCGGCAGTGGCGGCCAGGGATATGTTCCTCAACGCCGGGACGGTTCCGGGGACTGGTTTGCATCCAAGCCTTCTTTAACGAAAGAGCAGGCTTTAAATATCGTGACAAACCATGTAAAAAAGTTAAATCCCGATCTAAAGGTTGGGCGCATAAATGATGCCGGCAGTTTTTTTGAAGCTGAAATTCTTTCTGAAGACAACGAGGTGGTGCAACTCATTGGAGTGGATAAGGCATCCGGTCGCTTGATGATAATCAATTAGATGGGGATTTTTACTGCCCGCAATCCGCTCTGCATGCAGCGCAGAGAGCCGGTGAAATATCCGTGCCTGTATGGGTGTGTCTTTGAACACAACACGGATTCCATTGGTTATCAAACTGTTTAGAGGTCAAGACGAGGTCGAACAATGCGATTGACTGACAAAACATTGGACAAGTATCTTTTTCTCCTGTTGATTTTAATCGTAGTGGGTTTACCTATCGGAATCGAATCATACGATCGATATGTGTGGCAGAAGAAAATTCCCGCCGAAGCTGCCGTATTCACCTTAACCGGTCATACACAGCGGGGCTGGTTGCTGGGAGAGGTTCAGGCGCACGATGTGCTTTCCTTTGGACAAATGAGGGGATCTGTTGAAAAACCGGTTATCGAAGTTTCCAAAGGTGATCTGGTTGTGCTTAAGCTTAAAAGCAGCGACGTGGTTCACGGTTTTAGCCTAAAGGATTGGGGGATCATCATCTCAGATGGTATCCAACCGGGCAAGGTCGTCACTGTCTCTTTCCGGGCGGATAAGGTGGGCAGCTTTACCTTTTCATGTAATGCAATCTGCGGCGACAACCACGAAAACATGAAAGGCACTCTGGTGGTCAAAGCCTGATCCCACGCTCATGATGGAAACACAGATGAAAGGAAAAAAACATATCTTTTTCGTTACCGCAGCTATGGCGCTGGTATTGATTGCAGGGGTTTCCTTAAGAGGCTTTGTAAGGGCACAAACCCTGTTGATGGAAAGAACCATTCGGGGTCGCGTCATATCAAGATACGGTCCGGTGGAAAATGCCAGGGTGCGGGTGGCCGGGGCCGATAAATATGCCCTGACCGACCGGCAGGGAAAATTTGAGCTTAAAACTGCGCATCTCCCGGGGTCACGGCTTAGGATCACCGCAGGCAAGGAAGGCTGGTTTAATAACGGGCAGGTCACCTCCTTAACCGGCGGTATGAATGATATCTTTCTAAACCCTGTATATTTGGACGACCGGCCCGACTATCGCTTCATATCACCGGTTACCTGTTCAAGATGTCATGTGAAGCTTACCCGGTATTGGGATCGCTCCAAGATGGCACATACCACATCAAACCCCAGGGTCCATGATATGTATTACGGTACCGACGCATTTAAACGCCCTGGAATCGGACCTGGCTATAAACTGGACAATCCGAATGATGACGGTAATTGCGCCGCATGCCATGCACCTTCCAGATCCGCTTCAATTCCCTGGTCAACAGATCTGAATACGGTGCTGCGATCCCCTCGAACAGAGTGGGATGGGGTCAGTTGCGATTATTGCCATAAAGTAAGAAAAGTACTTAAGGATAAGACCTCCCCCGGCGGCTACAGGGCGTTGCTGGAAAGGCAGACAGCTAAAAGGGGCTCTGCTATTCTTGTTTTCGGACCTTATGATGATGTGGTGGTACCGCCTATGGCCGCATCCTACAACCCTGTTTATGAACAGGGCCGGTACTGTGCTACATGTCATAGCCATCTGAAAAAACTGCCGGACGGAAAGAGCTGGGATGCTCAAAGCGTATACACCTCCTCGGAATGGAAAGGATTTGGCTTAAAGGATAACAGCTATCTTCCCATCCAGACCACCTACCAGGAATGGAAGCAATGGCAGGATCAGCTTTCCCCAGATGACGCCAATAATGGCAAAAAATGCCAGGACTGCCATATGAGCTGGCGCAAAGAGATGTTGCCTTATGATAATTATATTGTAGATGAACCGGCGCGCCATATGTGGGGAACAAAACGATCTCCCCAGAATATCCGTCCGCATCATTTTGATGGTGGCACAGAAACTCAGCTAAAAACGGCGCTTTCAATGGAACTGGAGGGAAAGATCACAGACAACATCCTTAATATAGATGTATTCGTCACAAATACCAATGGCGGCCACTGGGTGCCGACCGGTGAGACGATGCGCAGCATAATGCTGCTGGTCGATGCGGTGGATTCCAATGGAACCCCCCTTAAAATGATAAAGGGTGCCCGAATACCGGAATGGGCCGGAAAAGGGGATGTTAAAGCAGGCAATTATGCCGGGCTTCCCGGCACCGTATTTGCCAGGGTACTTAGAGATAACTCGGGCAACCTTCATGTGCCATTCTGGCGAGCAACTGCCATTGCATCTGACACCCGGATTCGTCCCAAAGAAACGGTTACCATTTCATTTCAATTTGCACTGGATGATCCGGAGGACGAACCCTCTGTTGAGGCAAAACTCATCTATCGTCCGGTCATCCGGCCGCTTGCACAGAAAAAAAACTGGATTGTTGAAGATATCATCATCACCAGCCGTGTCTGGTAGAAAACAGGAGGAAAAATGATCAGGAATGTTGGCATCAAGCCGTTTGTTATGGCTATGTTATTGACGTTTTTACCGGCTCTTGCAACAGCCGGGAAGATATCCGGAACCGTGAAAGTCCGGGGGTTACGCACCCCTGAGAACATTCTCGTATATGTGAGCTCAGCACCGAAGGTCTCTGTTGAGCTTTCGTCCTATGAGTTTGTGATGGATCAACGAAACCTCACCTTCATTCCGTACATCCTGCCGATTGTCGTGGGCTCTTCGGTTCGGTTTCCCAACAATGATAAGGTGGATCACAATGTATTCTCACTTTCCCGGACCAAAAAGTTCAACCTGGGCAGTTACAAGCCAGGTGAGAGCAAAACCGTTATATTTGACAGGCCGGGAATTGTGGAGGTGCGTTGCGATGTGCATGCGGAAATGCTGGCCTACATTCTGGTATTGAAAAATCCCTACTTCGCTATCACAGATAAGAAGGGACGATTTGAAATCCCGGATACCCGATATTTAGAGCGATTAGGCATTACGGGGGTAAAAGATCTGCCATCGGGGAAATATCTGGTCAAGACCTGGCATCAAAAGTTGAAAACAGGCAAACAACGGGTGGTGGTCCCGGAAAACGGTGTAGTTTCGGTTAAATTCGCTCTTAGCCGTGGCACTGCCGGCGTTCTATACAAAAGATAATTGGAACATGAAAAAATCCCTGAGTTTTCTCCTAACAAGTCACAATGTGCTCAGACAGTGTGCGACTGCACTGCTGATGACTCATTGCGCGATTTTGAAAACCCTGCGAGGAAAACTCCCTTACTCCTCGATTACTTGGATCTTGGTGATAGTACTGGTGATTTCGGCTTCTTCCATCAATATCTCCACCGCCGGGTCATATCGCATATTAAAAACCGGGGGGGAAGATACCGATCGTCTGTTCAAAGATATGGGTATATTGAAAATCCCTAGCATACAACCTCCCTTTGATGTCAAGCTGAAGGATTTGAACGGCGATACCATCAGTCTTTCCGATTTCAGGGGTAAAATTTTGTTTCTTAATTTTTGGGCAACATGGTGCCCTCCCTGCCGCTATGAGATGCCTTCAATGGAAAAACTGTACAAAAAGCTGAAAAACAAATCCTTTGCCATGGTGGGCATCGATCTACAGGAACCGGCATCACTGGTTAGAGCTTTTGTCAAAAATTTCGAACTCACCTTTCCGATCCTTTTGGATTCAAGCGGAGATGTGGGACGTCTGTTCGGCATCCGGTCCATTCCCACAACGTTCATCCTGGATAAGGAAGGCGGCATTATCGGCCAGGCACTGGGACCCAGGGATTGGGACAGCGACAAATCAATCGCCTTTTTTGAGCACCTGATCGCCCGGTGAGCAAGAAAATAAATAAAACCTAAAACTGGCTGCCCGATCACCAAAGGCTTGGTATCATGAGCAATAGCCGAAAATATAAGATGATCATTGGGGCGCTGCTGGCAGTGGCGATTGCGGTGCCGGTAATTATCCGTTTGCTGCCGTTGCCGACCCGCACCCATACCATTTCTCTTGAAGCCCGCAAATACGGATACTCTCCATCCAGAATTTTCGTAAACAAGGGAGATACGGTTGTTCTCAAGCCAACCTCACTTGATGTAACCCACGGATTTGTCTTAGACGGCTATCCCTTGGAATTTATCATAAAACAGCAGGGGGTTGCCTATCTAAAGTATTCCTGGGAAGATGAAGATGGGAAGCTTAACACCGACTGGGACAGGGTTTCTGAAATAGAATTTGTGGCGGACAAATCAGGCAAGTTTACTTTTCGATGCACACAGACCTGCGGCAATCTGCATCCATTCATGACAGGAGAATTGATCGTAAGCCCGAACACCCCGTATCATCTTATGGTTTCCTTATCTCTGTGGGTTGTAATCAGTGGGTTGTTGATGTTTCGCTCCGGTATGTGGCTCGGAGTGGACAACACAAATACCGTCAATCTCCTGGATCGCATGCCCTGGCTTGGCCGAATAATAAAACTCCGCGGCTTTCAATTCTTCGTGATATTGCCAGGGTTTATCATTTTCTATCTTTTTATCCTCAGCGCTTTCTGGGGAAGCCCTGTAGGTAATCGCAACATAGCCATTATCTTTGTATGGATCTTATGGTGGTTTGCACTAAAGGCGATTGTGGTTCCTCTGGGAGGAAGACTCTGGTGCATGGTGTGCCCCCTGCCGGCACCGGGGGAGTGGCTGAGCAGAAAGAGCCTGACAGCGGTTCGATATGTTGAAAGACCATTTAAGGCGCTTCATCACCGCTTCCTGGGTCTTCAAAAGGACTGGCCCCAAAGACTTAAGAACATCTGGCTGCAGAACATTCTTTTTATGATCCTGATCTCCTTTGGGATCATTTTAATAACCCGCCCTGTTGCAACAGCGATCCTGTTTCTTGCCATCTTATTGCTGACAATGATGCTTGCCTTAATTTTCCGCCGCAGAGTTTTTTGCCTGTATATGTGCCCGGTGGGCGGATTTTTGGGTACCTACTCTATGGCTTCTGTAACCGCCATTCGCGCAGTCAATCCTGACATATGCAGAAAACACAGGAAAAAATGCTGTTATCAGGGAAGCCCCAACGGCTGGGCCTGCCCGTGGGATCAATACATCGGAAACATGAACCGCAATAACTATTGCGGGTTTTGCATGGAGTGTTTCAAAAGCTGCCCTGAAAATAACATCGGTCTTTTTATTCGCCCCTTTGGATCAGATCGACATCTTAAGGGTTATGACGAGATGTTTAACGTTGTAATAATGCTGGTAGTAGCCATTGCGTTCAGCATCACCATGCTGGGCCCGTGGGGTTTTATCAAGGATGCGGCCAACATTACCGAAAGCAGAAGAATCATTGATTATTTGATTTATCTCACCGTTCTTTGGGGTACTGCTCTTGTGGTATTTCCCGGACTGTTTGCCTTGATCGGCAGGCTATCCAACCGTCTTGCCGGCAATCCTGTTGATAGCAAGAAGATGATCCTGAGGCTTTCCTATATTCTGTTACCCATTGGAATTTTCTCCTGGATTGCTTTTAGCCTTCCATCTTTATTGGTCAACTATAACTATATCCTCTCTGTACTGTCTGATCCTCTGGGTTTGGGATGGGATATTTTCGGCACAGCCGAATATCCTTTTGATCCCTTCTATCCGCAATGGATTCCGCTAATCCAGGGAACCCTGTTGCTGCTGGGCTTGTATTTCGGCCTTAATAGGGGGTTTCGCGGGCTTAACACCATCGTGCAAGATCCTGCGGGAAGAAGCCGGGCCATGATACTGCCTTCGTTTTTTGCCCTGGCGGTAATCAACGTCTTGATGAAACTCTATATGGGATAGCAGGTGCATAAAGACAGATGGATAATTTTTTTGCACTTTCCACTGATTACCCCCCAAGAAACTGTATACAAAATACCCCCAGTTAGTGATGCGAACCCATAGGTTTCGTGATTAAATAACATCCTTGATATCAAATCTCCTGCAATACAAATAAGTTAAAGCAATGCTGGATAAATTGGCATCTTCTTTGCACTACCACCCTGTAGCATTATTCAAGAACATTTCGCTTTTCATGTTGAGGATCTGGCAATGCAAAAAACCGATATTTCCAACGATGTGTTTATCGATCCGGTTTGCTGGATGAAGGTACCCTCGGGCGAAACCAGTGTCAAATCGATGTACCTGATGCGGACTTATTATTTCTGCTCTGAAGACTGCCGCAAAGCATTTGAACTTAATCCGGAAAGTTACCTGAAGCTGACTTCTCCCTGGTGCAAGGAATGGTGGAAGCTTTATTTGAAACGATTAATGAAAGCCCCCGGCGGATAGCCGGAAAGCACAGTGTCTTCGTATCGTCAGGGAAATCGAGAAAAAAGTATAACGGTTCTTTGAGAGTAAAGCTATGTGTCATGCAATACTTTTTCTACCTGCTATCGCTTTACCTATTTTTTGGCTGTTGCCTTTTGAGACCGCATTTCCGTTATATCTTTCAATTGTGGGAATCTCGTTTATCATCTACTTTAAGATCTTTAAGGCCATGCGACAGCAAATAAGAACAGGGATTGAAGGTATGCTGGGAAAAAAGGCTCTTGTAATCGAAGACATAGATCCGGACGGCAAAATCCAGTATGCCACCGAAATTTGGTGTGCAACCACCACGAACAATCGGTTAAATAAAGGTGAACAAGTAAAAATATGTGAAATTCAAGGGTTGATGGTTCTAGTGGAAGCAATACCTGCAGACGGCGAGATGATGGAAATAGGAGTCAATGGAAGAAATCAAACTGAAGTCTTCGACTAAACCCCGTTGGTGAATAACAACTTTTGTCTGAAACCTGTAAGCTGGGTTTAATCGTGTGTTTGGGGTATTTTGCCATGTGTTTTATGCAACTACGGGGTAAAGACGGGGGTTTTTCTCCCGTTCCTCTGCAGCGACAACGACAACTTAAGAGAGGTTTTAAAAATGAAAATGATTTACCATGGTAACAAGATGCTAAGACAGAAAACATTTCCTGCTATGATCATGTTGGTGACGGTGGTCTTGTTGAGCGTTTACCTGATTGCGGAAGCTGAAGCAGAAGCAAAACCAGTGAAAATGATACCGGAGAGCTTCAGTACGCTCGCCGAAAAAGTCAGCCCTGCCGTGGTAAATATTCGAACGGTAAAGCTCATTCAGGGAGGCGGCCGGGTGTTTCGCCAATTTAAGATGCCTTTTGAAAAAGATGATCCAATGGGGGAGTTTTTTGAAAAGTTCTTTGGCCAGGAACCTCAGCGTAAGTTCAAACAGCGAAGCCTTGGATCCGGTTTTATTATCGACCATGAAGGCTTTATTGTAACCAACAACCACGTCGTAGAAAGTGCCGACCAGATCAAGGTCATCTTATCGGATGGCAAAGAGTTCGGAGCCGAGATCGTTGGGAGAGACCCAAATACGGATCTCGCTCTCATAAAAATAAGATCCAAGAAAAACCTGCCCGTGGTCGCTTTAGGGAATTCCGACACTTTGAAGGTGGGTGAATGGGTTGTGGCAATCGGCAGCCCATTTGGCCTGGAACATACCCTTACCGCTGGTATTGTTAGCGCCAAGGGGCGAGTGATCGGCTCCGGGCCTTACGATGATTTTATTCAAACCGATGCGTCCATAAATCCGGGAAACAGTGGCGGCCCTCTCATAAACATGAAAGGCCAGGTAGTGGGGATCAACACAGCCATTATCGCCAGCGGCCAGGGCATCGGGTTTGCCATTCCCATCAACCTTGCAAAAGGGGTAATCGAGCAGTTGAAAGAAAAAGGTGAAGTTACACGCGGATGGCTCGGTGTGGGAATTCAAGACCTCAACAAAGAACTGGCTGAGTACTACGGGCTGGAAAAGAAAAGCGGTGTTCTTGTCATGGAAGTATTTCCCGGAGACCCTGCAGATACATCCGGGATCAAGGCACAAGATATTATCCTGGAGGTAAATGGAATGCCCGTGAAAACAAGCCGGGATCTTACACGAATAATTGCGGGTATCAAGGTGGGGCAGACAGCTAGTATCAAAATATACCGCAAAGGCAATGAAAAAATCATTCAGGTTAAGATAGCCAAACGTAAAGATAGAAAAATCTATTCCAAAAGAAAACCCGAAAAGAGTTACGAAGAGGAACTCGGAATTCGGGTGAAAAGTCTTACACCGAAAATTTCACGTCAATTGAACCTTGCAGATACTTCTGGAGTTATCGTGTCTGCCATTAAACCCGATGGTAAAAGCGCAGCAGCCGGTGTTAAGGTGGGTGATATCATAACGGAGATAAACCACAAGGCAATTAGGACAGTGGATGATTTTGTGAGGGCCATCGAAAAAGTAGGGAAAGGGGAAACGATTCAAATCTTTATCAAACGAATGAAAGTCGGTTTCTTGGTAGCGAAGATAGCCAAATGAGAGGGCTGTGATGAACAGGAAAGTCTTGAAAATGAATGATATTAAAACAGACAGTGAAAGCACGATCTTGGGTGTGCGACAGGTAAAAAACAGGATAATAGCAAGAATATTCTCAAACTCTTCGTGGTTGATGGACAAATGGGCTCGTCATTCGGAATTTATCGAATTTTCCGATTCCCCATGGCATGAACTGAGCATTGAGATATCCGAATGCCGATTGGCTTTGATCACAACAGGCGGTGTTCACCTTAAATCACAGCCTGCCTTCGATATGGAAGACCCGGCAGGAGATCCCACGTTCAGAGAGATTCCTGCGGATACCCGCCCATCTAATCTTACAATAACTCACGACTACTATGACCATTCCGATGCGGATAAGGATATTAACGTGGTGTTTCCCATAGAAAGAGTCCATTCCTTGAAACGGTTGGGAAAAATTGGGGAAGTAAATCATCGACACTTTTCTTTCATGGGACACTTAAGACACCCTAACATACGCCATTTAGTGGCAAACAGTGTTAAAAGGGTTGTAAACCATCTGAGAAAGGACCGCGTCGATATTGCAATACTTACACCTGCTTGAGGTCTGTGTAATCAATCCGTGGGATTGATCCAACGAGCGGTCGAGGCCTCGGGAATTGCAACCATCTCTATTAGCTTGTCCAAACATATTACAAAAAAACTGCGCCCCCCAAGAGCGCTTTACCCTGGTTTTTCCCTTGGACACCCTGTGGGTTTTCCCGGGCAGGTAGCACAACAGCTTAAAATATTGGATCTTTTATTACAATATCTAAAAGAAATTACCGTTCCAGGTACTCTAATCGAACTTGATTTAAAGAATGTAAACGATATCGGGAATATTGCCATGCTATATGGGTTGAAAGCAAATTAATTTACAAAAGGAGGATGATACCATGCAGAACCTAATACCACTAATATTGATCGGTTTTTTGATGTACTTTGTTTTCAGAAAAGGAGGAGGGATGGGATGCTGCGGGGGGCACGGCACACATGAAACAGAGAGTCATAAGAGAACTCATCCAAAGAGATCATATCCCGATGTTAGCGCAAAGATTATCGATCTTAACGAAGATGAATATGAGGTAATCGATTTCGAAGATAAAAAGGCTTCCAAGGTCAAATGATCTTTACCCCGGATCATATTTTTTGAGTAACGTTTCAGCACTTTGAAAAACCACAGATAGGTGTTCACAAAGCTAATTGGTATTTTGATTCCTTAAGAATCAATGCCTTTCAACCGACTGGGAATAAACCTCTTCAGAATTATGTGAGAAGCCATTTATAACGCCTCGGTTATGGCTTTCAGCTTTTCAAGGTCTTTATCGAAAGAAATGACTGGTTTTTCAGCCGAGGACTGTGCAGCAAGAATACAATCAACTATATCTGCGTTTGAAGCTTCATATTTTAATAACGCTTCAAGAATTTCAGATCTGTTTGTGATCATGATACCGGAAAAATTCAATATTCGACTGATGGAATCGACAATCTCGTTTCGGGGGACTAAATAGAATTTCTCCAATACATATATGCATTCAACTATAACAACCGCAGATATTTCAACTTTTTTCTTGCCATGTGATACCTGCAACATAAAAGCTTTAGCTTTTGGACTGTATATTTCATGATCTTCTAAAAGATATCGAAGAATGACGTTGGTATCAATCAGATAGACCTTCACGGGCGATTTCATCCGCTATTTTCCCTTTAATTTTTTTCCTTATTTTATGTAAAGGGACGTATTCCTTTGCATATTTCTTGAGCCTTCCCGCCAGTTGATCTGCATGACCGCCCGGAATACCCTTAAGCTTCACTTCATCATCTTCAACCAAAAACAAAACCGCACCTTCATTTCCTATCTTAAGCTTTTCTCTGATCGCTTTAGGTACTGTTATTTGGCCCTTCTTCGATATTTTAGCATACATTTTAAATCTTCTTTACTTTTATTTTATTTTACAGCTAAACAAAATATATGTAATTTATTAGTTTGTCAATTTTTTTATTTTTATAATACAAAATTGTGGTTCTTTGCTTTATTTAAACCCCACCAATTTCAAGGCGGTGGCTTTAGGGGGGGCAAAATTCGCCTGTCACAAGAGGTCGATTTTCGGTTGACATTTCTCCACTGCTCGTTGATGTGTATGCTGTATTGGCCTCTCCGGTGGCCTTTCAATTTCTCCAATCGGTTACCAGGGGGTATTCTCAAATCTTCACTAATGTCAAACGTTATGTTGCATATATTGGAAAAGTTAAGTTTTTGATCTAATAAAGCTGCATTTACTTGATAAGCCCTTTCCAGAAAGGTGAAAGCGCTCCCCCCTTAAACGGCCCATCACACCATCCCTTGAGGCTGAATGCTCCATGCACGTATCGGTAATCCTTAAGATACTCTGGAATATCACCATTTGCATCCTCGTGGGCAAGCTGAAGCATCTGCTTGCAAATATCAGGATTTTGATCCGCTATGTTGGCTGTCAACTTTGGGTCGTTTCTTATATCATATAGCAGGGGCTCCTCCCCCCAAAGCCCCGCATTGAACCACCACCTGTCAGTAATGACAGATATGACAGCCCCCCAGCCAATGGTTACATGATCCCGAACAGTTATGGATTTGTCAGACACTGCCGGCCAGAAATTACGCCCCTCCATTGACTCCGGCATCTCCACTCCAATCAGCCCGAGAAGTGTTGCAGTGAGATCAAAGTTTTGAAGCAGCATGTGATTTACCGTTCCTGCACCCTCACCGGAAGGATGACGGATCATAAGAACCAGATCCGCGACCCCTCGCGTAACGGGGTAGGCCTGCTTGCTGACAAGTCCTTTGTCAACCGGCTCATAGCCAAGGTTATGG
Source organism: Deltaproteobacteria bacterium (assembly GCA_019309565.1). Lineage (GTDB taxonomy): Bacteria > Desulfobacterota > Desulfobacteria > Desulfobacterales > SURF-15 > JAFDFZ01. The sequence continues at coordinate 54,534 of JAFDFZ010000003.1, forward strand.
CCATGGTCGCTGATGACAACCACGATGCTGTCCTCCCATCTACCGGTAACTTTCAAGGTATCGATAAAGTGGCCGAACCATCGGTCACACAAGCTAACCTCACCCGCGTAGTTTGCCTGCAATCTCTTAAGCTCTTTCTCTGTTACACACTGCTTCCAGTGGCCGTAAGGAGATTGTATCAGATCCGCAACTTCATCGTCTGAGTCGTACATTTTACGGTAATATTTCGGGGGATCCCATGGCTCATGGGGGTCAAAGGAATCAACCACCATGAAAACCTTATCGGCTTGCTGGTTTTCGAAAAGCCAGTTTGATGCCTCCCTGAACACCATCGCCGGAAAATAGTCTTCTTCCGAGCGGCGGAAAGTTGTATTGGCAACCATCGCCCGCATGCAGTCAACCACGTGTTTTTCCTGTTTCATGCGCTCATTCAGGTGTTTATCAAGAATATGATCACTTAATTCGACCTTCATTTTAAAAGGATCTAACTCCTGGCCTCGGACAAACAGCCAGGTATCAAATCCCCGGTGGTAGTTACCCGCAGGCTTAAACATATGAAAGCAGTCGGAAATCATAGCTGTCCTGTATCCCTCATCTCTAAGGATTTCACTAACCGTCTTTTCGGTTTCCGGAAGAGGCCCCCATCCGGGTACAGCCGGTGCGATCTTGGCCTTATCGTAACCATAAACCCTGAAAGGATAGACTCTTTTACCCGTGTGCAAGGCGCGCCGGACGGGCAAAGTGGGAAGAGAGTCCGCATAACAACTTGTAAATACAACAGATTCTTTGGCAAACGCATCGAGATTGGGTGTTTTGATCCAATCATTTCCGTAAGCTCCGATATGATCCTGACGCAAGGTGTCAAAAATAACCAGTATAATGTTCATTGATCGCTCCTTTCCGCTAAGGTTTTTAATATTATCCCTTTTATATTGACTTTGCGCTTGGCTCGTAAAATAATCGATAACATCCATATAAATCAAGTCTGTTCTATGTTCATAGTTCTTTGCAAAACGGCAGCCTTCTCGGCCGCTGCCTGAAACCCGGGGAGCTGGTGTAGTTTATCTATCTGTTAAACGTGGTTATGGGCTTTTAACAAAAGTTAAGGAAGGGATATGATGAACGGGCATATCCGCTTATCGAAAAAACCGATTCAGATGATCGTTCCATCAGATGTGGGCTCCAACATCGATGTTCAGGCGCGGCTGCTGGCAGAAGCAGCCGGGCCTCTTCTGGGAAATTCGATAACCATCGTCAACAAACCTGGAAAAAGAACCGTTTTCGGGGTAACCGAGGCACTCGAGGCACCGGCCGATGGTTATACACTAATTTTTTTGATTATTCCTTCCATCGCCATACAGCCCTATTTGCACGGCATCCCGTATACCTATAGAGATCTTGTACCCGTAGCGAACGTTTCGGAAACCTATATTATGCTTTATTGCAACATGGATTCGCCCTGGAGGACGCTTGAAGAATTTATCGGTTATGCACAACATACCCGCACCATTATTGGCTGCAGCGGCATGGGCATGTTGCCTCACATTGCAGGCATCGAGCTTGCAAAGAAAGCCGAGGCAGCGTTTTCATATGTCGGCTATCCCTCTTCGCATCATGCGATTGAAGCATTAATGGAAAAAAAAACGGACGTCGCCCTTGTTTTGTCCTCTGCCCATGATGAAAAACTACGGACACTTGCCATATTCGAGCCTGAACGAAAACCCTCTCTTCCCCGGGTTCCAACAGCCAAGGAGCAGGGATACGATGTGATTGGATATGTAAGGGACAGCATTGCGGTCAAGAAGGGAACACCTCCGGAAATCATCGATGCATTGGGAGATGCTTTTAAGAAGGCTCTTGTAACCCCCCAGATACAATCCGCCTTTTTCAGCCGTAAAACCGAAATAAAATATCTAAACAGCAAGGATACCATGAAACTTTGGATATCTGCGGTTAAGGCTTACCGTTGGGTGTTCGATGAGATCAGACAAACACAAGAATCTGCCCGAACATAATTTATAATTTTCACTTGATATTCGAGCCCTAAATATGTTTTGTTTTAGGAGCAGTTTTTAAGATAAAAGGATTTTATATGATTCAATCGCACACCATAAAGACCCCTAATCGGTCGTCGGGACGGAATAAGAACCGATGCTTGTCTTGCGGAACATCAGTGAACATGGGCAAGCGCCGGTATTGTTCCATAGAATGCCGCCAGTATCTGCGGCATCAATTAAACGTCCGCACGGGGCTGCTTAAAGCGCTCAATACAAGATACGCGACCTTTTATTTTAATGATTCCCTGATCTTTATGGATGTCTTGCCTTTTGATGCCATTGAAATTTTCAGCTTTATATTCCCTCGTTCCCAAAACGGAAAACCCGTGGAGGACTTCAAAAGGATGGCGGATCATCTGGGAAACGCATGGTGGGCAGAAGTTCGGCGAACCCGAAGACGGTATTTGGCCTCCCGGCACCTGCTTGAGCAGGCCAGCAGAAACCACGCCCGGCTGGAGTCCATCAAGCCGTTTGAAATTAAGAAACCGGCTCATATTGGAAACTCCATTATCCACCTGAAGCTGGATCGAGCCCAACTGGAAGACCCGCAACTGCTTCACATCATCAAGCAGGCATACCGTCGCCAGGCAAAAAAATACCATCCAGATCAGGGAGGAGACGCAGCGGCATTTAGAAGAATCCACGAGGCATATCAACAGCTTCTCGTCTGGGCGGAAAGTCCCACCTTTGTCAAACGCCGTGGTTTCCCGGATAAATGGTTTTATGACGGCATAAGAAACCGATGGATTCAACCCACTCCTTATCCCGGAATCTAACTTCCCTCTTATAGAATTTCCGTGCGTAATCGGTTGGAAATTGCCATAAAGGATGCGTTTATTTGTAATCTTGGAACGCTTTCTCGTACCGTTTCCAGAAGCTTTCCAGGGTGAAGTGATGTTCCTGTGTTCCGTAATGTTCCACTGCAAAGCTGGCGCAAACTGCTCCCATCTGTGCACATACGGAAAGATCTTTTTTCATCACCAGTCCTTTGATGAGGCCTGCGCGGAAAGCGTCGCCGGCACCGGTTGGATCAATGACGGTTTCCGGCTCAACAGCCGATATGTTCAGCTCGCCGTCGCTGGTAAGGATAACGGAACCTTTCTCGGCCAGGGTGGTAATGATGGCCTGGGTTTTTTTCAGCATGTCTCTTTTTTTCAGGCTGGTGGTCTTCAATACCATCTCCAGTTCATAGTCGTTGGATACAAACATGCTTGAACCGGTGATCATCTCTTCAAGCTCATCTCCGGTAAGCGAAACGATCTGCTGACCAGGGTCGACAATATGTGAAATACCCGCCTTTTTGTAGTAACGGCTGTATTGAATCATATCTTCAAGATTACCAGGGGAGATGATGGCAACCGCATCATCCCGCTGGATGCCGTCAAACTGAAACAGAGATGGATATTTCATGGCCCCTGGATTGAATCCTGTAATCTGGTTGTCTGACATATCGGTGGTAATATAGGCGCCTGCCGTAAATTCTTCGGGAATTTCACGAATCCCGTCCAGGGGAAGACCAAGTTGTATCATGCGCCTTTTGTAAGTATCGAAATCTTTTCCCGCAGTTGCCAGCACAATCGGCTTTTCCCCCAGCAAAGCCAGATTATATGCAATATTGCCCGCGGTCCCCCCGCATCTTTCCGTCAGGCCGTTTACCATGAAGGATACGTTTAAGACATGTATCTTATCGGGTAAAATATGATCTGAAAATTTACCTGGAAAATCCATGATTCGATCATAGGCCAGGGATCCTGATGTTAATATCTGCATGGTATTGTCTCTTATTTTAGAAATTCGCCATTCAAAATTAAAAACCCGTTTAAAAAGTATTCGCTAATTTCATTCCTGTTGGGCCCACGAAAGATCAGGGGTGCTTCGGTGCCATTGGGTAACCTGCTGAAATGCATGGCCCACCCGAAGCACCGTTTCTTCCTGAAACGGTTTTCCGTAAATCATCAGCCCCACCGGAGACCCTTTATTCGTAAATCCACATGGAATAGACAACCCGCATAGGTTCAAAATATTACCGATGGAAGTGTTTCGTAAATAATCCAGGTTCCGAGCCGTATAGGTGTCCATGTCCGCATCGATTTCATCCACCTGAAGAGCAGGGATACGAGTTGTTGGAACAAGCAGCGCATCAATGTCTTTTAAGGTTTCAAGCGCTTCTGCCCGCAGACGCTTCCATTCCATTCTATTGAGCAAATAATCGGATGCGAGAGCATCCTTTCCCTTTATCATACGAGCCGCAACGATCGGGTCCAGCTTCTCGTAATGTTCATCCAACAACTGTTGGTTGTTCGTGTAAGCTTCGGCAACAATGATCATCCCCCGTCGATTCAACTGCCAGGCAGCTTCTGCTTCCGGCAAATCTATGCTGTCAACGTATGCACCCAGGTTCTGAAACACGTTGCCACATTCCCGGACCGCCTTTTCAATCTCCGAGTCCACATCATCCCAGAAAACCCTTTCGGCAAACGCCAGTCTCAACCCTCGGACCCCCCTGTTCAAGCCGTTAAGCACGTCATGGACAGAAACGTTCCAGGTGGAATCATCTTTAAAATCAATACCCTGTAAAACATTATAGACCAAGGCGGCGTCTTCTACAGACCTTGTCATGGGACCTACCGAGTCCATGCTTCCGCTTAATGGATAGACACCGGTTCTGCCGATTCTTCCTACAGTTGTCTTAAGCCCTGTTATGCCGCACAGCGCCGCCGGTATGCGAACCGATCCTCCGGTATCACTTCCCAGTGCCATTGGTACCATCCCGGCTGCCACCGCAACCGCAGAACCACTGCTTGAACCGCCGGGGACATGCGGGGTGTTATGCCAGGGATTCTTTGGAGTTCCATGGTCGTGATTGATCCCAATCCCGCTGTAGGCAAGCTGAACCGTGTTGGTCTTTCCCAGAAAAATCATCCCGGTCTGAGCCAGCTTGCGGATGGCAACGGCATCTTCAGTGGCAATATTGTTTTCCAAAAGACGTGTTCCGGCAGATGTGGGGATACCCCTCACATCGAAAAGATCTTTGGCCGCATAGGGGATCCCCTGTAAAGGTCCCAAATCCTGTCCTGCCCGCAGAGCTGCTTCCATGGCCCTGGCCTCTCCCATGGCACGTTCCCGACATACCATCCGGAAAGCGTTCAGGCTTTCATCCAGAGACTCGATACGTTCAAGGCAATGGGCGGTAAGCTCCACGGGGGAAAGCTTACCATCACGGATGTTTTGTGAAAGCTCTGAAATCGTCATGTAATGAAAGGGAGAATGGTTCACTGAGTGTACCCCCATAAAAAATAGTGAACTAAAGTTTGAAGTGCCCTAAAGTGCCTAAAGTTAAGGAATTTGATCTATTTTTGAAATAAAAAAGCGAAGCGACACGTAATTTTATGCACTTTAGCTCACTTACAACTGAATTCTTATTTCAAGTATCCTTAACGGGTGCACTTTTTCGGATTGAAGTATCACAAAGAGCGCAGAATCTCAATTTGCTGCAACAATTGTTTTTTGAGATGACAAAAGTATCGGATTTTGTCAATAGATCTCCACCAGTTATTTCATTCAAGGTAACATTTTAGCCATTATTTTGGGGTTTTTCACGAAGGAAAAAGGCCATCTCCCCGGTGGAGGGACACTTTCCAAAAAGCAAGATTGATACCATTTAATTAATCATACAGCCCCTCAGCTCAGCGGAAAGGGGAATCAACATTGACAAAACGGCAAAAGATGTTTAATGATTGGTATAATTTTATAAGAAGATGTTAACAAGATTTTTTGGGGCGCGACTCCATGGAGGTGGAGGTAATAATGAATGATAATCATAAAAAAAACATAGGCGTTCTAAACGTTCCTCTTAACCCGTTCATTCCAGATCATCCAATACCACTTTAACACACCAAGCCAAAGCCGTTCTGGTCTGTCTTCAACAAAAGAGCCGGCTTTTCTTTTACCGATATTTAATTATTTAATATAAACGGGGGAAGGAAAGAATCTAAGTAATTCGAACCAATCATAGGAACTGAACGTTAAGCACAGGTAAACTTCAGCAATCTCAGCCGAATTCGGTTTCGGTTTAATCTGTTTCTCGTACTAACTAAATAAGATGGAGGTGGAATAGCTATGAATAATATCAGGATTGCTATTGCAGGAGTTGGTAATTGTGCCAGTTCTTTAATCCAGGGTATCCACTATTATCGGAAAAAGAATCCAGAGAATGCCATTGGATTGATGCATTGGGAAATTGGCGGGTATCGTCCATATGATATTGAAGTAGTTGCCGCGTTTGACATTGATAAGCGAAAAGTAGGCAAAGATGTGAACGAAGCCATTTTTTCCCTGCCTAATTGCACAACGGTTTTCTGTTCTGATTTAGCTCCATCTGGTGTCAGGGTCCAAATGGGACGTATTTTGGACGGTGTGTCGGAACATATGGCGGAATTTGAGGACAAGTATACGTTCATTCCGGCGGATCATTCGGAACCAGACAAGCATACCGTGGTAAATACGCTTAAAGAGACGGGGGCAGAGATCCTGCTCAACTACATGCCGGTGGGATCTGAGCGGGCGGCAAAGTTTTACGCAGAATGCGCTCTTGAAGCGGGGGTTGCGTTTATCAACAACATTCCTGTGTTTATTGCAAGCAACCCGGAATGGGCCAGTAGGTTTGAAGAAAAAAACGTTCCAATTATCGGCGATGACATCAAGTCTCAACTGGGTGCCACCATAACCCACCGCGTATTGACCGATCTTTTCAAAAAGCGGGGAGTTAAGATCGAACGGACATATCAGCTCAACACGGGTGGAAATACCGATTTTCTGAACATGTTAAATCGGCACCGGCTTTTTTCAAAAAAGAAATCGAAAACAGAAGCTGTCCAGTCCGTTGCTGCACGGCGTTTAAAGAACGAGAACATACATATTGGTCCCAGTGACTGGGTGCCCTGGCAGAAGGATAACAAGGTATGCTTTATTCGAATGGAAGGCAAGCTGTTCGGCGATGTCCCCATGGATCTTGAGCTTCGCCTGTCAGTAGAAGATTCCCCGAACTCAGCCGGAGTGGCTATCGACTCACTCAGATGTGCAAAGCTGGCTCTGGAACGCGGACAAGGTGGAGTTCTAGAAGCACCGTCCGCCTATTTTTGTAAGCATCCGCCTCGGCAATTTACAGATGATGAGGCATATCGAATGACCGAGGCATTCATTATGAAGCAACCGGATAAGATTCATGAAATGTCTGATTATCGCCGCAGGCAGAGGAACTAGGTTAGAACAAGCTGGCATAAGTAAACCCCTTATTCCGGTACTCGGTATACCGATCATCGAACGGATCATTCGAGCAGCGACCGTTGCCGGCATCAGGGAATTTTATGTCGTTTCAGGGTACAACCGGGCTGAGCTGAGGCAGTTTCTCGACAGAGTTGCGGGAAAACTTCAAATCGCCATCACCCACATTACAAATGAGCATTGGGAAAAGGGAAACGGTTTGTCCGTTTTAGTTGCCCAGGATTATATTGCTGAAAATTTCTTACTCATGATGGGCGACCATTTGGTAGATCCATCGCTGCTTGAAAATTTGAAGAAATATCCGTTATCCGACGGCGAGATTGCTCTCGCCGTCGATCGGAATCTGAATACACCACTGGTGGATATGAATGACGTTACGAAAGTTAAGACGGCAGATGGGAAAGTGACCGCTATTGGAAAGGATCTTAAAGAATTCAATGGATTTGATACCGGTGTTTTCCTGTGTTCGCCGGTGATCTTCGACGCACTGGCTCGGAGTATCTCCCAGGACAAAGATGATTCCCTTTCAGGTGGAATCAGAAACCTTGCCGCCGAAGGAAAGGTCCGTGTCTATGATGTCGAAGATACCTTCTGGATCGATATCGACGACCAAAATGGTTTAAAAAAGGCTGAAAATGCATTAATTCAACAGGTTACCGGAAAATTTAACGACGGCCCCGTCTCCAGGTATATTAATCGACCATTGTCCCTGAGGCTCTCAAGACGCCTGGCAAAATTCACGATAAGCCCTAATCAGATTTCAGGCCTATCATTTTTATTCTCTATGTTAGCTGCCGGGCTTTTTTCCCTTGGAGGCTATATGAGCCTGCTGACCGGTGGATTTTTAGCTCAGGTTGCATCCATAATAGACGGTTGTGACGGAGAAATCGCCCGGTTGAAATGCTTGGAGAGCCCCTTTGGAGGCTGGTTCGATGCGGTTTTGGATAGATATGCAGATGCTTTCATGCTGCTTGGGCTTACCTGGCATGCCTATCTCTTATATTCTAAACCTGCCGTATTTCTCATTGGGTTTATGGCCATAATTGGATCCTTCATGGTAAGTTACACCGCCGATAAATACGATGGCCGCATGCAACACAGTGCTAAAGGCCACATCCGCATCGGACGGGATATCAGGGTTTTTTTGATATTTCTTGGCTCTTTGCTCAATCAGGTTTTTTGGACACTTACAGTGGTTGCAACTGTTATGAATATAGAAACCGTAAGAAGAATCTATGTCTGTCGAACCGAAGCGGGAAATAGACCGGTTAAAAAATGAAATATTAAGCATTATCTCAAGATCAAAAGTACCAGAAGATCTAGCCCATGCACACAATACACTTGAATGGTTGTTTCGATTAAAACCCGATGCGGATAAGGTGCTGCAGATTTGTGCTGTAGGACATGATATCGAAAGGGCGATCGACAATAGAAGGGTAAGGCGAGAGGACTACCTGGATTATGATGCATTTAAGGATGCTCATGCAAAGAACAGTGCGCTTGTGCTGAGAGAGATCATGCAGAATTATCCTTTAAAAAAGGATTTTATGAACGAGGTTTTCACTATCGTATCCCGTCATGAGACCGGTGGTGATGTACGCTCTGATTTAATACGGGATGCCGATGCGCTTTCATTTTTTGATGTCAATCTCCCGCTTTTCCTTCGGCGTGAGGGATGGGAAAAGACTCTAAGCCGGTGTCTGTGGGGATATAAGAGAATATCCGAAACAAAAAGACCCTTGGTGCTCAAGTTTGTGCATCATGATGATAAAATCAATAAGCTGATACAATATGTGACCAAAGAAGATCAATGAAGCAATTTAACGAGATAGACTATACGAATATCGGGGCTAAAAGAGTCGGGATTGGCGTTCTAGGGTATGGTTTCATGGGCAAGGTTCATTCAAATGCATATTTAAAGATGCCTTATACTTACACTGATCCACCTGCACATCCTGTACTTATTGCCATGTGCGGCAGAGACGCTGGAAAAGTCAAAGATTCCGCCATGAGGTTTGGCTATAAGGGGTACTACACGGACTGGCAGCATTTGGTGGAAGATCCCAGGATAGATATTTTTGATAATTGCGCCAATGATTATCTGCACTTTGAACCTACGCTTGCAGCGATAAAAGCGGGCAAGCATGTCGTGTGTGAAAAACCCCTGGCAAAAACAGTAAAAGAGGCAAAGCAACTGGTCAAAGCGGCAGGTGAAGCCGGTGTCAAACATATGACCTGTTTCAACTATCGGTTTCTTCCGGCTGTCAGATTGGCGAAAGACATCATTGAACGGGGAAGAATAGGTACGATCTATCAGTTTCGAGGTCGGTATCTGCAACACTCAGGACACAACCCGGATGAAATGCTGGAAAATGTAAAGTACGCCACAGTCAAAGGCTCCGGCATTATGCTTGGACTTGGAAGTCATGTGATCGACATGGCCCGGTTTCTGATAGGCGACATAAAATCGGTCTGCGGGTTATCCAAAACGTTTGTGAAGACAAGAAAAACGATGTCGGGAAAAAACCACCATGTGGAAGTGGATGAAGCCAATGTAGCAGTGGTGGAATTTGAAAACGAAGCCATTGGAACAATTGAAAGTTCTGGTGTCAGCACGGGACACAAGAACCAGAATACATGGGAGATCAATGGGTCAAAAGGCAGTCTTATGTTTGATCTTGAGGATCTGAACCATCTTTACGTGTACCTGGAAGATGAGCAGAATGAAGATGTAAGAGGGTTTACGAAAATCTCCGTGACCGAGCCTTCTCATCCAAACCCATGTCTTATTCTTCCCCGGGGACACAATGCGGGCTGGGAGTATGGACATGTCCATGCGTTAAGCCATTTTGTTAATTGTGTCTTGAATGACCTTCCAGTTGCCCCATACGGCGCGACCTTTGAGGATGGATACCGCGTTCAGGTAATCATGGAAAGATTAAAGGAATCTTCTGAAACGGGCAGGCGAATCCAACTGACATTTTAGTTGCCAGCCCTTTAAAAGCTAAAAAGGGGCCTGGATGTCCCACACCCCTTTTTAGCTTTTTAGTTGATAATTTCGGTTTGCTACTTTTTCTTGTGAATACTGCAGAACTTTGATCTGCCGCTTGATGTGTTTTTGCACCTTTTGCCTTCTTTGGTTTTTGCAGCACATCTTAGTTTCTTTACCTTTGCCATCTTTTCTCTCCTTTCTATGTGTGCTTTAGGTATTTTAGCGCCCGCCCTATTTCTTCGACAGTTATTATCGAGAACTTTAGTACTTTTTACGTATGTTCGCCTATATGTGAAAGCCTATCACAGCCTCCTGCCGGGGAAAGCTTGACGGAACAATAGACGATCTGCATGGTTAATCCAAATGCATCCTTTTCAGGCGCTTCAGGAAGTGTGCAAAGGTTTGCCTCGGCCATAAATCCGGTTGCTGCAAGAATCAATGCATCCAGTACATCATCCCCTGCAACATCTTTGTTGAAGTGCTTGCTCAAAGCCTCCTTGAGGACGGATTCCGACCATGGCAGAAGTGATTTCAAAAGGCGTGATCTTTCGGCAAAGCCTTGTTTTGACTTTTTTGGGTACATCATGCTCCTGCCGTCGTTCATTGCCCAGAAACATACTTCAGGATGACTTTCTCTTATGCAATGATGCGCTTCTGAATATTGCCTGAGAAATTTGTCCATTTCACGGATTTTCGGCACGATCCCCCAGGCCTGCAGGCTGATTTTCCTACCCGTGATACCCATGTTGATCTCACAGGCCTCTTCATAACAAGACGCATTTAGTGCCTCGCGGCAGGGAGGAGCAAATATGCTTGACCGGCGCTTCGGCCCTAAAATCCTGCGTGCTTCGGTATCACACTTGCGGTTTTGCCTTTCTTTTGAAGGAAGGCCAATCGGAATATCAACAAGGATAAGGGATTTCCCGTCTCCGTATTCAACCCACAAATCTTCCAAGCTGGGAAAAATATTAAAGTCGATACCCCCTTCAGGCACTAGGCAAGCAGAAAACCAGCCGGCTTTGCATCCGTCAACGCCGATGTATCGATCCATTTTAAGATATCCTTCTTTTGAAGACCCCTGAACCTCCCCTGCGGATTGCCGCAGACTCGGAATCTACGCTGTGCTTGATGATTCGTGCTCGATACCGATTCAGATCTTTCAGATCTCTTCCCGTTCTGTACACACCGCCCGGTGGAAGTTTTTGTCCCCTGAAAGATTTTCATCGCTCAGAACTCCCTGATAAATCAAAGGCGCCTCATTTTTCATGGCTTCTATGGTGCGTTTGAACCGCTGTTCGTATGTGCCTTGCCGCAAATCCAAAAATTCGCCTAATCGGGATACAACGCTTTCCTCATGTGCAAGGCCACGCTCCCATAAAAGCCGGACAAAGGGATTGGTTTCTTCTATTTTTTCATCCTGAGGGCCGTAAACATCCCTACAGACCCGATGCGGGCACTGTATGTAGTCATACAGTCTTGAAGCAGTGATGTATAACGGCATTGCATTTTTCTTTTCGCTCATGGGTAAATCCTTAAAATTATCGGGCTCTAAGAAAACGGGGCCTTTCAGGTGTGGAATATATGCGATATGTACAAGTTTTTCAAGTTTTATCTTATAGTTACATAATCGAACAAGATGCCTGAAGCCGGAAACAAAACGGGTGCCTGCCCCCCATGCATCCGATTCTCAGGAAATGCCGAACTCTGCGGCTTCCAATTGACATGTCATTGGAATTTTTCTATACTACCCTAAAATTATATGACAATCATCACGCATGCCACCCGTAACCAGGGAGGAGGGAAATGTATTTTGCCGACAGAATGAACCGATTGGGAACCGAGAAGGCTTTCGAGGTGGGGATGGAGGTAGACAACTTAAGAAGGCAGGGAAAGGACATCATCAGTTTCGGAGCCGGAGAGCCTGACTTTAATTCACCCGAGCATGTGAAGGCGGCGGGAACCGAAGCCATAAACAACAATGACACCCACTATACGGTTTCCAGCGGCACGCTTGAGTTCAGGCAATCTGTGGCAGATCATATCGCCGAAACAAGGGGAGCAAAGATAGACCCCGAAGAAGTCATAGCAACGCCAGGGGCAAAGTCAATTATCTGTTATTCTGTTGCTAGTTGCGTAAACCCGGGAGATGAAGTTATTTATCCCAATCCCGGTTATCCCATCTATCCTTCGATGATAAACTTTTTCGGGGCAACCGCCGTGCCGTTGCCTTTGCTTGAAGAGATGGAGTTTCGCTTCAGCATAGATGATTTGAAAAGCAGGATTACAGGTAAAACCAGAATGCTCATCATAAACAGTCCTCAAAACCCTACCGGCAGCAAGCTGACCAAACAGGACTTAGAGGAAATCGCAGAACTGGCCGTAAAGCATGACCTGTGGGTTTTAAGCGATGAGATCTATGGAAGAATCAATTACGATGCAAAACCCGGGGTTGTTGAGAGCATATTTGCAGAACCCGGTATGAGGGAAAGAACCATCATTCTTGACGGGCATTCCAAGATCTATGCGATGACCGGCTGGAGACTTGGGTATGCCGTGATCTGCAACAAGGAATTGATGGAGCATTTCACCAGATTGGTTATCAATTTCAACGCATGTGTTTCAGGGTTCACGCTTAAAGCAGGACAAGCAGCCCTGACGGGCTCTCAAAAATCAAGTGAAAACATGGTGAACGAATTCAGAGCAAGAAGGGACCTTATCGTAGATGGATTGAATTCGATCCCTGGAGTTAAATGCCACAGACCCCATGGCGCCTTTTACGTATTTCCGAACGTTACAGAGTGCTGCCGGATGCGCGGGTTTAAAGATGCTCTTGATCTTCAGAAATACCTGCTCTACGAAGGAGGGATAGCGGTTTTGGCAAGGATTTTTTTCGGAGAGAAAAACGCGGAAGAAAAGCAAGAATATATCCGGCTTTCCTATGCAACCTCAAGAGAGCTCATCACCCAGGGCCTTAAGAGAATGAAGCATGCGCTTGAAGACGAAGAAAAGATACGCAACTGGCTTAAATCGACTTCAACGCCGGGCTCATAATCTGGTGTCTTTCCGCAGGATTTACTTCAACCCGCTCAGTGCAGCCACAGCCCGCCGGTTACGTTGATAGCCTGCCCCGTCATATAGGATGCCTTATCTGAAGCCAGGAATACTACGGCATTGGCGATTTCCTCGGGCCTGCCCAGTCGGCCCATGGGGATCGTCTTGGCGCGTTGTTCTGCAGGTGGTAATCCGTAAGCCTTCCCTTCCTGCTGTACCTGTTCGCGCATGGGGGTATCCCCGATGATACCGGGGCAGACGGCATTTACCCGTATGCCCACGGAAGCAACTTCCCGTGCAAGAGATTGTGTAAGAGAGATAACAGCCGCCTTGGTTGCGCTGTAGGCCCCGAAGTTGGGGGCTCCAAGCTTTCCGTTCCAGGAGGCGATGTTTACGATGTTTCCCCGGTTGCGATCCACCATTGATGGAAGCACTGCCTGGCAGCAGAAGAAAACACCGTCCACGTTTACCCTGAACAGCTCCCGCCAGAGGTCTTCCGGAAAATCGGCCAAAGGCCCCAGGCGCACAATTCCAGCGTTATTGACAAGAAGTTCGACTTCTCCTAAAAGCCGGACGGTTTCCTGCACCATGCGGAACGCTTCGGTCTTTTTACCCACGTCACAGGCGATGGCTTCGGCCTGAGCATTGCATTCACGTATTTCCTGAGTTACCCGATGTGCACGCTCTTCCTCCACATCTACAATGGCTACGGCGTATCCCTCTGAAGCCAATTTTAAGGCGATCGCGCGCCCGATTCCTGCTCCTGCTCCTGTAACGATTGCTACCTTTTTATCTGAATTCATGGGTGTCCTCCATTTTATGCGATACTGCGGCCGCCATCCACCTGCACGGTGATGCCTGTGGCCATGTTCGAGTCCGATGAAGCCGGAAAAACATGAGCGCCACTTGCTGTTTGAGTCTCATGATCGGTCCTTGCCCCGATTTCTCTTCGTGATTTCCACAATTCCGTTGTCCGCATCCACCTTAACCCAGTCTCCGGTTTCAATGATTTCAGTAGGATCCCGGTCCAGGTCCGTCACCGTGGGCACCCGCATCACAACGGCCCCAATTCCGGTCAGAGAACTTATATCTCGAATAATCATGGCCCTTGGAGACTGTCCTGCCATACGGATAACCTGCGCAACCGTGGACCAGCCCGAAGAACCCTTGGCGGCCGGGAACACCAGCACCTTATCTTTAAAACTCTTCCCCCTAAGCTCGTGTCTTCTTTCGGTAATAATGCCCTTTACCGCATGCACGCCTCCCCAGGTTGAAATATTCTGCCTTGTAACCAGAGCCTCGCCCTCTGCAACCCCGCCGAAGACCTTTCTTCCAGTCAATACGATATCGCTCATTTCAACTCCCCTCTCCATTTTCCGGTTGTTGCAGCGTCAATGCACTGTTGCATCGTTCCGAAAAATACATCCATCCCCCCGATTGCCGGGGCATAATGGGCATGTTTTGCAGAATCGGTGGCGACCACTCTGCAGCCCTCGGGAAATAGATTGGTGTTTAGCGGACAGCTGTCTGTCATGAGATGTCCGCCTGCCCGGGCGATGATGTCCGTGTAACCATTGCGATCTGCAATCGCCTTTAGTTGATAGGCGGTCCAGATCCAAAGGGTTACATCTTCATGAACCTTCTTCCCGTCAAGCAAACGGGCTACGTCTCTTAGCTGTTCCAGTGAATAATGGGGGCAACCGATATTAACAAGGTCAACATTTTCGTCCATAGCGCAATTCAGGTTCTCATATGCCTGTCTGCGCTCTGACTCTCCGTATACCAGGGTTTCTTTTGGCCTGTTTCCTGAGAAAGCCGCCTCCATTGTCGGCGCTTCTGGCGTCACCCCGATGATGTGATACATCATGATGCCCCCGGAAGAGGCGCCGGCCGCATTCAGCCCTTTCAACATGCTTAAGTTTGGAGCTCTTTGCACCCTGAGCCTATATACAGGAACAGCCAGCTGGCAAACCTCCCCGACATAATACCCCAGGAGATACCAGTCCATAATATCCCTGACATCAATCTGCACGTTGATCAGATGAGTACCCCGTCGATTTTCTTTTAGGTGATATCCCCAAAGAGGAATCTTACCGGTAAGCGCAGCGGGAAATGCACTGTGAGCCGCTTCCGTGTTGGTTCTAGCGCCGAGAACCGCATTGCAGAAAGGAACCGCCGAGGATTCAGTCCATGCGCAATGCTCCCCTCTTATGGGAACATTGCCCACCTGGTAGGGCGTACAGGTGGCGGATAGACAGATTCCGGTTCTGATGCTATATTTTCGAATGGACTCCATAAGATTATGCAAACTTTCAGGAGCGCCCATTATTTGCCACCTATCCAGATCCATGGCCCATATATGAGTGGTGTTAAATGCCTTTACACGGTCAACGACTATTTTTTCCTCGGTATCAAGCAGAAATCTGGATGCCAGTTCATCTGCATCCAGTATTTTGATGACTTCCGGATAGGGGTGAAAACCAACAAAAAGATGCACATTGTTCGTATCCACAAACCGCTCCGCACCCAGCGCCTCGGCGTATTGAACCAGAATTTCCATGGCTCTTTGCTGGGCCCTTCCGTGTTTTCCATCAAGCATTTCCTGCTCGTCCGTTGCTAATTTAACCATTTCTCCCGACTCCTTTCACACAAACCACCGCTTGCTTCTTCACATCATCGTAAATGCAACAGTACTATTTACAACAACTAAGCTTATCTAACAAGTTATGTTACACCTTGGATTTCAAAAATGAAACTCATTTTTTTAAAACACCAGCCCCTTAAAATAGCTTGATTAACTTAGGGAAGGACATTATAAATCCTTTGTGCGGGCGGCACAGATCAAGGTAGAAGGAGGTCATAAAATTGGGAAAAGAAAATGGAGCATTATCCGGAATTAAGGTGTTGAGCTTTGCGCAGCTGGCTCAGGGAAATGCCGGTGTCGAATATCTGGCGGACTTAGGCGCCGATGTGATTAAGATCGAACGGCCGGGTAAAGGCGCCTGGGAGAGGTCATGGTCCGGGCTTGACACCTACATCAAAGGGGAAAGCGTGTTCTTTTTATCCTTGAACAGAAATCAACGAAGTATGACGCTTAACCTGAAGGAGGACGAGGGCAAGCAGATCGTATACAGACTCGTCGCCAGAAGCGATGTTCTTGTTGAGAACTATCGCCCTGGAGTAATGGATCGCCTGGGCCTGGGCTATGAGCGATTATCAGAGATTAACCCCAGGCTGATCTATGCATCGGCGTCCGGTTATGGATCCGATGGGCCTTACCGGGATAAGGCAGGCCAGGATTTGCTGGCACAGTCTTTGAGCGGACTTGCAAGTGTAACCGGCAAAGAAGGGGATTTGCCGACACCCGCCGGTGCGGCCATCATCGATATTCATTCAGGTGCACTGATCGCTATGGGTATTCTGGCCGCCCTGTTTTACAGGGAAAAAACAGGAAAGGGCCAGAAGATCGAGGTGAATCTTCTTCAATCTGCCATTGACCTTCAAAAGGAGGCCATCGTCTACTATCTAAACGGCGGCGGAGAAAGATCCATCAGAAGGAGCAAAAGCGGGATTGGAGCTCCTTTCTACGAGGCCCCACATGGTACGTATGCAACCCGCGATGGATACATCGCCATCTCCCTGACACCATTGAAAAAACTGGGTGAAGTGCTCGGGCTTAACGAGTTGCTGGAAAAATATGACCAAAAAGACGCTTTTAGCAAGCGAGATGAAATTAAAGAATTGATCCAGGCCGTGATTAAAGAGAAAACGACCGATGAATGGTTACAATTACTGGAAAGACACGATGTCTGGTGCGCCAAAGTATATACTTATGCAGACCTCGTAACCGACCCCCAGGTGCAGCATAATCATGTAATAAAAGAGGTAAAAAGGGATGACATCGGCAATTTCAAGGTCATCGACTTTCCCATCAGGTTAAGTGAATCACCGGCAACCATCAGAAAGCCACCTCCAAAACTGGGAGAACATACAGAGCAGATCCTGCGAGAACTGGGATATGAGAGCGAAATCGAAACCATGAAACAAAAAGGGATTGTATAATCGTTACGGGTTCAATTCTCAGGACATTATTTTCCATTTGAATGCTTGACTTTTTATTCGGAAGATATAATAAATATCGTACTTACCTGAATCCAACAGACATTTCTTGCTTCATATTAAATTACGATTAACCAAGACAAGAGGCACGGCGGCATGCGGCATGTAAAATTTGTTTAAACACGATTATGTGCTCGATCTGTTCCCGTTCACTTGCAGTGGTGCTGCTGTAAGCGAAAACAAAGCTGCATGGTGGGAATTTGGTATATTGAGAATCCGGTATATGAGGAGGTGATGGCATATTAAGCAAAAAGGGAAGGTGGGTTTACCAACATGTTAACCGCTTTAAATAAGGAGGTGTCACAATGCGGTCTAAGAACGATTTCAGAACAACAAGAGTGATCGGGATGCTGATGGCGGCGGTGTTTGTTATGTTTTTAATTGCTTCACCGCTTGGGGCCGAGGTTAAGTCGCTGCGGGTGGCTTACATGCCCTACCCTGTACATAAACAACAACTGAAATGGATGGAAAAATGGGCTGCAGAACGAGGGATTGAGATCAAGCGCGCGCCCATTGCTTACGAGCATTACGCCCAGGAAGTTGCAATGCATCTTACCCGAGAAAAGCCCCCGTTTGATATTATCTGGCATAATGATGACTGGGGAGAGATGTATGCAAAACTGCTGGAGCCCGTTGATGATCTTCCCAACTTCAAAAAGGTATCTCCCACCCTGTACGAAGGCGTATTTCCGGATCGTGTCCCCTTTATGCCCGGGAAATACCGAATCACCGGAGTTCCTTTCACCACCACGTCTGCGGTTCTCTTCTATCGAAAAGACATGGCGCCGAGAGCACCCAGAACCTGGCGCGAACTGATCAAACTTTGCCAATCTCTGATGAAGCAGGGAAAAGTGAAATGGGGCTTTATCGGCGGAACGGTCTACCCGCACCTGTGGGGAACCCTCATCTGGGCGCTGGCATCAAACAACGTTTTTATTTTCGAACCGGGTGGCGGTATATGCGATACGGCCACCATAGCCTCCTATGGCTTTACTCCTATGGTTGACGATTCTCGGTTCCAGGAAACGGTGGAATTCTGGTGGGATAATATTTATACACACAAGATTGCACCCATTGAGATGATCGGATACACCCGTACCGACTCGGACGCTATTTTCAAAGAAGGAAACTGTTTTTCGGTGTGGCAGGATTCCATCATGTACGGAACCTATAACGACCCCAAGAAATCAAAAGTGGCAGGAAAGGTGGGGGTGATGCCCTTCCCCGCCGGTCCTCACG
Organism: Deltaproteobacteria bacterium; assembly: GCA_019309565.1. GTDB lineage: Bacteria > Desulfobacterota > Desulfobacteria > Desulfobacterales > SURF-15 > JAFDFZ01. The sequence continues at coordinate 73,275 of JAFDFZ010000003.1, forward strand.
GGGCGAAAGCTTCCTGGGATATCTGCTGGGCATGGGGCGTACCCAAGAAAATGCCGGATGAAAGAAAAAAGGTTGCCAAGGAATTACTGAATTACCTTATATCCGACGAGGTTCAGAAAGATCTCTGGAAAGTAACCGGAGGCCCCCCGGTGACGGTAAATGTGCGAAAAGAGCTTTATGAGACCGACCCGCTTTTCAAAGAAGTGGCCGATGCCACCATCTACACCGAACTGGTATGGGAAAGCGGGGGATATTACTTTGCAGAGTGGCCTAAAGTGATGATGACCGTCGGTGAATACTTCCAGAATATGATGAAAGGAAAACGAGAGGATATCCCCAAAACCCTGGCGAAATTAAAGAAGGAAATCAACGAAATCGTTGAACCGACCAGAGAACGCTGGGGAGTAAAGTTCGTCAAATAAGCGTACTGATGAGTAACACCCTGTGACACGCCGGGTTGCGCTTCTTATTCGGCGTGTCATACCCAGATATCTGCTCCCACGCAGAATATTCGATTATCTGGATCCGATCTTTTTTCCTCCTTTTAGCCCGCATTGGAAAGACGGTGCGGTTTATTGAACCGAAACAACGAACGCATCCGCCGTCCCGTTGTCATCGACACAGTTTCTAGAGGTCAATACGATGCTTGAGAATCTAAAGGATATTACGAAAGACCTGGTGGACAAAAAACCCGCCTTTATGGTGCAACTGATTCTGCCGGCACTGGTGTTCATGTTTCTTTTCCAGATAATACCCATTTTTCATGGAATATACACCAGCCTGACCGAATATCCGCTCTGGCAAGGATATGGAACGTTTGTGGGACTGAAAAACTACATCAGCATACTCAGCAAACCGCACTTCTATACCGTGGTTTTGCTAAATACCGTGCTTTTCACCATCATTGCGGTGTCTGTTGAAGTGTGCGGGGGGATTGCCATTGGCCACCTGTTCAACCGAAGTTTCAAGGGTGAGTACATAGCACGCTCTCTTTTGTTGTTGCCTTTGATGATCTCGCGGGTGATCTCAGGGGTCATGGTAAGATGGATTTTCAATGATCAATATGGAATCTTCAATGTGCTCCTTCGCGGGATCGGCATCCAGCCTCCTTCATGGTTTTCGGAGCGCTCCACTGCCATGTTTCTTTCCTTGTTAGCCGAGGTATGGACCTGGACTCCGTGGTATGCCATCTTCGTGCTTGCCGCCTTGCAGGTGCAACCGGCTGAGCCGAAAGAGGCTGCAAGAGTCGATGGTGCAAACGCGTGGCAGGTGTTCTGGCATGTGACGCTTCCGTTTCTTAAACCGGTGATCGCCGTGTGCACGCTTATTAGAACATTTGATGCATTCGCGCAATTTGATCATGTATGGACGATCACCCGGGGAGGACCCGGCCGATCCACCGAACTGCTGAGCGTATTCGCTTACAAAGAATCTTTCATCTACTTGAAAATGGGACAGGGAGCGGCCGCGGGAATGATATCTGCATTTGTCATGCTGATATTTGGCCTGCTGCTGTTCAGACGGTTTTATCGATTTACGTATCGTCTGTGACGTTACGATGCTTTATGTCAGCCGCGAAGTAAACCCCGTTAGAGAACGATGTTCTCTAACGACTATAGATGGTGGCATTAAACCACCATCTATAAGGAATTATCTATACAACCGACAGGAGTCGATGGCTTTCTCTAACGGGGTAAAATACGTACCGGTTACAAGACGGTAGCTTTAGGGGGCAAGGAGCCGAGGATTGAAGAGGTCAAATAACAAAGGAGTTTGATACGAATGAAAGGGTATCGCAAGGTTCTGTGGTGGACGGCAGTTGTGTTGGTTCTATCCTTTTTTACGTTTCCCATACTCTGGTTGGTATACAGCAGTTTTAAATCTGCCGCCAACATCTATTATGCCTGGAAAAATTTTTCCATGACACTGGATAACTACGTGGAAATCTGGGAGTGGCTGGGTACCCTGGATGAGGCCATGGTAAACTCGGGAGTCGTCGCAACACTGGCTACGGGATTTTCCCTGCTGGTGGTGATGTTATCAGGCTATTTTCTCGCCCGCTTCAAAGAGACCCGTTCAAGCAAGGGGTTTTTCTTTCTCATATATGTGGTCAGAACCATTCCCATCATATCATGGATCATCCCTTTGTTCCTGATTTTACAGCGCTGGGGGCTTACCGATACTATTACAGGTCTGCTGTTTGCGCATATCGCCTTTCACGTATGTTTCTTTACCATCGTGTTATCCGGATTTTACGAAAATATTCCCAGGGAACTGGACGAGGCAGCACGCATTGACGGATGCTCCCGCTGGGGCATTTTCTGGAGAATCGCCGTGCCGCTCATTTTACCCGGTCTTGCTGCCAGCGCAATTCTGCTCTGGATATGGACATGGAACGAATTTTTGTTCGCCCTGATTCTTACCGGTTATGACACCCCGATGCTGACCCCCAGCATCGTGCAGTTTGTCCATGAAATGGGAATGGAATGGCATCTTATGGCAGCGGCCTCAACGGTTGCCATTATTCCACCGATAGTGGTAACCTTTTTGGCCCAGCGGTACATCATCATGGGATATGCAGCGTTTGCCCATGAAAAAATATAGGAAATAATTACTCAAGTTTCGCACCCTTAAATGCGTTGTAAAGCCTTATAATGATGGCGACTTAATATCTATTTACAATTTTGCGGTAAAATTAGGGTGCGAAACTTGAGTAATTACATATCGAACCATGCAGCTAATTGTGTGGTCTTGATAACCAGAATTTTTTCCCTTAAAGCACAAAGGAGGTAGCAATGGAATGGATCAGCGAGCCGGAAAGAAAAACGCCGGTTGTAGCAGAGGTTGATGTGCTGGTGTGCGGAGGTGGAATCGCCGGTGTTGCAGCAGCCGTTTGTGCCGCAAGACAGGGTGTTGATGTTATGCTTCTTGAAAAATACGGGTTTTTGGGAGGCCTGGTAACCACCTCGCTGGTTATCACCACTACGCCCTTGAACAACGGCATTAACCTTGAGTTTGAAAGGAGGCTCAAAGAAAAATCCGTATATGCTCCTTGTAGATATTCCGATGAGATCACAAAACCATTGCATCTTCATGCCATTGATCCCGAGATACTGAAATATGAACTGGTCAATATGCTTAGGGAGTCGGGCGTTGATATACTTTTGCATACATATATTGTGAGTACCATAAAAGAGGACAATCGACTCAATGGCATCATCATGGAAAACAAGGCTGGACGGCAGGCGGTGTGGGCCCGAATGGTAGTTGACGCAACCGGCGATGCCGATGTGGCTGCCCTGGCCGGAGCCCCTTTTCGATTGGTCAAGAAACCCATGACCATGATGTTTAACATGGTGGGAGTCGATGTGGCCAGGGCCATGAACGCGATGGGTAACTGGGGCGGGATCAGGAAACTGGTAAAGGAAGGAATCGAGAGAAAGGAACTTGAATTCGATCTGGGTATTTATCCTGAGTTCGGCGCCCCTGGAGTGTATGCCGAGCAGCTTGTCTATAAAGATGAGGTCAACGTGTGGTCCGGCAACCTTATGGGCATGAACGGTGTTGACCCCAGGGATCTGACACAGGCGGAAATCACCACCCGTGAGCACGCAATGCGGATGGCGATCTTTTTAAAAAACAAAGTCCCTGGATTTGAAAACGCAAGAATCGAATATACTTCAACTCAGGTGGGGGTGCGTGCAACCCGGCAAATCATCGGAGAGGCGTCACCCACCATGGATGAGGTAAAGAACATCCGGTTTGAGGATACGGTGGCCAAACCGTATGCCAGGAACGAGATGCGGTTGCCCTACGGCTCTATTTTGCCCCAGAACGTGGAGAACCTTCTTGCGGCGGGCAGGTGCATTTCTGCTGATGAAGAAGCCATGGGACAGCTTCGGCTCATTCCGGTCTGCTCGGCCACGGGCCAGGCCGCAGGTACGGCAGCAGCGCTTTCCTTGAAAAAGGGTGTGGCACCCAGAGAGCTGGATGTTTTATCATTACAGGAAGTGTTGATGGAGCAGGGAATGGAGCTTGGCCTGGGGGTGAAAATGTGAAAAGTCCCTCAGGAAACACAGCAAGACGGTTTACTTTCCGATAATCGTCTAAAACAAAAGGAGGCCACACATAGAATGGAGCCGGTAATTCTGGAAAAAAAGCAACCCCTGGCATTAATAACCTTAAACCGACCGGAAAAGTTAAACGCCATCAATCATGAAGCTGCCACCCGGTTGATCGAAATTACCACAGATGTTGAAAACGACGATACCATCCGGGTAGTGATCATAACGGGCTCGGGAGGGCGGGCCTTCTCTTCGGGCTCCGACATAACAGAGCTTCGAGGCATCTCCGGCATGGAGCTTCGGCAGCGAATCGAATCCCCTCTGTTTGTAAGAAAACTCAGCAAACCTGTGATTGCAATGATTCGTGGCTATGCCCTGGGCGGTGGTCTGGAGCTTGCGCTTGCCTGCGATATTCGCATCGCATCGGAAAACGCACAGTTCGGGTTGCCAGAAACAGGTCTCGGCTGGCTTCCAGGAGGCGGGGGCACCCAGTTTCTTCCGCGTCTTGTAGGCGAAGGGATGGCCATGAAAATGATTCTTTCAGGAAGGTTCCTTTCGGCTGCCGAAGCAAAGCAGGTGGGCCTTGTTGAAGATGTAGTTCCGGATGATCGGCTGGAAGCAGAAACCGAAAAGCTTGCCACCGAAATCGCCAAAAGACCCTTGCACGTGTTAAGATTCGCAAAGGAGGCCATACGGGCTTCTTTTGAAATAGACGATCAGGCAAGGTTAAACCATGAATCGGCTCTAAACGCCATCTGCTTCGAGCTGTTAGAACATGAAAAGCCGGATTTAGACAGGACAAAACCTCCTTTTGCATAAATAAGCAGAGAAACCGTAACCCGAGCAGATGGATGTTTTTTAAAGCAGCACAGGGAATCAGCCGTCCGCCGGCACACGTCGTTTCATCATCAGCCTTTGATATCCGCTCTGTACTACGGTGTCGTTTTGGTTCAGGACTTCAGTAAAAAAGGTCACGATTCCACGGTCCGGCTTGGACTTGCTCGCTCTCGCCTCTGTAACCCTGACCCTGACACGAATGGTGTCATTAAAGAACAGGGGCGCTTTAAACTGCCAGGAATCGATTGCAAGAAAGGCAATCGCGGTTCCTTCGAGTATGCCCAGGCGAAAAAGCAGACCATGTGAGATGGAAAGCCCCAACAGGCCGTGTACCAGCCTTTGACCGAATTGGCTGTGCTTCATGTATTCTTTGTTGGTATGCAGCTGGTTGTAGTCCCCGGTCATGGCTGCGAACATGACAACATCGGTTTCTGTGATGGTCCGGCCGGGTGTAACAAACACATCATCCACGCTGAATTCATCGAAATACTTTCCTTGCATGGCATCCTCGCTCCTTTAAGTGATGGCCTACCGTACTATTTCATCCCTCATATATTTGTTCCAGACATTTTCAAACCAGATATCTTCATCGGGAATCGGTCTGATGTCAACCCACTGTTTCATGACCCTTGAATCTTCGTTGAGCCAGATTTCCAGGATCTTGCGGTTTACAAACGCGTTGTCTTCATTCAATGAGAACGTCCAGTGGTCGCTCATCTCTTTATTCGGTTTTTTACCTTGCGGGTCCATCACCAGATAAGAACCGCGACTCTTACCTCCCTTTTCCAGATACTCACCGATCGCTTCCAGATACAGGGCGTGGGTCAAACAAAGATCCAGATTTTTGAAAGCAGCGGGTAAATCCTGAGCCGTTGAAATTTTCATTTCGCTCTTTAACCGCAAATATAATGACCATGCTGCGGGGATGGCCTCCATGACATCTTCAGGGTTTCGGATATGTGCACCACAGGCAGACATCCTGTTCTGAATCTCCTCTCTTGTGGTCATAAGAAAATGAGGATCTGCACCTGATGGATCGATGACTTTATGGGCAAATTCAAGCTTCTTCTTTATCTGCTCCTCAACAAGGCCCGTGAATTGCCCATCTTCCATGGGAGCTTGAGAATATCTTTTCGAAATGAACAGTGCGGCCCTCATGCTGCCGACCTGCCCTGAGTTGAGCGCACTGCCGCCGGGCCGGTAGACGCCGTGGGTTCCGTTTACCTCTCCCACCGGAAATAGATGCTTGATATTCGACTCCCACCAGAGATTTCCCTTAAGTCCTCCGTTGTTGTGCTGTGCGCATACGGCGATCTCCAGATACTGCTTTGTAATATCAATGCCGTTTTCCCGATAAACGTCGATGGCAGGCTGATTCATCCTGACCAGCCTTTCGATGGGTGTGGGCAGCAAGGCGTGCGATGCTTCCAGGTACTCCCGTGCCTCCGGGCTCAACAGATTAAAAGAGAAGTCTTCAAGAATACCTGCGCCGCTTGGGTTTTTTTGATAATCAAGAAAAACTCTCCTGCCCTTTATGACGGTTTCCTGGTAAACCAGAATATCGATAAGAGATGATCCGTAATCATATGCTTTCTTGGGATCGAAGGGCCACTGGTAGCCTTTAAGAAACGTGGCGGTGGCAAGTTTTCCCATATCCGGGAAATATGAGTTTAAGAACTCCTTTTCGTCCTTTCCGGCCCGATCGGTGGACACATATCTGGGAATCACCTGCTGATAGGTGCCGGAAAGGTTCCACCTGAATTTGACCGAAGCAAGCCCGTACTGGGATTCCGTTAGGTTATTGCCAACGGCTCCGATCTCGTAAGCCATTCCGCTTGAGCCAAGCTGGCTTTCCGGGTATACAGAGGTTCTGTAAATACCAGCCGGCCCACCGGTTCCAAGCACAACGTTTACGGCGTTAAACACAACAAAACCGAAACGATCCGAAACTAACCGCTCAAGATCAAGTGCTATGGCACCGATCACATGAGTATCGGCGCCTCTTTTGCATACCAAAAGAGAGATGACCTCATGGCGATCGAAAACCGCAATTTCCTTCTTTTTAACAGACTGGGCCAGCGCGCGAAACATGAGCTGAGCGGTAAGTGGGCCTGCTGAAGTGGCCCGCTGACGCGGGTCGTGATCCGTCTTGTAACCCACATAACCGCCGTACCGGTCATAAGGAAACGGCACCCCCAGTTGAACGAGATGGAAGAACGCCTTCATGGAATTCTGGGCCTCGCACAGCGCTATATCCCCATGCATACAGCCGCCTCCATACAGGTCATTTGCCATCTCAACAGGGCAATCAGCAAGCTTGCCTGAAAGAGACAGCTTGTAGTAGGTTTGTTTATCGGCTCCCGTGTTGGCCGAAGTACCACCACCCCATCTATCCGTTACAATGGCGATATCCGATTGTCCATTCTCGAACAGGTTCACTGCCGCATTTAAAGATGCCGCCCCGCTGCCTATGATCAGCGTGTTAAGGGAATAAAGCGGCATTGAGATATCATTAATGGTTATTTCAGCTTTTTTCATCGTAAACCTCTTTTCCTATGCTGCTTATTTCACAAAGTAAACTACGTACCGGCTTTAAGCCGGTAGCTTTAGGGGTCAAGGGGCCGAGGATTCAAGGGGCCAAGTGCAAAAGCCTTACAAAGAATTTCCTTGAACCCTTGAGCCCTCGAATCCTTGGAACCTTTGGGGATACTAAAAATTAAACTGAAGTCTTCGCCAAACCCCGTTGTTGAATTACAACTCTTGTCGGAAACCTGTAAGTTGAGTTTAATTGTATGTTAGGGACATTTTGCCATGTTTTTTCTGCAACTACGGGGTAAAGGCGAGGGTTTTTCTCACATTCCCCGATGGTGACAATAAAGAAAGTCAGGCCGATAACGAACTGAAGGACAAGTAAAACCGGCAGTATGAATTCAAAGACTTGAGCCATCGTTCCATTCCCAGAAATGTTTTAAACGATCATAGAGAAGCAAACCACAAGTGTCAATCGGTCGATGACGCCCTTTGCAGCAATTATTGGCGAATTTTAATAATTTGCATCTTAAACCGAAATTGCTGGCTGCATTGCTATTTCCTTGAGATTTGGATATATTGTGATTATGATGCAAGTAATAGGTGAGACCCGTTTGGCCGGAAATTATCGATTAAAGGATAGCCTATGGATAACTCTGAAACCAGCTTTAAGTTGTTGCTTGTTGATGACGAACCGGGTGTTCTTTCCTCCCTGAGAAGAATTTTTTTAGACGATAACTATGATCTTTACATGGCCAAAAACGGGCAGGAGGCCCTATCCAAGGCGGAAAACAGCCCATTTGACGCCGCATTGATCGATTTAAAAATGCCCGGCATGGATGGTATAACCCTTCTTGCTAAACTCAAAAGGATGATTCCCGGCATAAAAACCATGATCATCACCGGCCACGGGAGGATAGAGGATGCAGTGCGGGCTATGCAGGAAGGGGCCGAGGATTTTATTGAAAAACCGTTTACCCCTGCGGCCATTCGTAAACGCGTCCATCAGTTCTATCGGATCTGGGCACTTGAAGCCGAAAACAGGATGCTAAAAGAGGATCTTGTCTTCAGGTTCGGCGCCTACCAGCTGGTGGGCCAATCCAGCGCCATGCAAACCCTTAAAGAACAGCTCCTTAAGGCTGCCCCGTCGGATGAACCTGTTCTCATCCTGGGAGAAACCGGTACCGGAAAAGAGCTTGTGGCAAGGGCCATCCACCAGTACAGCCGGCGATCGACCCGTCCATTCGTCCCTGTGGATTGTGCCTCTATCAGTGAAACGGTTATTGAAAGCGAGCTTTTCGGTCATGTGAAAGGGGCGTTTACAGGCGCCCACATTGCTTCCATCGGTCTGATCCGCTCGGCAGATAGAGGCACCCTGTTTCTGGATGAAATAGGTGAGCTGAGTCTGACTATGCAGGGAAAGCTCCTGAGAACCCTCCAGGAACGTGAGGTACGGCCTGTGGGCAGTGTGAAAACTTTTCCCGTGGATATTCGAATCGTAGCCGCCACAAACCGGAACCTGAAACAGGACGTCATTGATAAGAGATTTCGAAACGACCTGTACTTTAGGTTGAATGTGATTGTGCTGAAAGTGCCGCCTCTTCGAGACCGCAGAGAGGACATACCTCTTATTGTCCGATACTTTATAAAGCGCTTTCGATCCGAGCACTCACATGCAAAAGAAATCTCGAGGAAGGCGCTGGAATGCCTCCAGGCCTTTGACTGGCCTGGAAATGTTCGGGAGCTTGAAAATACCATCCGAAGCGCTATGGCCATGGCCTCTGGAGATTTAATCACACCTGAAGATCTGCCACCATATATTTCCGGCAAAGCTCAAGGCACCTCCTCCAGGGCCCCGGCTCCGACGGATGACAGCCTTGCCAGCTATGAGAAGATGGCACTGGTTAATGCCCTGGCCAAGAGCAACGGCAACCGAAAGCATGCAGCCCGAATCCTGGGGATCGGAGAGGCCACCCTCTACCGTAAGATAAAAAGATACGGGCTGGGTAACTGATGATGAATCCCGGCTTTTAACTCATCCGCTGCTTTCTTGTCTTAAACAAGAAATATTCTATCATACTAATAGTCCATACAGATTGCCTCTCATTTTGATAGTTATCGACTGAATCAAAGAAACTTTTAAGAACTAAATAAGTATTTGAAAATACAATATATATTCAAAAATCTCAGCACCTTGCTGTGTTGGTAAACAATTTGCTCTTAAAGAGGCTGCTTCTGGAAAACGCCGGGGGATAAGCCCGAAGCTAGTCTATGAGATAAAAAAAACTCAGAGTTCATAAGGAAAAATACAAATGGATAGTACGCACCGGGAAGGACTCGAGCAGGGAGTCGAAAAACGAACCATGCAGCTTAAGAAAGAGCAGCAGGCACTCATTGACAGAGCGATGGATGCGGGAAGAGCCCAGATGGCCTCGATGGTGCTTCACAATATCGGCAATGCCATTACCCCTCTGAGTGTCCAACTGGAAACTTATTTGAAAGACAGAACCCTCCAGGAAATAACGGATTATCTATCCAAATGCTACAAAGAAATATCTTCCTATTTCAACAAAGCCGGCAGTTCAGGGCAGCCAGACACGAGGATAAAAGAGGTGCTGTCTTTGATGGACAGCCTGATCAAGTCACTGGACCATTTTAACAAAGAACGCAAAGAGAGGCTTAAAAAGAACAAACAGGCGGTGGACCATATCTCTGAGATCCTTAAAATGCAATCCTCTTACCAGAACAGTTATGAAATTGTGGCATCGGTGAATCTTAACCATCTGATTCAGGAGGCGGTTCGAATTCAGTTGCAGGCACTGACCAGACGCGGAATTAAAATCCAGATGAGTCTTGCAAAAGATCTACCGAACATTGAGATCGTCAGGGGCGGCCTGATGCAGGTTGTGCTCAACATCCTCAAAAACGCTTACGAAGCCATTGATGCACAGGAGGGCTTAAGGGAAAAGAAGATTCTTCTTAAAACTTTCGCTGCAAACGGCCTTGTAGGATTCCAGGTGACCGATTCCGGTAAGGGCATCGAGCCTGATCAGTTACATAAAATGGTTGAATACGGAGTGTCCGAAAAGGGTTCAAGCGGCTTTGGTCTGTACTTTTGCAAGAGGTTTATAGAATCAAATGATGGAAAATTTCAGATCACAAGCGACGGTATTGGCAAAGGAGCCACGGTAACCGTGATTCTTCCGGTAACCGGCCAAAATGAGAGGGGCAAACCTGTTCGAAGGCGGGCTATGAGTAAAATTAGTAAACCCCGTTAGAGAACGATGTTCTCTAACGACTATAGATGGTGGCATTAAACCACCATCTATAAGGAATTATCTATACAACCGACAGGAGTCGGTGGCTTTCTCTAACGGAAGATAAAAATCGGATTCTGGTTGTGGACGATGATTACGGAGTGCGGAAGGCGTTTAAGAAAATTTTCATACCCGGCAATAAGATAAAAGCGATCGAAAAAGCAGTCGAGATTTTCGATGGCAAGGCCTCACGACCCCGTGCCTCCAAGATCGATTTTGAACTGGTTGAAGCTGAAAAAGGAGATGTGGGGCTTAAATATGTGGAAAAGGCCATAAAGCAGGGAGAGCCTTTTGACGTTGCCTTCATCGACCTTCGTATGCCAGGGTTGGACGGTATTCAAACGGCCAAACACCTGCTTGAGATGGACGATAAGGTTCTGATTACTATTATCACCGGCTTTGCCGGGCCCGACACACCAAAGAAGGTTTTCGAGGAGACCGGCCGGGAAGATATCCTGTTGGTTCCCAAACCGTTTCAGCCGGCCGATATCCGGAAGATTGCCTTGTATGCCAGGATTCTACGAAAATTTGACCATGCAATTGAAAAATACAGGATTGTACCTGAAGCCGGCTCCAAAGGATTAAAAAAAAGATTATCCCGCGCCCAGGGTGCGATTGGGCTCATATCATCTGTCTCCAATACTCCTAGTATAGAATCAACGGATTCTGAGAAGGCACCATGCAACCGAGCCCGTATTGATCTTCCTGATAAGAGCCATGTGTATGTGTATGGTGCAGGTAACGGGTTTGCATATGAGAGCACCGGGCCCGATGCTGTTGCAGTCTGCCCATACTGTGAGCTGGGTGTTGGCTTGAGGATACCGAGAAAGAAATGGATGCGTGTCATACCCGGCTCCCGTTATTATCTCTGTAACAGGTGTGGTCAAAAATTTTTGAAAATTATCCATTAGGTGCGTGAAAAGGAGGCCATGTATGGTTATTGAAAACAGTCGGATTCTTATCGTAGGTGACGATCCAGGGATTCGCAAGACCTTTGAACGCATTCTGTCACCACAAAAAGCTTTCATGCCATTGCATATGGTAACTGGCATTTTTGATAAGATCGATAATGGAGATGTACCTTCACCTGTTAAAACAAATGGCTTTCAGGTCTTTTTATGCGAGGCCGGGGAGCCTGCGCTGAAAGTCGTTAAGAACGCCAGCCAGAAAGGAGAACCGTTTGCCGTAAGTTTTATCGACATGAAAATGCCTGGGTTAAATGGTGCAGAGACTGCAAGGGAGATATGGAAGATCGACCCGGATATCAAAATCGTGATTGTGACAGCTTACAGCGATATCAGCCCTGATGAAATCGTTGAAGTTGCCGGCAGGGATGACATCCTTTATTTGCGAAAGCCTTTCAGCCTTGAAGAAATCCGGCAGTTTGCCCGTTCATTGACCTATCAGTGGAATATAGAGAAAAAATTGATTCAGATGAAGGAAAGGCTGGCAGAGGCCAACAAGAAGCTTAAAGAGACGAATCGAAACCTGGAAGCCGAAGTAATAAGACGCACCAACCAGTTGATTCATTCAGAGAAGATGAGCTCTCTTGGTATTCTTGCAGCCGGAATCGCCCACGAGATCAACAATCCGATTTCATATATCAATAACAACATGGTCTCTTTGCAAAAATACACATCACGGATTTCTCGACTTCTAAACCTCTATGAGAATCTGGAAGAGCTCATAGAGAAGAAAGCGATTTCTTCTGAAGCAGTTGCCTGTATTAAAGAGATCCGGCAATATAAAGAAAAAAACAAAATCGATTTCATCATGGAAGATATCGGAAACCTGACATCAGAGTCTCTGGACGGGGCCGCGCGGATCCAGACAATTGTTCATGATCTCAATGGATATGCCCGCTTCAGTCTGGAGGAGTTTGAAGAAGCCTCGGTTGAGAATCTGGTGGATACGGCTCTGAATCTCATTGCCAGTGAGGTTAAGCACAAAGCCAGGGTCGTAAAAAAGTATGCGAAGCTGCCGAGGATTAATTGTGTTCCGCAACGAATCATGCAGGTTATCGTCAACATTCTCCTGAATGCCGTCCAGGCAATAGATGGGGAAAAGAAGGGGGTTATTCGCATTGAAACCCGCCTCAAAGAGGGGGAAGCAAATGGTGAAAACAAAAAGGTAGAAATCGAAATCTCCGATAACGGCAAGGGGATCGCAGAAAGAAACCTATCGAAAATTTTTGATCCGTTTTTTACTACAAAACCTCCTGGGAATGGAACAGGCCTGGGCCTGAGTATAGCCTATGAAATCGTAAAAGGACACAAGGGAACAATAGAAGTTAAAAGCAAGGAAAATGTCGGATCCATTTTTACCATCATGTTGCCGGTAAAATAAGGCTCTGTCATGCAAGACAGGGTAAAAAAGATGAAAAAACAAAGGATAGCATCCAATTTGCATAACGAGCAGAAAAAGAGACCGTACAGGATACTTTTAGTTGACGATGAATTAAATATTTTAAATTCCCTGAAACGCCTTCTTATTCATGAAGGCTATGAAATACTAACTGCATTATCCGGGCAAAAAGCGCTTGACATCCTGAAAGCAAAACCGGTTCACCTGATCATAGCCGACCAGCGGATGCCCGGGATGACCGGCACAGAACTGATTCGAAGGATCAAGGAAGCGTATCCGGAAACGGTGCGGATACTGTTGACCGCGTATGCAGACTTCGATGTTGCCATAGAAGCGATTAACCGGGGGGCGGTCTATAAAATCCTGTCCAAACCCTGGCAGGTGGATGATTTTAAGAAGGCTGTTGCCGAAGCCCTGCAACAGTGCCGTGCTCATGGAGAAGATGGCAGATCCATAAGCCAGGACGTCCCTGTCACGCCGAAGAGAACGAAACTGGACAATTATACCACTGCAGGTCAGAGTCTTCTAGGAAATATTCTTATAAAAAGAAAACATATATCCCGGCAAGACCTGGACAAGGCGCTGGAAGTTCAGGCAAAAACAAAAAAAATCCTCCCTGTCCTCATAACAGAGGCTGGGATTACCGATGAGCAGACCATAATCGAAAGTATTGTCGCCGAAACAAGGGTCAAACGAATATCCCTGAAAGACTATCCCATATCGAAAGAAACAGCAGAACTGATTCCCGGGGAAATATGCAAAAAAAATATTCTGATCCCTTTAAAACTGGCAAATAAGCGATTGACCGTGGTTATGGCCGACCCCACCGACTTCATGCTCATAGACGATCTGCGGTTTCTAACCGGCTTTAGCATAGAACCGGTGATCGCCGGGCTAACGGAAATCGAACAAAAGATACAGGAGCTCTTTGAGGTCGCCGAGCCTCTGAAGGGTTTCCCGGAAACCACCGAGGCTCTCGAGTTTCTCGCGGAGGAAGAAGAAAACGAACCCGATGCCGGTGAGCTGCTGACCAGTCCGGATCTGCCCGAGGCTATCCGGACTGTAAACGGGATCATCGCAGAAGGCCTCAGGCTTCATGCTTCGGACATACACATAGAGCCCAGGGATCGGTTCGTGATGGTACGATACCGCATCGACGGCCTGCTACAGGATCGGCTGCATTTACCGCTTTCAATCTATCCTTCCATCGTGTCCAGGATCAAGGTGATGTCCGAGCTGGATATTTCAGAACGTCGGTTGCCCCAGGACGGCCGCATTACGGTAAAAAATGCCTCCAAGACAGTCGATCTTCGGATTTCCACCCTGCCGACCATAAACGGCGAAAAAATAGTACTGCGGATCCTGGACAAAAACTCGGCCATCAAAGATATTCAAGATCTTGGATTTTCAGAAAGCGACCTTAAAAGAGTCTCCCGGTTTATGGCCATGCCCCAGGGCGTGGTGCTGGCCACCGGGCCTACAGGGAGCGGAAAGACAAGCACCCTGTATTCCCTGCTGCAGGCAAACGCAAGTATTACCAAAAATTACGCCACTGTCGAAGACCCTGTGGAATACCACATGGGCCTGGCGGCACAGGTTAATGTCAAAGAAAATATCGGGCTTAAATTCTCCAACGTGCTTCGTGCTTTTCTTCGGCAGGATCCCAACGTGATCATGGTCGGGGAAATCAGAGATCTTGAGACCGCGGAGGTGGCCTTTCACGCGGCCTTAACCGGTCATCTTGTCATAAGCACCCTGCATACCAACGGCAGTATCGTGTCTATCACCCGCCTGCGGGATATGGGGGTTCCCAGCTATGTCATCTGCGATGCCCTGGTCGGTATCATCGCACAGCGCCTGGTCCGGCGAATATGCCCGCACTGCAAAACGGACGACAATCCGGCTATGGACAAGTTG